>JBFMGU010000317.1:0-11374 GCA_040752415.1 Myxococcota bacterium
TCCGCGCTCCCGCCGGTTCCCGCTCCCCGCCCCTCTCCGTCGCCACCGGGGTCGCCGCCACCACCGCCTGCGCCGGTTGCCGTGGCGTAGCCCGTCCCGCCGCCGCCCCCCGCGGTGATGAGCTCGTGTTTCCCTCGTCGCAGCGCGGAGCGACCCCCACCGCTGCCGGCCCACGCCCATTGCGCGTTGTTGGACCCGTGACCACCGCCGCCGAATCCGCCGGGCACGAAACCGGGGCGGAACTGACCCGCGCCGCCGACAATCACGTCGAGCGTCTCCCCGGGCGTCACCGGCAACGCCGCGTGCATGGCCAACGCGCCACCTCCGCTGACCGGCCGGAGCTCCCGCCGGAAGCGCCCCACAGTTTCACGTACAACGAGGTCACGCCCTCCGGCACCGTGAAGTGCTGCATACCGCCGGTGTGTTGGAAGACCTGCACGTTCCCGGGCGCGCGCGTGGCACCAGGGACGCGGATGGTGATGCGTCGCCCAGGCTCGCTGCTGGCATGGAGGGGGTTGGGGTCGCTCGGTTTGCGCATTTCGCCCGATGGTACCGCATTCAAACTGCGCCAAGAAGGCTGGTCGTTTTGGGCACAACGGGTTCGCCGACGTGAACGTTGCGTTTTGCAGATCGCTTAGTTAGCGTTCGCCCCCGGGTGGCTAACCATGAGGAGTGACGACCGATGAGACGCGCATTTGTGCACGGTGGGTTCGCGTTGTTGTTGGGTGGACTTCTGGGATGCGCCAGCACCGAGGAGGCGGCGGGGGAGCTGGGTGCGGCCAGGGTCATCGTGAACACGTTGGAGGAATCCACCGCAACGGGAACCTGGCAGCGTGACGACGTCCTGGATGGCGCCTCCGACGAGATGCAGATCTGGGGAGGCACGGGAGACATGCCGGACTACGGGGAGCCGGGCTTCCACTGTGAGCTGCTGACCACGGAGGAAGGGCGCAACGTGGGTCCCACGCTGAGAGAGAACGACCTCCCCGCGACCTTCAAGATCCAACCCCGCAACCCCGCCCAGGCCCACAAGCCCGGCGCATGGTACGAGGGCGACGCCGACGAGAACGCCTGCGGGCTCTGGTTGGACGAGGAGCGGGGCGTCTGCACGCTGACGAGCGGCAAGGTCTACGTCGAGAGCATCGAGGGCGACCGGCTCACCGGCTGGATCAAGGGCGAGGGGTTCCTGGAAGGTGGAGGCGTGTCGTGTTCCGCCAGCGCCACGCTGAACCTGGCGCCCCAGCCAGGCCCGCGAAGCGGAGTGGCCTACCCCGTCCCGCCGACGAATCGCTGAACATCATCACCGCACCACGCGCCAGCAGCGGTGGATCTTCTTGTTGCGGATGTCGTCGGGGATGGATCCGGGGGTGAGCTCACGCCACGTCATCCCGGCGAACACGCGCTCATCCAACTGGAACGACGTGAAGTTGGTGGAGAAGTACAACACGCCGCCCGGACGGAGCAGCGCCAGCGCGCCGGTGATGAGCGGGACGTGGTCGCGCTGGATGTCCAGGGTGCCTTCCATCTTCGCCGACGACGAGAATGAAGGCGGATCCATCACGATGAGGTCGTAGACCTGCCCACGCACCTGGCCGAGCCAGCGGGTGACGTCGGAACGGACCAGCTGGTGCGTGGGGCCCCACAACCCGTTGAGCCGCAGGTTGTCCTCCGCCCACTGCAGGTAGGTGTTGGAGAGGTCCACGCTCGTCGTCGCCGAGGCACCACCGTGCGCCGCGTACACCGTGAACGAGCCGGTGTAGCAGAACAGGTTCAGCACGCGTTTTCCCTGCGACTCCTTGCGCACCATGTCGCGGGTGATGCGGTGGTCCAGGAACAGGCCGGTGTCCAGGTAGTCGACGAGATTAACGAGGAAACGCAGGCCCTGCTCGCGCACCTCCAGCCGCTGGCCGGAGCTCGCCAGCTTCTCGTACTGGGCGCGACCCCAGGGCATCCGCTCGCGGGTCTTGGTGTGGATGCGCTCCGGTGGGATGCCCATCACCTCCTGCACCGCCACCAGCACCTCCTGCCGCTGCTCCTCGCCCACGCCGTGTCGTCGGAACTCCACCACGTAGGCATGGTCCGCGTACGCGTCGACGGTGTAGCGGTACTCCGGGATGTCCTGGTCGTAGACGCGGTAGGCGGTGAGGTCGTACTTCGCGGCCCACTTGCGACGGTGCGCCACGTTCTTCTTGAGCCGGTTGAGGAACGCGGTGTCCGCCATCAGCCCGCTCCACCGTCGGGTGTGCTGGCGCCTTCCACCAGGATGGCCCCCGCGCTCGACGTCAACTCGATGGAGCCACCACCCGCGCCGAAGGAGCCGTTGGCCTCCGTGCCGGTGTTCACGCCGGAGAACGTGAGGTTGCGAATGGTGATGCCCCCACCCGCCGACGCAGTCAGGGACGCGTTGGTGTCGACGGGGATCACCAGTGAGATGTCCCCCGCGCCGCTGTCCACCACCACCGCATCTCCCGACGTCACCGTGGTCTCCAGTCGCACCGAGCCGTTGGCAGTGGCGAGCGTGATGTTGCCCGTCATCTCGCGTCCCTCGACGTCGCCGGAAGCCGTCTGCGCCGAGCCGCCACCGCTCAAGCCGCGCAGGACCACGCCGTGGCCAGCCGCGGTCAGATCCCACGGGAGAGAGGCGGGAACCCGCAGCTCCAGCGCAACGGTGACGTCGGACAGGTCCGCGGGAACCATGGTGGCCACCTCCACGCGACCGTCCTTGCGCTCCGCGCGCAGCGTCACCTCGTGCAGGCGGGCGCGGGAGCTGTCGCGGGTGGCCTGCAGGAGGGGCGTGACCAGCACGTCGGTGCGCGACTCACCGAGGATGGTGTTGACGCCATACCGGTTCTCCACCGCGACCAGCGTGGCGCCCTGGGCATCCACCGTCTGCGCCACCGGCGGGCTCGGCGGTTCACCGCTGCTGGAAGATGACGACGTGAATCCACCCGCGCAGCCCAGCGCAACCGAGCACGTCAGGGCCACCACCGGGCGCAACGAAAGACGGGACATGCCCCCAATCTAGCGCACCTCTCACCCGGCCGACTTCCCCGAGCGGTTGACGGGCCGCCCCCAAACGTGGTGCCTATGGATGCGTCGTCGACGGAGCGCAGCATGCGGTTGGGGCGGACGCTGTACGCCTGGTACAAGTACCTGCGGTTCCTCGCGCGCGAGTTCCGTGCGTCGGTGACAGTGTTCTCGTCGCTGGTGCTGCTGGGCGGGCTGGGCCTGCAGGCCACCTACCACCAACAACAGCTGAGCTACGGCCGCGCCTGCTACGCCGTGTTCTGCATGATCTTCTTCGAGACGGGGATCGTGGATTTCCCGTCGGAGTGGTACCTGCAGCCGTTCTTCTTCCTGGTTCCCATCCTGGGCCTGGGCGCCGTGGCCGACTCCGTGGTGCGTCTGGGCTACTTCGTCTTCACCTCCAAGCAGAAGCTGCCGGAGTGGCACATCATGCAAGCATCCACCATGCGCAACCACATCGTGGTGTGCGGGGTTGGCAAGGTTGGCTACCGCATCATCCAGGACCTGCTGGCGCTCAAGGAAGAAGTGGTGGCCATTGAGAAGCGCGCCGACAACGAGCTGGTCACGGAGCTCATGGATCGCGGCTTCCCGATCATCATCGGCGAGTCGCGGCTGCGGAAGACGCTGGAGCAGGCCAACGTCCAGAAGGCCCGCGCCGTCATCCTGGCCACCGACGACGATCTTGCCAACCTGGACGCCGCGCTGACCGCGCGGGAGATCAATCCCGACGTGCGCGTGGTGCTCCGCCTCTTCGACGACACACTGGCGAGCAAGGTGGCCACCGCGTTCAACATGCCGGCCATCTCCACCAGCTCCTGCGCCGCGCCCAACTTCATTGCCGCCGCCACCAATCGCAACGTGTTCCACGCCTTTGAGCTGGCCGGGAAGCGCCTGCAGATTGCCGACCTCCGCCTGGGACCCGACTCACGCCTCATTGGCCACACCGTGGGTGAGCTGCAGGCGGAGAAGGAGGTCAACGTGGTGATGCACATGCGCGGCGGCGCCACCGACGTCAACCCCAGCAGCGACGTGGTGCTGCGCGGAGATGACCACGTCATTGTGATTGCGCCGCTGGAAGCCATCAGCCGCCTTGAGGCGATGAACCGCTAAGGGCATCATGAAGCCCTGACGAAGGAGGGAGCATGACCCGCATTGGACCCAAGACGCCTTCGACGGTGGCCCCGAGCACACCCACGCCGACACCCGCCGCCACGGAGATGGTGGAGGTGCTCAGCCAGGCCGCCACCGAGGCGCTGCGCCTGCTGGCCCCGGAGATCGACGACGGAACGCGCAAGGCCCTGGCCCGGGACGGCGCAGCGCGGCCGGCGGAGATGGGCACCACCGGCAATCTCAACGTGGCGGTGGATACGAGCGTCTCCCTGCACGCCGGCGTCGACGCGCAGCTTGGGGTCACCGCCGAGGCCTATCTCACGCCCGCGGAGCTCGACGCGAACCTCGACGAGATGTACGGCCCCGGCTCCGCGGCGTTGGCGCGCATGGCGGAGGTGTTGTTCCTGGCTGCGGCCGGTGCCTTGGAGGCCATGCTGGAGACCCAGGCGCAACCGCGGACCTCGTCGGAGAGCCCCGACCTGGCGCCGCTGATGGGGGCGATCACCGCGCTCACCAGGGCACTGCAGGAGCCGCAGGCCACGCACGCCTCGGTTCGGCCCGCGTTGCACGCGGCGGACAATGCGGTTGCCAAGCAGCTCGTGACGTCGTCAGGCAAGCAGGGCGAGCAGATGCAGAAGGTGGTGACGAGTCACCTGGGCGTCAAGCCCGACGCCACCGGGCCGCACGCGGGACAGGGTCCGTTCGGCAACACGGTGGCCAAGAAGCTGCCGCCGGAGGTGCCCGCGCCCGTCACGCCGTGCCCACCCGGACACACCGCGGCGGCGGCATTGGAGATGGCGCGTTCGCAGGTTGGCGTGCGGGAGGCCACGGGCAAGAACGACGGTATTCCGTCGGAGCGCTACATGGCGGGACGTCAGGAGCCGTGGTGCGCCAACTTCGTGGCGTGGTGCTTCCGTCAGACGGGAAGGCCGCTGCCGGGCAATGCCAGCAAGCTGGGTTGGGTGCAGTACATGGAGGACACCACCAAGGCGCACGGGAAGTTCGTTCCCGCCGGCACCGACACGCCGCGCCCCGGCGACATCATCTTCTTCAAGGACCGCGGCGGCGCCAACGCCAGCGCGGGCCGCCACGTCGGGATCGTGGAGCGCGTTGAGAACGGCGTCATCCACACCATCGAGGGAAACAGTGGTGACCAGGTGGCGCGTCGCCGCGTCAAGCTGGACAGCGCGCGCATCTCGGGATTCGGTCGCTACTGAACGGTGACGACGTCAGTACGGCCCCTCCGCCTGCAGGAGCGCCATTCCCACGCCAATCAACGCATCATCCAACGCCATCCGCTGCTGCCGCCACGACGTGGCATCCGCCGCGTGCACCACCTCCAGGAGCTGTGAAGCCGCTGCCAGCTGCGCATCCACGTCGGAGATCTGCAGCTCCAGCTTCGTGCGCTCGGCGCCTTGCAGGGAGGACGCGCGCTGTCGCAGCTCCGCCACGCGTTGCCGGGAAACCTCCAGCTTCTTGAGCGCGTACTGCTCGTAGGCGGCGCGTTCTCCGACGGGAGCCTCACCGCGCACCACGGGGGCCGGCGACGGGTCGGGCGGTGATGGAGCATCCAGGTTCCACGTCGTCATGGGATACGCGTAGAGCGGGTGTCCCCAGGCGGACCAGAAGGGATGTCCCCAGGTGGCCCAGGACTGCGCGTTCCACGGTCCCAGGAATGGCGACCACGGACCCGGCCGGTAGGGATGCGTGGGCGGTGGTGGCGTCGGTGCTGGCGGTGGCGTCGGCGTGGGTTGCGCCTGGGGTGCCGGAGCGCCCACGCCCACCGGGCGACGCGTTTGTGCCGTGACGTTGGAAGCCATGAGCAGGAACGCCGGGACCAGCAGACCAGCCGCGCGCAACATGGAGGCACCTCCCGCAACCAGGAAGGTCATACCGCAGCGCGTGTGTCGCGTCAGGAGTTGGCGGTGGCCGGGCGGACCACCAGGCGCGCGGCGCCCATGGCCATGGCCAGCATCACAACGAGCAACACCAGCGGTGCCAGCGGGTCCGTCGACGGAGGCGGGCGCGTGGCGTTGTCCTCGAGGGAACCGGCCACCGGGCACGGCGGGTTCTCCGCCTTTTGGGCCTGCACCAGGTTCTCGACGGGCTCCTGGGTGGACGCGGCCTGCAACGCCAGGTCAATGTTGAACGCCTCACGCGGCAGGTTGGCCTCCAGACGCCCCACCCACACCGCGCGCGGGTGCATGCCCACCAGGGCCGCGGCCACGTCGTCGAGCTTGCCGCACTTCAGTTGGTCCGCCGCAATCTCCCCCGCGCCCGCGTTGCCGCAGCCACCGTCGGCCGTGCAGGTATCCACCACCAGGTCGTCGCGGTTGGCGAACTCATTGAACATCTCGCGACAATTCCACTCCCCCTCATTCTCCTCGCGATTGGAAAAACCCTGCGAGATGTACGCGTTGGCAATGGTGCTCTCGAAGCGACCGTCGTCGGTGGAGTAGGCGATCTGGCCGCCGAGCACGGGATGGGTCACCGGGGAGAGCAACGTGCCCGGCTTGGCGTACGTGGTGAGCCAGCCACGACGGTCATTGGTCTCCAGCGCCTGCTGACGCAGCTCGGTGTAGTTGGAGCGGCCGTTGTTGAAGTCCCAGCTCAGGTTGTTCATGTCGACGGTGGTGTTGGTAAACCCATCCACCTGCCAGCGCCCCTCACCGATGACGAAGATGGTGAGCGCGGTGTTGGCACCCGTGCCCGCGGCCACCATGCGCAATGGGAACGAGAACGTGGGCCCGGGGAAGACCACGCGCACCGGCTTCATCTGGCGCACGCTGGCACCGGGTTGCAGCCGCATGGCGATGAAGTCCCACCCGTCGGTCACATAGGAGTCGATCACCGGCGTGATGGATTCGTCGATGGCGTAGTCGTGGCCCTGCAGCCAATCGACGAGGGCGCCGGGGATCGTCGAGCGCAGTGTCACGGTCTCGTACGGTCCCACCGTGCCCTCGTGCAGCACGGTCACGCCACCGCCCGCCGCTCGCTCGGCGGCAAGGGAATCCGAGGCCCCGGCACTGGCGCAGCCGAAGAACGGGAGGCCACCACCACCGGAACAGTTGAGTTGCGGGGAGGACACCTGCACCGCGGTGGCGGCCTCCAGCACCTCGAACCACGCGTCCGTCGAGACCTCGATGCGCGCGCCCTCCGTGACGGGGAGAACCCAGGCAAAGTCGGCGGGGTTTCCGTCGTACTCAATCTGGTCCCACAACACGGACTGCGAGGGGGAGATGGAGATGGCCATGCGGTGGCCGGTCACCACGGTGCCCTCCTCGGAGATGGGGATGAAACACCCGCCGCACGCCAGGGCCCGTTGGGGAAGGAGCATGGCGGAGACACCGCACACCACACCCAGGCAGATGGTCCACGTCAGCCGCATCGTTCACCTCGCTGGTTTGCACATTGGCACGATGATGGAACGCAGGAATCCTGCCAGACGCGTTGCGCCGCGTCCAAGCTCGTCGGAAGCGGCGGCCGAGGGAAAAAGTTGCGGTGTCAGGGCATCACCTCTGATGACCCCGCGCATCACAGGTTCGGATTTGCAGGTGGCAACCTGGCGCTGCTAGCCAGCATGGCATGGGAGGACGCATGGTCCGACGGATGAGAGGGCTCCTGCTGATGGGATTGACGACGTCATGTCTGACCACCTCCACGCCTCCGCCCACGCCACCGCCCACGCCCGCGGCGGACGCGGGGCCGTTCACGCCGGATGACTGCAAGCGCTCCCCCGACGAGGCCACCAGCGTCACCGTGGGCAGCGGCGCCGGGGTGTACATGGACATCGAGGACAACACGGTGATGACCTGGGAGAAGGGCCCGCAGGGCGGTCATCACATCTGGGTGGGCGTGCGCATGAAGGGGCTGCGCCAGTCGGGCACCATTACCGAGCTCACCGTCACCGACCTGGAGAACCCGGCGCAGCAGGTCATCCTCACCCGACGTCGCGTGCCCTTCACCTATGACCGCGACGAAGGCGGCTACTGCGTGCTCAAGAACCTGCGTGTGCAGCTGGACGAGGACGTGGACATCCAGACGCTGCAGGGCCACCACGTCCTCATCCAGGTGACGCTCACCGACCCTGACGACTCCACCGCTGAGGCCCAGCGCTTCGTGCAGGTGCAGGGACCGGTGGACAACGGCTGATCACCGTCGACGACGTTTCTCCTTCCACGGCGCCTTGTCGTAGCCCTTGACGTTGAGGAGCGGGAGCAGGCGACGCACCGGGTCCACCAGGTCCGCCTGCTGCTGCATGACGCGGGTGATGTCCTTGTAGGCCTGCGGAGCCTCGTCGCGCAGCTCCTTGCACGTCTCACAGACGATGCCCTTCATGGCGTCCTCGAACTCCCGCTGCGAGATGGTGTTCATGGACTCCGTCCGACTGCGCAGCCGTCCCGCGCCGTGACTGCAGCTCTGCCAGCTGTGCGGGTTGCCCTTCCCCACCGTGATGAACGAGCCGGTGCCCATGGAGCCGGGGATGATGCCGTGCTGCCCCTCGCGCGCGCTGGTGGCGCCCTTGCGGGTGACCCACAGGCGCATGGTCACGTCCTTGCCGGTGGCCGGCTCAGTGAAGGTGCACTTCTCGTGATTGCAGTAGTTGTGGTGGATGTTGATGGCCTTGCTCTCGTCGGGAGCATGGCCGGTGACCCGGCGCACCACGCGTCCCACCGCCATCAGCATGAGGTGCCGGTTGGCGGCCGCGTAGCGCTGGCACCAGTTCATGTCGCGCAGGTAGTCCTGGCCCTCGTCGCTTTCGATGAGCAGGTGGTTGAGGTCCGCGTTGGGCGCCGCCACGTTGCGCTTCTTCATCTGCTGACGTGCCAGCTCGTTGTAGTGCTCCGCGGTCACCTTGCCGATGTTGCGACTGCCGGAGTGCAGCATGACCCACACCGCGTCGTCATCGTCGTACACCAGCTCGATGAAGTGGTTGCCACCGCCAAGCGTCCCCAGCGAGCACGCCACGCGCTGGTTGAGCTGGCCGGAGAGCCACCGGGTGCGGTCGGCGTCGTCGAGGATCTCCGCTTCCACGGGCTTGTCATGCACGGCCATCCCGGTGGGTACGCGCTCCTTGATGAGCCGGTGGATTTCCCACAGCGCGTCCTCGGAAAGCTCCGCGCGCTTCAGCTCGGGGACGGGCACCGCCGCCATGCCGCAGCCGATGTCAACGCCCACGGCATTGGGACAGACCGCGTGCCCGGAGGCGAACACCGACCCCACCGTGGCACCCTTGCCAAAGTGCACGTCGGGCATGGCCGCCACAAAGCCCACCACGATGCCGCTCTCCGCCAGGTCCACCAGCTGGCGACGAGCGCCAGGCTCGAGCTCGTCGGCGTAGACGTGGACGGGAACGCCGCGGGTGCGGATGATTTCTGCAATGGGCATGGTGGGACCACCTGGGCGCCTGATGATGTCGTCCGCCGCGGGACGGGATCAAGGGCATTTCCAGGCGGTGCGCCGTCGGTGTAGTCAACGTGCATGCCCTCGGTGTCGGTGATCATCCCGGTCTACAACAGCGAGCAGTCCCTCCCGCCGCTGGTGGACCGCCTGGCGCCGGTGCTCGCCGCGGTGGCGCCGGACGGGCATGAGCTCATCCTGGTGAACGACGCCAGCGTCGACGGGAGCTGGAACGTCATCACCGAGCTGGCGGCGCGCCACGGCTGGATTCGCGGGCCGTGCCTGATGCGCAACTATGGCCAGCACAACGCGCTGCTGTGCGGCATCCGGGAGGCGCGCGGCGAGATCATCGTCACCATGGACGACGACCTGCAGCACCCGCCAGAGGAGATTCCCAAGCTGCTGGCCCGGCTGGATGCGGACACCGACGTTGTCTACGGCACCGCGGAGCACGGCACGCACGGGTTCATGCGCAACCTGGGCTCACGCCTCACCAAGCACCGCAGGCATCCCTGGGCGTGGCGGTGGCGCGCAGTGTCTCGGCGTCCCGGTGTTTCCGGGCGTCGTTGCGGGCAGCGGTCGAGAGCGATGCCAGTCCCCATGACCGCATGGGGTCCGCGCCCGGCCGCCCGTCGCCGCCCTCCCAACGCCTTTGGGACCAGGGGATGCTGTTGCGACGACGTCACCAACTCCGGATGAGCAGTACTGCCCAGCGGGCCGGGGGCCCTTTCCGGCTCATGTCACGATGATCAGGACATCACGATTATCACGACATAGCCCTGAGTGAGGGTGGGACCCTCGTGGCGGGACCAGTGCGTCCATCAAGAGCGCCCCCACGCGTGCACCACGTTGAGCAGCTGCGCCGGCGTCCGCAGGATGAGCAAGTCCGCGCGCTCGCGACGCCCTTCCGCCAGCGCCTGCTCCACGCGCGGCACGGTGTCGACGACGCCGCGGTAGATCCGCAGGTTGAAGCGACGGCTGTCCAGGGAGGAATGGGCCAGGACCTCGGTCATGCGAGGCTGTGGCTAACACGACCGTCGCACGCAGTCATGGGACCGCCGCGCGTGTGCCAGGAGAGCTCAATTGATCTTGATGAGCTCGACGTCAAAGATCAGCGTGGCCTTGGGCGGGATCTTGGGCGGACGGCCCGCCTCGCCGTACGCGAGCTGGTAGGGAATCCAGAAGCGCCGCTTCTCACCCACGCTCATCAACCCCACGCCCTCGGTCCAACCTGCAATGCCGCGGTTGAGCGGGAAGGTGGCGGGCTGACCGCGCGTCACCGAGCTGTCGAAGAGCGTGCCGTCCTCGAGCCAGCCGCTGTAGTGCACCGTGACGCGGTCGGTGGGCTGGGGCCGCGGACCGGAAGCCGCGGGCGGCGTCAACACGCGGTACTTCAGCCCCGACGGAGTGGTCTCCACGCCCTGCGGATCCTTGAGGTCCGTGGGCGTCTCCGGCGCACCCGGCTTGGGCGCGGCCGGCGCGGCAGCGGTGGGCGCCGCAGCGGTGGGCGGCGCAGCGGCGGGCTGGCTGGCCGGTGCCGCGGCAGTGGTGGTGGGCTGCGCGCCTTCCTCCTTCTTGCAGGCGGGAGCGAGCAACATCAGGGATGCCAGGCAGATGACAGGAGTCTTCATGGCGCCTCGTGCAGGGAAAGGTGGGAACACGGCCTCTATCACCCGGATCCCAGGCAGAGGCAACCGCGACGCGTTGGATTAGGCCCAAAAGAAGCGCGTTGGGAGCGCTTGAGGCAGGGCTGGCTGGTCAAGGGTCAATCCGTGGCGTTCAGCACACGAAGGCCATGTCCGTGCGCGGTGTGACGCGGCGCGGCTCATGTCCGAAC
>JBFMGU010000318.1:0-11292 GCA_040752415.1 Myxococcota bacterium
GACGCCAAGATCAAGGAGTACCTGGGCACCCCGCCCAAGCCGGTCCAGCGTCGGAGCGGCAGCTTCCCCAAGCCCGGCGAGCGCACCCCCACCCCGCCCGCCGCCGCGGCCGAGCCCGCCCCGGTGGCCTCCTCCTGGCCGCAGGAAGTGCAGAAGCTCGCCGACACCAGCTTCGAGTGGGCCACCGAGTTCGTGGAGAAGCCGGGCGCCCCGCGCTGGGGCTCCGCCGCGCCGCCCACGCCGCGCCGCACCACCACCCGCCAGCGCACCATGATGCTCCGCGCGGTGGACTACTTCGTCCCCACGGCCAGGCCGGTGGCGCGGCTGGAGGCCGCCGTGGAGAGCGGCGCGGCGTTCCTGGAGGCCTACTTTCCCAACGGGCACCTCGGCGGGCTCACCGTGGCGGCGGGGCCGCACGCGCTCTCCCCCGGGCACGTGGTGGAGCTGGCGGTGGCCCTGGATGGCCCGGTGCTGGTGAGCACGCTGCTCAAGGGTCGCGTGGCCTTCGAGCGCGGCGGTGAGGGAAAGCGCGTGGGTGTGGAGTTCATGCCCAATGAGGGCCAGACCGTGGACCGCCTGCTGGCCACCGCGCGCAGCGGGATGCCGGGCGTGCGGCGCAAGCAGCGCGTCTCCACCGCGGTGGCCGTCACCGTGATGCACCCTGGCGGCAGCCTGGAGGTCCCCGCCAGCCTCAGCGAGTCCGGCGCGTTCCTGCACAGCGCCAAGCTGCTCCCCGTGGGTGAGCCGGTCATGGCCCGCATCCAGCCGCCGCGCGGCCTGCCCGTCATCCAGCTGCGCAGCTATGTGCTCTGGCAGCGGCAGGGCGGGGAGCCGGGCATGGGGATCAGCTTCGAGACCGCCAGCGCGCCGCAGCGGGAAGCTCTCCACGACGTGGTGCGCCGGCTCCTGGAGAGTTGATGCGGTGCGGTGGGCCCATGACGGAGCGCAGGACGGGGTGGCCCGCCACACCAACGCGGAAGACGACCTGCACAGCGGTGGTGGACGGTGGTGAGCGGTAGAACAGGCAGGCGCGCGTCCCGGAAGGGCGCAGCCTGGCGCACCGGAAGTCGTGACGGGCGCGAGGGCGCGCGTGGGCAGCCCATGGAGAGATACGGTCGATACGTGCTGCTTGAGCACCTGGCCAGTGGGGGCATGGCGGAGGTGCACCGTGCCGTGGCCATGGGGACCGCGGGCTTCTCCCGACCGGTGGCCATCAAACGCATCGCCCCGCACCTGCTGGCGGACCCGGAAGCGGTGCGCCTCCTCATCCACGAGGCCAAGCTCGCCGTCACCTTCAACCACCCCAACGTCATCCGCGTCTCCGACCTGGGCCTGGAGAACGGTCGCTACTTCCTGGCCATGGACTACGTGGCGGGCCAGCCGCTCAGTCGGGTGATGGCCCACGCGCGGGAGCGCGACGTGCGGCTCCCCGTGCCGTTCGTCCTCCACGTGGTGCGCGCCGCGCTGCGCGGCCTGGCCTACGTGCACCAGAAGACCGACTACGACGGCGCCCCGCTGGGGCTCATCCACCGCGACGTCAGCCCGCAGAACATCATGGTGGGCTACGAGGGCGCGGTGCTGCTGGTGGACTTTGGCATTGCCCGCGCCACCCAGCGCGCCGTGCTCACCGGCGACGGGGTGCTGCGCGGCAAGCCCGGCTACCTGAGCCCGGAGGTGGTGCTGGGCGGGGCGCTCACCCAGTCGGCGGATCTCTACGCCATGGGCGTGGTGCTGCATGAGCTGCTCACGCTGCAGCCCATGCGCAGCACGGAGTCGCACCTGCAGACGTTGGCGGAGGTGATGACCGGGGAGTTCCCGCGCCTGGAGACCCGCGGCGTCACCGTCCCCGACGACGTGGCGGAGGTGGTCCACCGCGCGCTGGCCCCCACCCCGGAAGGCCGCTTCCCCGACGCGGAGGCCATGGGCGCGGCGCTGGACCAGGTCATGGCGGCGCACGGATGGCAGCTGGACGCGCCGGGCGTGGGCGCGCAGATGCAGGAGCTGTTTGCCGACGACATCCAGCGGGAAGCGGACCTGCAGGCGCGTTTCCACCGGCTGATCCAGGAGAGCGTGGACGGCACGGTGACCGACGCGGCCGCCCGTGTCGCCACCCCCCTGCCGCTCGACGACGCCTTCCGCACCACGCCCGCCCTGCAGCCGCCCGCCGCGGTGCTGGCCGCGCGTGCGCGTCACGGCTCCCGCACCCCGCTGCGCACCGCGTTTGCCGCGTTGGCGGTGGTGGCGGGCGGCGGCCTGGTGAGCACCGGCTTGCTGGTGGGCGACGAGCTGGTGGCGGACTCACGGGTGGCCGCTGCGCCGCCCGCGGCGTGCGTGGATGGTCCTCCCGACGACACGGCGGTGTGCCTCTGGCCCATGTCGCTCGTCGAGGGGGCGGCCGCGGGGCGCAGCGCGCGGACCACGAACCGGACCCCGGTGGGGCACGCCGCCGCTGCGCGCGCACCCACCCGTCCGCCGCCCCCGGCCCGCGCGGAGCGTCGCGTGCTGGAGATTCCGGATGACCCGCCTCCCTCGGAGCAGAAGCCTCCGCCCAGCCGTCGCGCCGACGGGCTGGCCCTGTTCCGGAACGTGGCGGAAGGCGCGCGGCGGATGGTCAGCGCGCTCTTGGACGGTGGCTCGCGCTACCAGTGAGCCGCGTGACCTTCGTCCGTCACGGCGTGGCGTACTGCACGTACAGCGGCACCTCGCCAAAGGGGCAGGGCGGGTAGCCCGACTCCATGCGCACCGCCATCCCGCTCGGTGACATCATGGGACAGGGCGGACACGCCTCGCAGCTTGGCGCTTCCGTCGTCAGCTCCGCGCCGGTGGGCTCCAGGGAGGGCGGCGGCGCGCGGCGCGCGGGCGGCTCCAGCTCCGGGAACACCACCACGTTGAGCGAGCCCTCGCCCACGAACTCCGAGATGAGCGTCACCCCGGAAGGCGCGGGCTCCGTCACGCCCGACGTGGTCTGCAGCGGTGGCGAGAGCAGCAACGTCAACGTGTAGAGGCTGGTGGCGAGCACGGGGCACCTCCGCGGCGGGTGTCTGCACGAAAGGTAGAGCCCGCCCGGTGCGGCGACCAGTTCGCGTTGTCGTCCGCGCCCAAGGCCGGAGGGTGTTAGGGGCTGCGTCAGAACAAGATGCCCAGTGGGCCTGCTGACGTTGTGAGCGGACCACGACCTGGAGTGCGGCGGGCCCTCGCCGCCCTGGCCAGCGCCGAGTGCGTTCACAGCGGGCCGAACCGCCCTGGGACTCAAGGACGTCGGGCGAGGCGTTGTCTCGTGGCGCGTGGAGCCTTGACGGTTGTCCAAACCCATCGACGCTGACCAGGGCGGCGAGGGCCCGCCGCACTCCAGGTCGTGGTCCACTGGAGGCGATCAGGACCAGATGGGCAACCTATCTTGATGCAGCCCCTTACATGCTCAGGCCGCCGTCGACGTCGATGGTGCGGCCGTTGAAGTAGTCGCACTCCAGGATGAAGCGCACCGCCAGCCAGATGTCCTCGGGGACGCCAATGCGGCCCACCGGGATGTTCGCCACCAGCGCGTCGCGCGCCTTCTGGTTCATGCCCTGCGTCATGGGCGTCTCCACCATGCCCGGCGCAATGGCGCCCACGCGGATGCCAAACGGCGCGAACTCGCGCGCCCAGGTCACGGTGTTGGCGGCCAGCGCGGCCTTGGCGGCCACGTAGTTGGACTGCCCGCGGTTGCCGTGCCGCGCCACGGAAGACATGTTGACCACGACACCAGGGCGGAGGTCCTTCTCCACCATGCGCGCCACCACCTCGCGCACCATGAACGTGGCGCCGCTGAGGTTGACGTCGATCACGGCCTGCCAGTCGGAGCGGGAGAGCTTCTTGACCTTGCCCGTCTCCTTGTCCTTCTTGATGAGCAGACCGTCGCGCAGGATGCCCGCGTTGTTGATGAGGCCGTTGAGCCCGCCCATGGCGTCGTGGGCCCAGGCGGCGAAGGCCTCGCAGTCGGCCTCGTCGGAGACGTTGAGCGCGCGGTAGTGCAGCTTGCCGGGCAGTCCCGCGCAGGCGTCGGAGAGGGCCTTGAGCCCGTCGGTCTTGACGTCGCCCGCGGCCACCTGCGCGCCCGCCTCCACCAGCCGCCGCGCAAAGTGCGCTCCCAGTCCCTGCGCCGCGCCCGTCACCACCACCTTCATGTCCTTGAGATTCATCACTTGCCTCCGGGTTGTGCGCGCGCTGCCATAGTCCGGCCGCGCCATGTTGGGAAAGCCGCAGGCAACGCGCGTCCTCGCAACCGTTGCGTGCGGCTGGGCGCGGAGTGCGCACCGCTCGCGCGTTTCCCCGACGGAGCCCGAGGCGGCACCGTGGCACCCGCATTGCTTGCCGCACCGTCATGAGAATCGTGCACGAGGTGGCGGTCCGCTGTCCCATCATCACGACGGGCGTGGACCGGTGGGGCCTGTCCATCCTGAAGGTGAAGTGCCCCCTGCGTCGGGAGATGCCGGCGCTGGACACCTGCCTGGAGTGCACGGCGTTCCGCGCGCTGCACACGCCTCGTGGTGGGGCCGCGTCGCTGGAGTGTGTGCCTGCGGATGCGCCCGCGGACCTGGTGGATGACGTGGTGGGCCTGCCGCCGGTGCCCGAGGAGGTGGACCCCTGGCTGGTGGAGACCGTCCTGGTGGAGCGCAAGCGCCGCGGCTGATCAGCCCTTCACCGCACCGGAGGTCAGTCCCTGCACAATCCAGCGCTGGAACCCCAGCACCACGACGACAACCGGCGCCGTGGCCACCACCGTCCCCGCCAGGATGCGACCCCACGGGACCTGGTACTGGCTGCGCATCAGCGCCATGGCCACGGGAACGGTCTGTCGCTCCGGGCCGGTGGTGAAGGAGAGCGCAAAGAGGAACTCGTTCCAGCAGTAGAGGAACGTGAGGATGCCGGTGGCGGCCAGGCCCGGCGCGGCCAGGGGCAGGATGATGCGCAGGAACGTGGTGACGCGGCCCGCTCCGTCGAGCGCGGCGGCCTCCTCCAGCTCTCGCGGCAGCTGGCGGAAGAACCCGGTGAGCACCCACACCGTGAGCGGCATGGCAAAGGTCAGGTAGGGCAGTACCAGTCCGGGAAAGGTGTTGATGAGGCCCAGCGCGCGCAGGAGCAGGTAGAGCGGCGGCACCACGCTGATCTGCGGGAACATGCTCACCGCCAGGATGAACGCCAGCAGCGGCGTCTTCCCGGGGAAGCGCAGTCGCGCCAGCGCGTAGGCGCACGGGCTGCCCACCACCAGGCACAACAACGTCGTGGTGAGCGCCACCAGCAGGCTGTTGCGGATGGGCACCAGGAAGCCGTGCTCGACGAAGAGCGCGCGGTAGTGATCCGGGACGATCTCGTGCGGGAAGAGCGGCGGCGCCTCGAACAGCCGCGCTTCCGACGTCACCGAGGCCACCAACGCCCAGTACAGCGGGAAGAGCGCCGCGGTCAGCCACAACAGCACCAGCAGCGGTGGCCGTCTCATGGGCCCTCCCCCTCGCGGTGCGCGCCGGAGAGACGGATGAACAGCGCGGCGAACGAGAAGGTGAGCAGGAAGATCACCACGGACACCGACGAGCCGAAGCCGAAGCGGAGGTTCTGCAGGAGCGCGTTGAAGGCGAGCAGGGCCACGGGCTCGGTGGCGGTGCCGGGGCCGCCGCCGGTCATGACGTAGATGATGTCGAACACGCGGAAGGCATCCAGCGCGCGCAGCAGCAGGACCACCACCATCGTCGGGCGCAGCAGCGGGAGCGTGATGCGGGTGAGCTGCTGCAAGCGCGAAGCACCGTCAATGCGCGCCGACTCGTAGAGCGCGGGGTCCAGCCCCTGCAGCGCGGCCAGCAGCAAGAGCGCCACGAACGGCGTGGTCTTCCACACGTCGGCGGCAATCACCGGGACCCAGGCCAGCGTGGCGTCGATGAACCAGACCGTGGAGGGCTCCACCAGGCCCACGCCGGAGATGGCGCGGTGGAGGATGCCGGCGGGCGACTCGAACATGAACCGCCACACCAGCGCCGCCACGACGGTGGGAATGGCCCACGGCAGCAGGTTGAGCGCACGCCACACCCGCAGCCCGCGCGTCTGGCGGTGCAGCACCAGCGCCACCAGCAGGCCCAAGAGCAGCTCCGCGCTCACCGACACACCAGTGAACAACGCGGTATGCGCCACCGCCGACCAGAACCGCGCGCTGTGGAGCAGCTCCGCGTAGTTGGCCAGCCCGGCGTGCTGCGTGCCCAGCCACGGCGTGCGCAGGTCATGGTGCTGCAGGGATTCCCACGCCGTCCACCCCAGGGGAAACAGCGCCAACCCCACCATGACGACGAGCGCCGGCAGGATGAACCCCAGCGCGGTGCGCATCTCGTCGCGCTCGCGCGCGGTGGGGGTGGGCAGGGCGCGGACCCTTCTCCACAACGCCACCAGCGCCAGCACCGCCACGAGGAGCAGCGGCCAGGGACGCGCACGCGCGGGGACGGGGGCGGCGTGGGTGTCCAGCACGTGCTGCATCTGCGCGGCCGCGGTGCGCAGCGGCTCTCCCGCCAGCCGCGACGACGCCAGCGCGCCATGCAGCTGCACCTGCAACAGCCCGCTGAGCTCGGTGTAGAGCGGCGTCACCGGGCGGGGCGTGGCGTGGGAGAGGATGGCGAGCGCGTCGGCGGGCGGGATGGGGAGCGCGCCCACCAGGGTGTCTCCCTCGTAGAGCGCGGGACGCGCGGGGTACTGGCCGGCAATCCGCGCGCGCTCCACCATCTGCTTCTCGTCGGTGAGGAAGCGCAGCAGCAGGTGCGCCTCCCGCGGGTGGCGGGTGCGCGAGTTGATGGCCAGCTGCGCGCCGCCCAGGGTGGCGGTGGGGGTTCCTTCCGTCGTGGCGGGCAGGGGCGCCACCGCGAAACGACCGGCCACGCGGGACTGCGTTGCGTCCGCCATGAGCGGGAACGCGTAGGGCCAGTTGCGCATGAACGCGGCCTGGCCGTTCTGGAACGCAAAACGCGCCTGCTCCTCCTGCCAGGAGAGCACCGCGGGCGGCACCGTGCCCGTCTCGTGGATCATCCGGTGCAACCGCCCAAGCGCCGCGCGCCCCGACGGAGAATCCACCGTCACGCGGTCATCCTGCAGCAAGGCGCCGCCGTGTCCGCCCAGGACCTCCAGGAACGAGCAGGTGAGCCCCTCGTAGCGCGCGCCCTGGAACACCAGCCCGTAGGGCACCCGGCCCTCGCGCACCAGGCGGCCCGCGGCCTCCTCCAGCGCGTCCCAGCTCGACGGCGCCGCGGCCATCAGGTCGGTGCGCCAGTAGAGCATCCCCGCGTCCACGAACCACGGCAGCGCATACTGTCGGTCCTGCCACCGGCTCGCCGCCAGCACGTTGGGGAAGAAGCCGTTGCTCGGCGCAAGGGTTGCGTCCAGGGGCAGGATCCAGCCCGCGGCGGCGAACTCCGGGGCCCACACCACGTCGAGCTGCAACAGGTCCGGCTCCTCCGAGCGCGCGGCCAGCCACTGCACGAAGAGCTGGTGGCGCTGGTCGGCGGCGTCGGCGGCGGGGCGCACGCGCACCCGGATGCCGGGATGCTCCCGCATGAAACGCTCCAGCTGTTGGCCAAGCACCTGGCCCTCCGCGCCCAACGTGCTGGCGCTGATGGTCAACTCCACGCCCGCGCTGGCTGGGGTACACCCCAACCCCAGGAGGGCGGCGAGGAGCAGCAGTCGAGGCGACATGACGCGCACGGGAGCAAGACGAGAGATAACGCACGCGCGGGGCACATGCTCCCGGCCGCGGCGCAGTTCACCCGTCCGGTCGCGGGAGGCGGTGAGGCCTCATCCCCCGCTTGACGGCGGGGACAACGCCGCGTCATGGGAGGGGAGTTCCCGTGCCCAACAGGTGTCCCAACCGTGGTCGCGTCCCCCTCCAAGTCGCCGCTCGTCGAGATGGCCGACCGCCTCCGTGCGCTGGCGGACCAGGCTGCCGAGGTGGCGCGCAGCGCGCAGGAGGTGGAACGCGAGAAGGAGCGCCTGCAGCAGGAGGTGCAACGCCTGCGTGAGTCGCAGCAGCCCACCGCGGTTCCCGCGCCGGTGGCCGCCCCGTCGTCACCGCCGGCTCAGGCCGCGGCGGACCCCGCGCTGCACGACGCGTTCAGCCGGCTCTCCAAGGAGAACATGGAGCTGGCCAACCGTCTCGCCGAGCTGGAGGAGATGAACTCCGCGATGATGAGCATGTACGTGTCCAGCTACCAGCTGCACGCCAGCCTGGACCCGGACCGCGTCATCAACATCGTCAAGGAGATCGTCATCAACTTCGTCGGTGGTGAGGAGTTCGCCATCCTGCTGCGGGAAGAGGACAGCGAGGACTTCGACGTCGTGGCCGGGGAGGGGCATGAGCGCCACTACCCGGAGCGTCGCGTGGCGGCGCAGGGCGTGCTGGGCGCGGTGGTGGCCAGCCAGGAGCCGTTTGTCCACGTCGAGGAAGGGCCGCCGCGGGGAGGTGTGCTGGCCGCCGTGCCGCTGGGCCTGGGTAACCGCGTGGTGGGCGCGGTGGTGATCTTCAAGCTGCTGCAGCAGAAGCCACGTCTCAACCAGAGCGACGTGGAGCTGCTCCACCTCTTGAGCGCGCACGCCGCCACCGCGCTGATGAGCGCGCGCAGCCACTCCAAGGTGGACCGCAAGCTGAAGACGCTGGAAGGCCTGATGCAGCTGCTGCGCGCCGAGGCGTGACCCAGGTTGATCAAGGGCCTTCGGCTGTGGCTCGCAGACAGGCCAGCGGCCGGGGCCTGCTCAGGGCTTGCCCGCCGGACCGTGACCCGTGCTCGCCACCTCACCGAGGTTCAGCGTCAGCGGTCGCGCCGGGGGCGCGGGCGCCACGCTGCCCTGTCCATGGAGCCAGGTGTCATACGCGCGCCGCGTGTCCGGTCGCGAGAGCGTCTGGAATGCCGCGTTGACGCGCTTGCAGATGATGCCCGCCTGTTCCTGCAGTCCCACGTCGCCGGTGGCGGTGAGGCGGTCGGGGTGGAAGTCGGCCAGGCGCTGCCGGTAGCCCATCATGATGTCCGGCATGCCCGCGTTCCGCGCCACGCCCAGGATGGCGTAGTTGTCCAGCGCGGCAATCTGCCGGAAGAGCGCATCCACCTTGTGGCGCAGCTCGGCGTAGGGGTCGGGCCCGGTGGTGGCAACGGGAACGCCCTTGGGCGGGGTGTGGTCCGGGTGGTCCACCAGCTCCTGGATGGCGTCCAGCAGCTTGACGCGGTCAAACGGCGCGCACACCACCGACTGCACCAGCGCGTAGCGGGTGCCGCCCTCCTCGTCGGAAGTGCGACGGGAGAGCAGCAGCACCGGCACCGGCAGGCCCTGGAAGAAGACCCGGCCCACCGCCACGGCGAACGCGGTGGTCATCACCATCAGGTCCGGGATCACCTGCTTGATGGAGCGGGAGGCGGCGTCGGCCCCGTCGACAAGCGTGATGGCGCAGTGCGCGCTGGGCAGCACCGAGAGCAGCAACGACCGCTCGAAATGGCTGTCGCTGACCGCCAGCACGCGCACGGCCATGGTTCAGCCACCTCCCACGCCCAACTGGCTGGCCAGGCGGAAGCGCACGGCGTCCATCTTGCCGCTGCCCACCTGGCGCGCCGTCACGTTGAGTCGTCCTCCCACGTCGACCTCGAAGGTGACCTCCACGCCCACCGTGCCCGCCGGCCCCAGCGGCAGGTCCTTGATGCGCAGCTCCCCGACGAAGCGGTTGTTGCGCACGTCCGGCGCCTCACCCTGGTAGACGCGCACGCGGATCTCGGTCTGCCCGTCGCGGTGGGTGTGGATGGTGCGCACCTCCTCGATGGGGAGCGGCGTGTTCTTGGTGATGACCGGCTCGAACTTGAAGCCCGCCACCTCCACGCCCACGGTGTGCGGGCAGACGTCCACCAGCAGCGGCATGTTGGGGTTGGTGAGCGCGCTGACGTCGGCGGCCATGGCCTGGATGGCGGCACCCTCGGCCACCGCGGTCATGGGGTTCATGCGCGTGTCCGGCGTGCGACCAAAGAACTCCGCCACCCGCTTGCGCACGATGGGCATGAGCGTGGTGCCGCCCACCATGACCACGCTGCTGAGGTCCTTGGGCTGCAGGCCGGCGGAAGCCAGCGCGTCGCGACACACGTCCAGGCTGCGCTGCAGCAGCTCCGCGCCGGCCTCCTCCAGGATCTGGCGGGTCACGGTGATGTCCAGGTCCACGCGACCGCTGGCGCGGTAGGCCACGCCGGGGAGCTGGATCTGGGTGCTCTCCTTCTCGCTCAGCTCGCGCTTGGCGCGCTCACAGGCGAACACCAGGCGCTGCCACTCCGCCACCTGCGTGCTGGAGATCTCAACCTTGGTCTGGTGCCAGAACAGGTTGGCCACGGCCTTGGCCAGCGCCTGATCGAAGTCGTCGCCGCCGAGGTACTGGTCCCCGGCGGTGGCGAGCACGCGGAAGAAGCTCTGCTGGATCTCCAGCACCGTGAAGTCAAAGGTGCCGCCGCCGAAGTCATAGACGGCCACGCGCCCGCTGCCGTGCTTGCCGTAGCCAAAGGCCAGCGCGGCGGCGGTGGGCTCGTTGATGATGCGACGCACGTAGATGCCGGCGTTGCGGCAGGCCACCTCCGTGCTCTCGCGCTGGATCTCGTCGAAGCTGGCGGGGACGCAGATCACCGCCTCGTCGGCGCGCTGCTGCAGCTCTGCTTCCGCCACGGCCTTGAGGTGGACCAGCACGTCGGTGGCCACCTGGTGCACGGGGATGGAGACGCCGCAGACGCTGATGAGGCATTCCCCGTTGGGGCCTTCCAGTACCCGGTAGGGCACGGAGGCGGAGGCCAGGCGCGCCTCGGCGGAGTCAAAGCGGCGGCCCAGGAGCCGCTTGAAGGAGTAGACGGTGTTCTCGGGGTCGGTGATGAGCCGTTCTTGCGCCGGGTAGCCCACCATGGGCGGGACCCCCAGCTTGTAGTTCACAATGGACGGCAACGTGGAGCGACCGGCCGCGTCCATGAGGATGCGCACCTTGTCACCGACGCCGGTGGTCACGCAGGAATAGCTGGTGCCGAGATCGATACCCAGGACTGGCTGCATGCGACGGAGTCTTCCGCCCCCGGATGGAGGGCAACAGGCCGCACCTTAGCACGGCGTGCGGCGGGACCTGCCAGAAACAACGCGGGTGAGGTCGTCTTGGGAGAGAACGGTGCACAATCACGCGTCCCCGGGGCCATTTCCGTCCCCCAGGCGGGCCGCCCACGTCGAGCCCCGCGCGCAAGCGGTCAGGTTTTCCCCCTCCCCCTCCCCATCCCCCTCCCCATCCCG
>JBFMGU010000319.1:0-11275 GCA_040752415.1 Myxococcota bacterium
TGCCTTGTGGTTGCCGCGGACGCTGGCCCTGCTGCTCGTGACGCCGTTCCTGGCCCGGCCGGGGCGGGGCGTTGTCACCGTGCTGCTTCTGCTGCTGGGCCTGTTGGCCAGGGGGACCACCACCGCCGCCCCGCCGTCGACGACGACGGGAACGACCGGGTTGACCTGGTTGCCCGCCTTCAGCGGGTCGGGACGGAGGGGGAGTCTGGGTTTCCTGGGTCATGGCGTATCACCGCGCTGCACCATCCCCTTCCACCGCGCCCTTGGCAACCGCGGTCGACGCCCGAGACGCCGTGACGGGGAGCATGACCAACAGCGGCCAGCCGGGAAGCCCGTGCCCCGGGAAGCCGACACCACGCCACGCCGGATGGCCATGCGCCAACCACTGATGCGCGCTCGAGCCGTGTCCGATCATCAGCGCACGCCTAACCCCCATGGCGTCCCCGGCCGCGGCGCGCCGACGACAACGCAGCGGAGACTTCGCGTGCTTCGCGCCAGGAGTGAAATCGATTCGCGTGAAGACGAAGCGCGGATTTCCGGTACGCTGCGTGGTGAATGGAACGCCGGCCACCGGGCCGCGCACCAACAGACAATCACCCCAAGGTGGCAACCTCCAACTGCACCTGACGGGTAGGTGAGCGAACCACAACTCGAGCAAACAAGGGGAGACACGACACATGAACAACAAGAAGAGCGTGATCTGGAGGCTGGTTGCGGGCGTGGCCTTCGTCGGGCTGCTGGGCGTGCCGGCGCGCGCGGGAAGCGGGTCGCCCTCGGGCGCGCACTATGGGCTCAACATCATTGGCGTGACGAATCCCAAGAACTCCAGCCTGACGTCGTCGGACCGGCGGACCATCTTCGTGGGGCTGGGGACCAAGACCAACGCGGTCTCCTCCTCCATCTACCTGACCCAGGGCGACTTCAAGGTCTGCGACGGCAACGGGTTCGACACCGCCTATGACTGCAGCGGCTCCTCCCTGGGCAAGCGCGGCGCGGTGTTCCAGCTGCCCTGCAACACGTACGTCAACGGCTCCGGCGTCGACGCGGTGGAGGGGTGCGAGAGCGGCAACTCCGCGGCCTACGAGGTCTATGCCCGCGCGCTGGGCAAGCAGGGCGGCAGCGCCAGCATCACCACCTGCGCCACCGAGACCTACGGCACCACCAGCACCACCGACGACGAGGTCTACTGCTCCATGGAGAACACCGTGCTGGTGCGCTCCAACGGGAAGCAGTCGTTCAACAACGTCACCGACAGCCTGACGTCCATGGTGGTGTGTGAGGGCGACATCTCCAGCAAGACCTCGGTGTGCACGCGCACCGCGCTGTTCTCCGGTGACCTGGTGGACTGGTACTGGCAGTACGACAACAAGGGACTGAAGCTGGCGCAGCTCCGCTTCTACCTCCAGTGATCCGCCCGGTGACGCATCAACCTCCCGCGCGGGGATCGTCACGGCGGTCCCCCGCGGGCTGCGGGGTCCTTCATGCAGCAACGTCCGGTGCTCCTGGCGGTGGCGGCGGCCGCAACGCTGGTGACGTCGTACTTCTGGGGTGACGCGCAGCCCCGGCCGCGGCCCACGCATGCGTTGGTCCATGACTTCGGTGAGGTGCAGCAGGGCGAGGTCGTGAGCCACACGTTCACCGTGCACAATCCGCTCGAGAAGGCGGTGAGCATCGAACGCGTGGACTGCAGCGTCCCGGGGCTGAGCGCGCGCTTCAAGTCCACGCTGGCGCCCGGACACGACGGGGCCATCCACGTCAGCTGGGACACCGGGGCCATGGATGGCGAGATGCAAGGGCAGGCCACCGTGCGCTTCCACGACGACCAGCTGCCGGCGGTGGTGCTGACCCTCACGGGACACGTGAGCACGTTGCTGGAGGTGGTGCCGGGGCGGGCGGCGTACTTCAGCGTCTACCAGGGAGAGACCGCGCAGCGTCGCATCCGTCTCGTGAGCCACGACGCCGCGCTGCTGCGTATCGAGAAGCTGGAGGCGCACGGCACGCACTTCACGGCATCCGTGGCGGACCTGCCGCCCGGACCGGAGGCGGCGGTGGACGTGGTGGTCCCGTCGGGCCTGGCGCCGGGGCGTTTCGTGGAGTCGCTGGTGGTGCGCACCAACCATCCCGTCGTGACGGAGGTGCGGCTGGCGGTGAATGTGCTCGTCAAGGCCCACGTGCATGTCAGCCCGGAAGTGGTGGACTTTGGCCAGGTGAGCCTCTCACAGCTCTCCCGAATGCCCACGCTGACCGAGCTGGCCACCCAGACGGTGATCATCCGCAAACGCCAGGGCCCCCTGACCATCCACGCCATCTCCACGGACCTGCCGCTCTCCGTCGACGTGTTTCCCTCCGACGACGGCTCGGCGTTCCGCCTGGACTTCCGCCTGAACCCCACGGAGCTCAACCCAGGTCCGCTCCAGGGTGTCGTCGAGATCGAGACCGACGACGCCGAGCATCCCCAGCTGCGCGTTCCCGTGCGCGGGCGCGTGGACTGATGTCCGTCGAGGATTCCCAAACGGGGACTTCCGCGGACTGCGGAACGCGCGCGAATTCCTGGCACCACGGTGACGACGACGTTGTCCCGAATCAGCCGCCCATGCGCGCGCGGTAACGCGCAATCACCGCCCGAGCGACGGGCCCCACGTCCGCGCCGACGTGCGGCACCAGGAACGCCACGGCGTCCGCCTCGGAGTCGGTGACCTTCAGCGGGAAGGGCGCCTTCTGCAGGATGTGGATGCCGGCAATCAGGCTGCGCACCAGCGAGAGGAAGAAACCCTGGCCCGCAATGAGGTGCACCGAGGCGCGCGCGTGCGGGTCGGTGAGGCGCGCGGACTCGTCGATGGCCTTGCGCACCTCCGACGAGATGTTGAGCTGCGAGAAGCCCATCTTGGCGATGTAGGAAAACGCCACGACGTTCTTGGGATGCTGCGTCCACATGGGGCGCTGGATGCGGATGACGGTCTCCAGTTGCGCCACCGTGGGCGCGGAACACCACATGCTGAAGAACACGTTGCGCCAGGTGGCCACCATGAAGGTGGGGTCCTCCACCGCCAGCGTGACGTCGTGCGGAAGCGCGGGAAGCTCCCCCGGCCTTTCGGCCTGCCTGCTCACCATGCCGTGCTCCAGGGGGACCGACGCACCTCGAGGTCGCCGACGTCCAAGTGTGGCGGCTCTCTACGACGGCCACCCACATCCCAACGAACGGTTACGAGGGATCTCCCGAGGTCAGCAGGTCTTCCCGTCGTCGTCCACGTAGCAGGCGTCGGACTGGAAGCGTTGCCACCGTTCCATGAGCCTCGCCGTTTCTTCGAGGAACGCGCGCAGCGGCTCGGCGCCAAACACCACACGCTCGCCGTCGCGGATGGCCGGAAGCGTGACCTCGCCCAGCGCCTGGAGCTGCGCCGGCGCCTGCACCACGACGACACGGTGCGCCACGCTGAGCTCGCGCAGCGCGTCCTCGACGTGGTCGGCGGCGGGAGAGTCTGGTTCGCGGAGGAGCTCGATCATGGTCGTGACGCGCCGGTGCCTTGTGCTTGCGACGATTGTGCGGGGCCTTCCGTTCTCCGGCAACCGTCTGATGTAGAGGCCTGATTTTCCTGGTGAAAACCGGCCCATGAAGCGTGCCTGCGTCCTGCTCGTCCTCGCGTTCCCGTTGATGGCGTGTCCGCCCGAGCGCCTGTTCCCGGACCGGGTGGGCATGGGCGTGGCCCGGCTGAGCGTGCGCAACGCGGGCAACGTCGTGGCCATCCTGCAGGCCGACACCACCTGCGGCTTTGCCAGTCCCGCGGTGCTCGCCGGCGTGCGCACCAGCGGTGAGCTGGGGGGCGAGGGCACCGCCACCTGGACCGTGCAGAACTGTCGGCTGGACCTCGGTGAGCCGCACGTGGTGAAGACGGACTGCAACGGCGTGGAGACGCACGCGGGTGGCGCCGTCACTGTCTCCGCCACGAAGACGCTGACCGGACTGTTGACGGGAAACCCGGAGAACCCGGTGATTCCCACGTCGGCGGAGGCGGCGCGCTTCGACGTGCAGGCCACGTTCGAGGGGTTCGTGGTGCGCTCCTCGGACAGCAACGCGGCGATGAAGATCCAGGGCGGCAGCATGACCTACGTGGTGCAGCCGCACCTGGCGGTGAGCGTGGACAAGCAGGTCTGCTCCATCCCCACCGCCGACACCTCCGTGCGCGACCTGCGCTGGCAGGACGGCAGCGTGGTGGTGGAGAGCGACGGGCGCGTGTTCGACGTGACGGTGGAGGGCTCGGAGCTGCAGGCGCAGGTGGGGCGCTGGCAGGAGGAGGAGAACGCGCTGCGCGGCAGCATCAGCGTCTGGGGCACCTCCGTGAAGGTCCCCACTCCCGACGACAAGGACGGGCTGGACCCGGAGTACAACGCGGAGAAGGTGCAGGCGTCCGTGGCGTGCACCGAGAACCTGCAGCAGCCCATCAGCTATGCGTGCCCATCGCTGGACCCGCGGCTGGCGGAGGGTGCGGCGCGTCTCTCGGTGAGCCTGTTTGGCGCGCTGGTTTCCGCCGTCAACAAGGATGATCGCTGTGGCTTCGCGGCCAGCGACGTCGTGGCGGGTGCGGAGCTGAGCGGTGAGGTCGGTCAGGCCGGGGGAAGTGCCACCTTCCGCATCAACACGCCGTGCACGCTGGAGCACGCGGAAGACTACGAGGTATCGCGCGACTGCGCGGGCGTGAGCACGACGGTGAAGGGCAAGGCGGTGGTCACCGGCACGCGCACCATGCAGGGCATCCTGACCGGACAGGCCGGGACGCCCGTGGTCCCCACGTCACGCGACGCCGTGGCCATCACGCTGGAAGCCGAGCTCACCGACTTCACCGCGGCCACGTCCAACAGCACCCGCTCGCTCACCGCGCTGAGCGGCCGCATCCGGGGCACGCTCAAGCCGCGCCTCGCGCTGGATGCCTCCACTGGCGCCTGCTCCCTGGCCACGCCGGTGGTGGAGTTCCAGGACCTCACGTGGACCGACGCGCGCCTGCTGGTCACCGCCGACGGGAACAGCCTGCAGGTGCCGGTGGCGACGTCGAATCTGGATGCGCAGAACGGTGCGCGCGAGGGAAAGACCAACCACCTCTCCGGGACCATGAAGGTGCGCGGCGCGGACATCACCGTGCCCCTGACCGGCAACACGCTCAACCCCGATTACCACGCGGAAACCTTCGACGCGTCCTACGCGTGCACGCCCAACCTCCTCATCCCCGCCGACGACGTGGCGTGCTCATTCAACCGCGTGCTGGCGGAGAATTCCGCGCGCCTCACCATCCGCAGCATTGGCGCCATCACCACGCTCATCAACACCGACTCCGACTGCGGCTTCGAGAACACCTGGACCAAGCTCAACCCCGACGACGTGCAGGGGGAGGACGGCGAGCAGGGCTCCATGAGCTGGTCGGTGGAGGGCTGTGAGTTCGCGTTCTCTCCCGCGGAGCTGTTCCAGACGGACTGCTCCGGCGGTGAGCTGTGGACGGACGGCTACGTCAACGTCGACGCGGAGCGGACTGTGCAGGGCCTCCGGGAGAAGCTGCTCCTGGTGGTGAACTCCATCAAGCCCAACCGGCGTGATTCCGTGCAGGTGCGCCTCACCAACGTGGAGCTGGACAACTTCAGCACGTTCTACAAGGAGCCCGGCACCGGCGAGGTGAAGGGTCAGCTCATCTTCCACTCCGGCACGCTCAGCGCGGTGGTGCAGCCCTATCTGGGTGAGCGCGCCGACGAGCCCGGGGTCTATGACATCTCCCTGCCGGTGAGCGCGTCCACCTCGCACGTGCAGGCCACGCTCACCAACGTGGATGCCACGCTGCTCACGCAGGGCAAGACGTTCCACCTGCAGATTGCGGAGGCGCAGCTGGATTCCCACAGCGGCAACTACAACGGCTACCGCAACGTCATCAGCGGCACGGTGCGTGTGAATGGTGAGCTGGTGACCTTTGAGCAGATTCCGCTGGACCCCACCTTCGACGAGGCGGCGTTCATTGCCCGCTACGCGTGCGTGGAGAACCTCAAGGAACCCATTCCGCCCCAGGAGTGAGCGCGGCCGGCTCCATTGGCAGGCCCTTCCGTGCATGCGTCCCCGAAGGCTCTCCAGACAACCCGAAGTGCGGACGAAAGTGCGCTATGCGCCATGCGTCGGCTCATGATCGGGCCACCATCCGTGCCCGCGTTGCTGCTGCCGGGGACAACCCGAGTCGAGGTGCCGCAGCGTCGACAGTGTCGTTTGCGGCCGTTGACACGGAAACCGCCTCTCGGCTCTGCTGGTGCTGACGCGGTTTGACCGTCAGGACGGAGGCACCATGGCGTGGGTCAAGATTCCCAAGGAGCACCATCCCATCTTCCTCGAAGCATTGCCGGAGGCCCCCGACGTCGAGACGATCACGATGTTCGGCGGGGTTGGCGCCATGGTGAACGGAAACATGGCGGGCGGGTTGTTTGGTCGGTCCGTGATGGTGCGACTGCCGGAGGTGGACCAGCAGCGGGTTCTCGCCATGGAAGGTGGCGCGCCGTTTGATCCCATGGGGAACGGGCGCACCATGAAGGACACCGTCATGCTGCCCGAGGACGTGATGGAGGACGGGTCGCTCCGCGGCTGGCTTGAGCGGGCCATTGCCTACACGCGCACGTTGCCCCCGAAGGCCAAGAAAGGCGGGTCCGCGAAGAAGGCGGCGCCGAAGAAGGCGGTCGTCAAGAAGGCCGTCGTCAAGAAGGCAGCGACGAAGCAGGGCGCCAGGAAGAAGCGGTAAGGGCAGGACCGTGCTGGCAAAGCCGCTCTAATCTAATGCACGCGGATGGCCAGCTTCCCCACGTGGTGGCGCTCGACGTCACGCAGCGCCTGCGTCGTTTCGTCCAACCTGTAGACGCGGCTCAGCTCCACGTGGAAGGGGCCGTCCCCGATGGGCGCGTTCAAGCGCGTGAACGCCTCCCGTGAATTCACGCCGTCGTAGGCGCGGGCGGGCGCTCCCGCGTGACTGCGCGGCACGGGCTCGACGCCGTTGGGGTACGCAACGTGGCCTCCCCGCTTCACCTTCTGCAGGACGTCCTGCCAGCCGTCGGCGCGCCCGGCGAGAACCAGGGCGGCGTCCAGGCCTTCCGGCGCAAAAGCCTGCACGGCGGCCAGGACATCCTCCTTCCTTCCCTCGACGGTGGCATCCGCGCCAAGCTTCTCCACCAACTTCACGCCGTCGTCCCCGGAAGCGACAGCAAGGACGCGCGCCCCCATGCGCTTGGCGAGCTGCAGTGCGACATGTCCGACGCCGCCGCTGGCGCCGATGATGAGCAACGTCGAGCCCTCCCGGACGCGAATCCGCTCCAGGCCCTGAAGCGCGGTGATGCCGGATACCGCGAGCGCACCGGCCTCCTCGGCGTTGAGGGCATCCGGGATGGGCCACGCGCTGTCCTCGGACACGGCGGCGTACTCGGCGAAGAAGCCGCCCTTGGGGTTCCCAAAGCCCCAGCCGTACACGCGGTCCCCCACCTTGAGCTTCTTCACCCGCGACCCCACGTCGACCACGGTGCCCGCACCGTCCGAGCCCAGCACCTGTGGGAACCGCGGCGCCTTCCCCGCCATCCCGCCGCCGACGAGCCACGGGTCCCACACGCCCACTCCCGCGGTGTCCACGCGGATGAGCACGTCGTGGGGCGACGGCTTGGGCACCGCGACCGTTGCCGGGTGCATCTCCTCCAGTCCGCCAAAGTGGTCAATCGCCATCGCCTTCATGGTCTCGGGGATGTGTTGTGTCGTCGTCATGAGTGTCCTCCGTGTTGGAGGCTAACGAAGCGGTGGGCGCTGTCAGCTGGTGAAAGGCTGCAGGCTCGACGTGGACGTCACGTGGGTCCAAGGCACAGCCGACGTCAGGCGCACAGGAGCTGACGGTCGCGCGTGGGTCGCGTCGCGTCGGTACGCCCAAGCTCGCAATCATGGCAGGGGATGGCCCCGGCAACGGCCGGCGAGGACACCCGCAGCCGGGGAGCAAGCGTGCAACATGCGGGCACCCGTCGGTGGACCGCCCACGGGGCGTGGGGTAGCAGCCTGGTCATGACGTTGCACACTGCGGCGGTGGCCGTCCTCCTGTTCCTGGGGGCCACCTCCGACGCCAAAGCCCCCGCACCCTGGGTCTTCCCCAAGGACCACGCCCCCGGCCAGCTGCTGGTGAAGTGGCGCCTAACACCCACGAATGCCGTCCTGGCCGCGGCCAGCAAGCGCACGCACCTGACGCTGTCGACCGTGCGGCGGCTGCACGGGGATTGGCTGCTGGTGGAGGTCCGCAGCGACGTGGGGAGCGCCCTCACGGAAACGGAAACCGCGCGGGCCCTGACCCGACTGACGCGGGACCCCGCGGTGGCCCAGGCCCAGGTGGACCGCTGGTATCGCCCGCTGGTGACGCCCAATGACCCGGCGTTCCCCTCCATGTGGCACCTGCGCATCCTGGGGGCGGAGGAGGCGTGGGAGCACACCCAGGGAACCAGCGCGCAGCGCGTTGGCGTGGTGGACACCGGCACGGTCCGCGCGCACGAGGAGCTCAACGCCAAGGATCTCACCGGCCATGACTTCATCAGCGTTCCCCAGGTCTCCGCCGACGGCGACGGACGCGACGCCGAGTGGGATGACCCCGGCGACGGCGCCAACTGCGGCGGTGGTTTCCAGCCCAGCACCTTCCACGGCACCCACGTGGCAGGGACCATCCTGGCGTCCACCGACAACGGCGTGGGTCTGTCCGGCATCAACTGGAATGCCAGGCTGGTGACGGCGCGCACGCTGGGACGCTGCGGCGGCTTCCTCTCCGACGTGCTCGACGGTGCGCGGTGGCTCGCGGGCGCCAACGTGCCGGGCGTGCCGGACATTGGCGAGAACAAGGTCAGCGTCATCAATCTCAGCCTGGGCGGCGCGGGCCCGTGCGGCGCGTATGAACAGGAGGTCTTTGATGACATCCACGCGCGCGGCGTGATTGCGGTGGCCGCGGCGGGCAACGACGGTGGCGACGTCAACAGCCCAGCCAACTGCAACGGCGTGGTGACCGTGGCGGCGCACGGCCCGGGCGCATCCCGGCCGCTGGCCCCGTATTCCTCGTTTGGCAGCACGGTGGACATCGTGGCGCCGGGCGGAGCCATCCAGACGTCGTTGGAGCAGGGCGTGTACAGCAGCCTTGGGCCGGACCCCACCGGTTACGGCTGGTACCAGGGAACTTCCATGGCCACGCCGCACGTGGCGGGCGCCATCTCGCTGATGTTGTCCCTCAACCCGGCACTCACCCGGGATGACGTCGTGGCGCTGCTGCAGCAGACCGGCGTGGACTGCGGCGGGTGCCAGGGGCGCAAGTCCCTGCAGCTCGACGCGGTGGTGGCGGAAGTGGGCGGCTTTGTCCCGCCCGAGCCGCCGCAGGTGGATGCAGGTCCGCCGCTGGTCGACGACGGGTACGAAGAGAACGATTTCTTCGAAAACGCCGCACCCATTGCCTGCGGCGACGTGTTGGACCTGGTGTACCTGCGTGAGGACCCGGATTGGTTCCAGCTCCGCGTGGCCGAGGACACGGTGGTGACCGTGACCCTGCAGGCGGTGCAGCCCACCAACAACCTGGATCTCTTCCTGGCCAGCGCTCCTGGGCCGTCCGGGATCCTGCTCTCGTCGGCGGGGCCCACGGGTGAGGAGCAGCTGCAGTTCGAGGCGCCGGGCGGCGCATTGGGCCTGGGCGTGGTTTCCAACGGCGGGAACGCGCTCTATCGGCTCACCGTGGATTGTCCGCCACAACCCCCGGTTCCCGACGCGGGGCCGCCTCCGGACGCCAGCGGCGGTGTGCCGGGAGATGATTCGCTGGAGCCCAACAACACCATCCTCACCGCGCGGCCCATTGGTTGCGGCTCCATGCTCACGCTCACCGCGGCGCAGACGGATGACGACTGGTTCTCCGTGACCGCGCCCGCCGGCACGCGCGTGACCGCCAACCTCAACACCGACCCAGCCGCGGACCTGCGCCTGCGCCTCACCGACGACCCCGAGCGGCCCGCGGCGCTGGGGCAGTCCGTGACCAACGCGGGAAGCGCGCGTGTGTCGTCGGTGGCGGCCGGTGGGCTCATGGCGGTGGGCGTTCGCGGGTCCTTCACGGCCACCTATGATTACGCGCTCAACGTGACGTGCCAGAGCGTGGTGGACCCGGGTCCCACCGACGGGGGCGTGGGGCCGCAGCCGCCGGCGGATGACGCGCAGGAGCCCAATGACAGCCTGGCGGAGGCGCGTGAGCTGGCGTGTGGTGCGCCGCAGGACCTGGTGCTGTCCGACGTGGACTTCTTCAAGATTCCGCTGCGGGAGCAGGAGGTGTTGCGGGTGGGGTTTTCCGGCCAGGCGGACCTGCAGGTGGAGCTGCTGAGCAGCGCGGGCAGCGTGCTGGCAGTGGGACGTGCCGGAGACGGGGACACCAGCGTGGCGACGTCGCCCCAACCGGCGGGCCGCGCCTTCATACGCGTGTCGGCCGCCACGGTGACTGGCACCGCATACCGACTGGAACCGACGTGCCAGGCGTCGTCCGGTGGCGCCGGCTCCTCCGGAACTCCCGGTGATGGCCCGGACACGCAGACGCCATGGGGATGCTCGTCGACGGGCACGCCGGTGGGCGTGGTGCTGGGGCTGGCGCTTCTTGGCCTACGCCCACGACGGCGAAAAGCTTGAGGGCCGCGTTAGTGTGGGCAGACCTTCTTGCGCTAATCCCCAACAAGCGCGTAGCGACCTGAGTTTCCGGAAACAGGCCCGAGAACAGTGACTTCCACGTCAAGCTGGTTCATTGAAATCATGCTTGTAATCCTCGACCGAAAGATCGACGGTGACGACGGAAGAACGACCGCGCGACGCCCATTCCGCTCGCGATGCGCTTGTTCGGGGGCTAATACCACCTGGTCACCTGACGTCGTCACGGCAAGGGCCGGGGAGGAACTCGCGCTGCCAGTATCCAGGGCGTGAGCCGGCGCCGCAGCCGTAGGGGTTAGGCATTTCCACGTCGTGATAGCGACGAGAACGGAAGGAAATGCCTAGCCCGGGGCCCCGAATCTTCCTCGGGTGAACCAACGTGTCCAGGGAGGATGCTCCGCACACACCCCCGCTTGCATGGGTGACGTTGGGGCTGACGGCGTGGCTCCGTCGGCCCTGGGCTAAGTAGCTGGCCAGAAGTTCCTTCACATCTGGAAGACTCCGGTTGAGCCCGAACAGCTCCGGCCAAAGCGGTATTTCAGACCGCACTCCCAAGGTGCCGGCCGCGCCCATCCCATTGGGCGG
>JBFMGU010000032.1:0-56306 GCA_040752415.1 Myxococcota bacterium
TGCCGGTACCGCGTGAACGGTGAAGGTGGCCGGCAATGGTCAGCCCCGGGCCCAGTGGTTCGTGACGACGGGAATTGGCCTGCAACGTCGGCCCAGCGGCTCATGACGCCGGAAACCGGCTCGCAATTGGGGCTTCCGAGCTGCGTCGACCGGTGAAGACGTTGTGCGGTGGCAGCGGTTCGTCAGTCGGATCGAGCGACACAACCGAGGGCCCCAAGTGTCGCCCATGAACCGGCCGGGCCGGTTGCATCGCGGGCCGTTTCCGTCGTCATGACAGCGCGGCCCGGGGCTGACCATTGCCGGCCACCTCCACCGTTCACGCGGTACCGGCAACGGGCAGCCCCTACATTGCTGACCGCTTCCCCCGTGGCTTCGACAGCGTGAACGGGGGCACGCGTGGACCGGTTTTCCGTCGTCATGACAGCGCGGTCCGAGGCGCACGGAGACGTTCGTTGCGGTCACTCCGTCGGGGTGCGGAACAGGCCGCGCAGGTCCTCGCTGATGGAGATGCACTCGCGGTCCCCTGTCAGCTCCATGCCGGAGAATCCGCAGCTCGCGCCGTTGCGGCTGCCCAGCGCAATCACCCGCCACTGGTACAGCTTGCCCGGCTCCAGCACGGGGGCCTGCGCCGGTTGCGTGGTACCCGCGCCCGCCGTCCCGTAGGTGACGGAAGGCGGTGAGGTCGTGTCACAGCCGTTGGCGTCGTCGGGACAGACCGTGGTGGCCCAGACGCGGCGACCGGCCGAGTCGAACACCGCCACCTGGTAGTTCTTGGACGACGAGTACTCCTCCCACTGGAACGCGGGCGTCAGCGTGGTCACCTCCTGGACGTCGTCACCCGCGCCCGGTCCCACCAGCTCCACCGCGCCGGTCACCTTGAACGCGGGCACCGAGAGCGTGCGGCTCCCGCCGTCACCCGGCACGGGCTGCTCGTGGATGAACAACGCACCGCCGATGTTCGACGGGTCGTAGACGCACGGCGACGGGTCGTTCTCGTACGCCGCGAGCACCTCGTAGGTCCCGTCGGGCACGCCGCTGATGCTCCAGTCCCCGCTGATGCTGGGCTCCCCCGTCGACGGAGCGCGCAGCCCGCGCGGCACCTCGCCGCGAATCACCGAGACCGCGGTCAGCGGAAACGTGATGCCCGGCTGCAACGTCTCGCGCGGGACGAGCACCACGCTGGTCCCGCCGGTGCAGCCGCCCGCCACCGGGTTCACCGAGCCGCTGACGGTGGCCACCGCCGTGTCATTCTTGCTGAGCTGCACGCCCGTCACCGTCTCCCCCGGCGTCACCACGACGTTGCTCGCCGGCGTCAGGTTCTCCCCCACCACGTAGCCGCGCACCACGTAGGTCCCCGCGGGAACGTTGTTGATCGTGAACGCGCCGCCGGCGTCGGTGAGCGCGGTGAGCGCGGTGGGGGTGCGGTTGGCGTCGGAGGCGGTGACCAGGATGCCGCCGTTGAAGGTCGCCCCGACCACCGTGCCCTGGATGCGACCCAACCCCGTGGCGTCCTCCAGCGGCGTCAGCTCCACGCGGGTGAGGTCGCTGGCGTAGACGTATTTCCCGTCGGAGAGCGAGGCCTCGGAGAGCTCCAGCGGCAGCGCGGGACGCAGCGGGGACGGGAACGTCTCATGGCCCTGCGCCGTGGCGCGCAACGTCACCTTGTCCTGCTGCGGCTCCCCGTTGTGGTCGCGCGCCACGAGCAGCTTGAGCTCGTATTGGCCCAGCGAGTCGGTGGTGACCGGGCCCGCGCGCGGCGTGCCGTCCTCGTCGAGAGCCACCACGTCGGCGCCCGGGATGGCGCTTTCGTCCACCTCGTTCACCACGGTGCCGCGCACCACCACCGGCGGGAAGCATCCCGTCTCGCTGGTGCCGTAGATGTTCTCGCAGATGGAGCCGTCTTCGCAGGTGGTCCCCGCGGTGCACGACGGCTTTTCCTCCTCCTCCTTCTCCTCCTGCGGCCCACAGCCCGGAGCGCAACCCGCCGCCGCCAATCCCGTCGCCATCACCGCCCACAGCCAAGAACTTCTCGTCATGGAAGCATCTCCATTCCCCGTTGAGCATGACTTCCATTCCACCTCCCGACCGGACCCATCAAGCTTTGGAGTGCTCCCACCCGCAGGTTGCCGGATGAACAGTGCCCACCGTCTGTCAGCCCGACGTCGTCGTGGATGAACCTGCGGTGGCCCCTGGGTGGTTTGAACTCAAGACGAGCGCAGCCAAAGCAGCGTGGGAGCGCGCCCCGACCATCCCGACTCCCGGGGCGGCGCGGCGCGCTGGCCCTTCCGCCGTCACGACGATAACGATCCGTCCCGGAGGTCCGATGCGAAACGCGGTGACGATGTTGGCGGTGCTGGTGTTGGCGGCGTGCGGAAACCGGCCCGGCGCAGGAGGCGATACCAGCGCGGACGCAGGGCCGACGCGGGATGCATCCGTCTCCGACGCAGGCGCCGCCGACGCGAGCACCTCCCCCGACGCCGGCACGGGTGGCACCCTCACCTGCGCCTTCGAGCGCTCCAACGCCACCGGCCGACTCTGCGCCTTCCAACCCAGCACCATCGACAGCCGCGTCTCCGACGAGTTCGGCTGGCACGCGGTGGGCATCCCGACGACGGTGACCGCGCAGACCCGCATCTACGTGCACCTGGTGGGCTCCGGCGGCCAGCCCGTCAATCCCGCCAACGGCAACGTCCCCAACCTCACGCTCATCCAGGAGGCGGTCGAGCGCGGTTTTCTCGTGGTGATGCCGGCCTATGACAACGAGCCCGCGGTGGGCGGCCTGTGCGGCCAGGACCTCGACTGCTTCGAGCCGGTGCGTCGGGAGATCCTCTACGGGGAGGCCGCCGCCGGCGAGTACGCGGACCTCAAGGACGTGCAGGTGCCCAACGACATCCGCTCCCGCACCTCCATGCTCCTGCGCGCGCTCAAGGACGGTGGCTTCCTCGGCGCCACGCCTCCCGCCGCGCTGGCCGGTGACGACGTGGATGTGGCCCAGCTCTGGCTCGGCGGTCACTCGCAGGGTGGCGGGCACGTGGCGTTGTGGGCCCGGGACCACCTGGTGGCGCGCGTGTGCATGCTGAGCGCACCGGTGGATGCGGCCACCCAGCCCAGCCTGCAGCCGGCGCCGTGGGTCGGCGGGAGCTGGGTCACCCCGCTGGGCGCGCGTCGCGCCGTGGTGCATGAGGATGACCCGGTGTTTGACCGCGTGAACGCCAACCTCGACGCCATGGGCCTGGTGGAGGACACCCACTGGCGACGCCTCACCGAGGCCACCAACGACCCCCACGCCGAGACCGCCAAGGGGACGGCCGCCGCCTCGTCCAGCGCGCGGGTCTGGGCCTGCTGGGAGTGACCGGGCATCCGTCATCCGCGCTCCGCCCGTTTTCCTAGAACGCGTGCCTGAGCGACGACCGCCCGCCCCGCGCGAAAACGTCCTGTGACAGGGACGCCCATGCAGACCTCCTCGCGCTCCAACGGCAACACCTCCGGCGGACTCGCCTTTGGCGACGGGTTCGGCCAACAGCGCGGCTACGCGGTGGACGTGGACAAGCCGGCGCGCCCCAAGGTGCAGCAGGGTGGAACCGGGCCCCGCCCCCACGCCGCTCCCGCGCGCCGCTCCCTGGCCGCGCCCAGCCCCTTCGTGGATGGCTTCGAGCGCAAGGGCCCGCCGCCCATGACCCCGCGCCCCGTCGAGGCCTCGCCCCCGGGCGCGCTCTCGTCGTTGAGCAACCAGTTCATGAAGCGGTTCTTCAACACGCTCCGTCGCGCCAATCCCGGCGCCGCGCAGGCCGACAACCTCCAGGCCGCCTGAGGGCTGACGACTGCGCAAGGCTCTGGTAGGACGCCTCCTCCCTTGCGACGGAGGCAGATGTGATCACGCTCAAGAGCTACGTCAGCGGCCAGTGGGTTGCCGGCAAGTCCAACCCCGCCACGCTCGTCAACGCCACCACCGAAGCGCCCGTGGCCGAGGCCTCCACCGACGGCGTGGACTTCGCCGCGGCGCTGCGTTTCGGTCGGGACAAGGGTGGGCCGGCGCTGCGCGCCATGACGTTTGCCCAGCGCGGCGCCCTGCTCAAGAAGCTCTCCGACGTGGTGGCCGCCCACCGCGACGAGCTGATGAACCTGGGCATCGAGAACGCCGGGAACACGCGCTCCGACGCCAAGTTCGACGTGGACGGCGCCACCTTCACCCTCGCCGCGTACGCGGAGCTGTGCACCGGCCTGGGTGAGGCGCGCTTCCTCGTCGACGGGGACCCGGTGGCCATTGGCCGTTCCTCCCGCCTGAGCGGCCAGCACGTCATGCTCCCGCGCCACGGCGTGGCGGTGCACATCAACGCGTTCAACTTCCCGGCGTGGGGCATGGCGGAGAAGGCCGCGGTTTCCCTCGCCGCGGGCATGCCCTTCATTGCCAAGCCCGCCACCGCCACCGCGCTCCTGGCCTGGCGCATGTTCGAGCTGTGGGTGGAGTCCGGGGCGCTCCCCGAGGGCGCCGCGCAGTTCCTGGCCGGCGGCGTGGGCGACCTGTTCGATCACCTGGGCCCGCAGGACGTGGTGGCCTTCACCGGATCCAGCCACACCGCGGTGAAGCTCAAGAGCCACCCGCGTGTCCTCGAGAAAGGCGTGGCGTTCAACGTGGAGGCCGACAGCCTCAACGTCGCCATCTGCGGCCCCGACCTCAGCCGCGGCACCCCCGCCTATGACCTGTTCCTCGGTGACGTCGTCAAGGAGATGACGCAGAAGGCCGGACAGAAGTGCACCGCCATCCGCCGCATCTTCGTCCCCGCGGAGCTCCTCGAGTCCGTGCGTGAGGACCTCGTCGAGCGGCTGGGGAACCAGAAGGTTGGCGCGCCCACCGCCGAGGGTGTGGTGGTGGGACCGCTCTCCACCGCGCAGCAGAAGAAGGACGTGCTGGCCGGCATGCGCAAGCTGATGAACGTGGCCAAGGTGCTGGTGGGCGGCCCCGACGGCGTCAAGCTGGTGGGCGCCGACGAGAAGAAGGGCTTCTTTGTGATGCCCACGCTGCTGGAGGCCCCGGACGCCGACGCGGCGCGCGAGGTGCATGAGCTGGAGGTGTTTGGCCCGGTGGCCACCCTGATGAGCTACCGCGACGCCGCGCACGTCACCGCGCTGGCCGCGCGCGGCGAGGGTGGCCTGGTGGCCAGCGTGTACACCGACGACAAGAAGTTCGCCTCCGAGGTGTTCTTTGGCCTGGCGCCGCACCACGGCCGCGTGTGCCTGGGCAGCGAGAAGATGGCCGGCGCCGCGGTGCCGCCGGGCACGGTGATTCCCACGCTCTTGCACGGTGGCCCGGGCCGCGCCGGCGGTGGCGAGGAGCTGGGTGGCCTGCGCGGCATGCGGCTGTACATGCAGCGCACCGCCGTCCAGGGATTTGGGCCGCTGCTGGAGAGCCTGGCCGCGGGCGGCAAGAAGGTCTGAGACCCCACGCGCGGGGAAGAGGCCCGCGTGGTTGCGGGTTGTTGTCCCCGGTCTCGTCGGAAGGGCCCGGAGCGCCACCATGAAACGTCGCAAGGTGCTGGCGGAGGACGCGGACAAGTACGCGCTCTACCAGGTGTCGGTGCAGAACCCGGAAGCCAGCGTCCATCACCTCTCGCGTTTCTACCGTGACGCCTACGGTGGTTCGCCGCGCGTGCTGCGGGAGGACTTCTGCGGCGGCGCCGCGGTGTCATGCGCGTGGGTGGAGAGCCAGAAGGAGCGCGAGGCCTGGGGCGTGGACATCGACGACGAGCCCATCATGTGGGGGCTCATCAACAACGTGCTCCCCATGGAGCGCCACCACAACGCGCGCATCCGCCTGGTCCACGCCGACGCACGCACCGCCCGCACCCCGCCCGCCGACGTGGTGGCCGCGCAGAACTACTCCTGGTTCATCTTCCGCACCCGCGCGGACCTGCTCACCTACTTCCGCTCCGCCCACCGCAACCTGGATTCCAAGGGACTGCTGGTGCTGGACATGATGGGCGGCGGCGCGCTGCAGACCGAGAGCTGCGTGGAGTCACGTCGGGTGGGGCGGTTCACGTACGTGTGGGACCAGCTGGCGTTCAATCCCCGCACCCACGAGGCCATCTTCCACATCCACTTCCGTTTTCCCGACGGAAGCATGATGCGACGCGCCTTCGAGTACCCCTGGCGCATCTGGACCATGCCGGAGGTGCACGAGCTGCTCGACGAGGCGGGCTTCCGCAAGACCCACGTCTACTGGGGCGTGCGCGACTCCCGCTCCGGTGACCTGGTCTACCGGCAGCTCAAGGTCCCCACGCCGGATCCGTCGTGGCTGGCGTACGTGGTGGCGGTCAAATAGCGGGGCCGCGGTAACGCAACAGGCGCAGCGCGTTGGCCACCACCAGCAGCGTGCTGCCCTCGTGCAACACCACCGCGTGCGAGATGCGCACCCAGCCGAACACCGACGCCAACACCAGCACCGCGCTCACCCCGAGCGAGATGACCAGGTTCTGTCGGATCACCGTGGTGGCGTGACGCGCCAGGCCCACCGCAAAAGGCAGGCGCCGCAGGTCATCGCCCATCAGCACCACGTCGGCGGTCTCCAGCGCCACGTCGGAACCGGCGCCGCCCATGGCCACTCCCACGCTTGCCGCGGCCAGCGCGGGCGCGTCGTTGACGCCGTCACCCACCATGGCCACGCCGCCGTGCGCCGCCAGGTCCTTCAGCGCGTCCACCTTGCCTTCCGGCAGCAGCGGCGCGCGGGGCTCGTCGATGCCCAGCTGCGCGCCCACCGCGCGCGCCACGCGGATGTTGTCGCCGGAGAGCATCACGGTCTTCTTGATGCCCAGCTTGTGCAACGTGGCCAGCGCCTCCCTGGCCTCCGCGCGGATGGTGTCCGCCACGCCAATGACGCCCAGGAAGCGGTTGCCGCGCTTCACCAGCATCGTGGTCTGACCGGCTTCCTGCAGGCGCACCACCTCGTCGAGGAGGGGCTGGGGAACGGTGTCGCCCTCAAACAGCTCCACGCTGCCAATGCCCACGTCCTCACCGCCCACCTTCGAGCGGATGCCCTTGCCGTGCACCGCCTCGCACCCGTCGGCATCCTCGGGCGTGATGTTCCGCTCCCGCGCCGCGTTCGTCACCGCCTTGGCAATGGGATGGGAGGACAGGGACTCCGCGCCCGCGGCGGTGGCCAGCAGCAGTTTCTCGTCGACACCCTCGGTGGGGTGCACGGTCATGACGCGCGGGATGCCGCTGGTGAGCGTGCCGGTCTTGTCGAACGCCACGGCGTGCACCTTGCCCAGCGACTCCAGGTGCGCTCCGCCCTTCATGAGGATCCCGCGCTGCGCGGCGCGCGCCACCGCGGAGAGCACCGCCGACGGCGTGGAGATGGCCAACGCACACGGCGAGGCGGCCACCAACAACGACACCGCGCGCAGGAGTGACTCCTTGAGGTCGTGCCCCATCGCCAGGAGCACCGCGCCCAACGCCGGCGCCGCGACGAGAACCACCGGGACGAACGTGCGCTCGACCTTCTGCGTGAAGCGCTGCGTGGGACTCTTCTGCGCCTCGGCCTCCGCCACCAGGTCGATGATGCGCGCCAGCGTGGACTCGCTGGAGAGGCGCGTGACCTTCACCTCGATGGCGGCGTCGACGTTGATGGTGCCAGCGAACACCTCGTCACCGACCGTCTTGGGCACGGGGATGGATTCACCGGTGATGGTGGCCTGGTCCAGGGTGCTGCGCCCCTCGACGATGCGGCCATCCAACGCCACGCGGTCGCCGGCGCGGATGACCAGGATGTCGCCGCGCACCACGGTGTGGACGGCCACCTCCACAACTTGCTCGCCTCGTCGGACGCGCGCGTTGTCCGGCCGCAGCTTGCCCAGCGCTTCCACGGCCCGACGGGCGCGCTCCATGGCGCGGTGCTCCAGCGAGTGGCCCACGCTGAAGAGGAAGAGCAAGAAGCCACCTTCGAACCACGCGCCCAGCAGGCCCGCGCCCACCGCGGCCAGCACCATCAGCGTCTCGATGTCGAAGATGAGCTGGCGGATGGAGTTGAGCGCGGCCTTGGCGGGGAAGAAGCCCGCGGCCACCGTGGCGACGACGTACAGCACGGTGGAGACCATGGGTGGCGCCTGCCCCCAGCCCTCCAACGCGTAACCCACGGCGAGACACAGGCCGCTGAGCACGCCGAGCGGCAGCACCAGCTTGGGAGCCAGACCACCGCCGTGCGCGTGATGGGAGCACGCGTGCCCGTGGGTCACGTCCTCCAGCTGGAAACCCAGGCCCTTCACCTTCTCGTGGATCAGGTCCTCGTTCACCGTCTCGCGGTCGAATTCCACGACGAGACGCTCGGCCGCGTACGCGATGTTGGCGCTGAGGATGCCGGGCTGGCGGCTGAGCACGTGCTCAATGGAGTAGCCGCACTGCGCGCAGTCCATCCCGCGCACGAACCAGGTCTTGTGCTTGTAGCGTCGGGCCACCGCGGCAGCGGTCTTGCGGACCTGGACAACGAAATCGTCGAAGTCCTTGGGCGCGCTCTTGAGGTGCAGGCACACCTCGGCGAAGCCCTGGTCCCGTCGGAGGTGGACCTCCTCGACGTCACCGCGCTCCATCAGCGCCGTGCGCAGCTTCTGGAAGCGACCCACGTCGTCGGTTTCACCCGGCAGCAGCGCGCGCAGCTCCACCTGGCAGGCCGGACCGCCGGTCTCCGCGTTGCGTCGCGTGGGGGGACGCGCCGGGGTGTCGTCGTGATCATGGTCGTGGTGATCATGGTCATGGTGCGCGTGGTCGTCGTGGTCGTGCTTGCAGTCCGGACCGTGGACGTGGCCGTGAGCATGGTCGTGATCGTGGTCGTGGTTGCAGTCCGGACCGTGGACGTGGCCGTGATCATGGTCGTGATCGTGGTTGCAGCCGGGCCCGTGCACGTGGGGCTTGCTCGGTTGGCGCAACAGCATCCCGCCGCGTCGTGGGGCAGCGGTGCCGATCACCTTGAGCGTGGGCTTGTCGTCTTTCGTGTCCTCGTCGGCCATGGTGGCCGGAGGTTTTCACTTCCCGGCGGCCTTTTCCAGCGTCGAGACCACCTCTTCCATGTGGTCCACGTAGCTCTGGTCGGGCTTGGGCAGCCCCGGCAACACCGTCAGCTTCCCGCCCGCCTTCTCCGCCACCACCTGCGCCGTGGCGGAAGGGAACCATCCCTCGATCAGGAACAGCTTCACCTTGCGCGCGCGGGACAGCGAGATGAGCTGCACCACGTGCACCGGCGTGGGCGGAACTCCCGGCCGAGGCTCCACGTAGCCCACCATGTCCAACTGCAGCCAACGCGCCAGGTAGTTGAGACTCCGGTGATAGGTCACCACGCCCATGCCCTTGAGACCGGCGAGGCGCGTCTCCCACTGCTTGGCCTTCTCCTCGACGAGCTTCGCAAACGCCTCGGCGCGCGCGGTGAACTGTTCGGCCTTCTCGGGTGCCAGGTTGATGAAACGCTGCGCCAGACCCCGGGCCACGCGCGCCGCGTTGTAGGGGTCCTTGAGATAGTGCGGGTTGCCGCGCGGATGGATGTCGCCCTGCGAGCGGTCCACTGGCGTCGTGGGGACGTCCATGGGCTGGATGAACTGCGACGCGTCAATGTAGCCGGGCGCGCCCATCAGGATGCTGTTGTTGCGCGCGCCGGTCAGCAGCACGGGGAGCCAGCCCACTTCCAGGTCCAACCCCACCAGCACCAAGGCGTCGGCGCGGCTCATCGGGACCAGCAGGCTGGGGCGCGCGTCCACGAAGTGGGGATCCTGGAACGACGAGGCCAGCGTGGTGACCTTGCCGTCCTTCCCCAACACCTCGCGCGCAATGCTCGCCACGTCCTCGGTGGTGGCCACCACGTCCAGCGCGTGCGCCCCCGACGGAAGCAGCAACGCGAGGAACAACCCCAGGGCCTTCAGGAGATGGAACATCGCTCACTCCTCCTCGGAGGAATCCACCGCCACGACGGAGATGGAGGTGTTCGAGGTCGGGCCCACGCGCAGCGTGTACTCGCCGGCGCTGAGCTCGAAGACGTAGAGGTGGCCCACCTTGCGCGGGTCGCTGCCGCAGCCGGCGGGCAGTTGGTCGCGGGGAATACTCGCGGTAGGTGCGTGGGCACTGCCCATGTGAAGCACCTCCAACGTCACGCCTTCCTGCTCCACCGCGATCCAGAGCTGCGCGTCCGCTCCCGCCGGCGCCCAGGAGAACGAGAGGTAACCGCCCTGCGCGCCCTGGAAGGGGACCAGGTTGATGGTGGTGCGACCGTGCTCGACGGAGAGCACCGTGTCCGTGCCCGCGTCGCCGCCCAGGGCCGCGACGTCGGCCACCGCGGTGACCGTGGGAAGGTCCGGGCCCTCGTTCATGTGCTCGCAGCCGTCCACCACGTAGTCCACGTATGGACTCTCGACGCCCGCATCACCGTCGCTATTCGAGCCGGCGTCGGTGGTGGTGCCCGTCTGGGTGCAGGCCAGGGCGAGGGACGTGAGGAACACGGGGAACAAGCGCTTCATGGGGGCTCCTGGAATCCGAACTCTTGCCGACGGGGAAAAGCCGGGTCGGGCTTGGGAAGAAGGGAGAGATCCTCGGAACGACGGACCTCCAACGCGGAACTGCTCTCGTCCGCCACCCGCTCACGGATTTTGGCGACGTCGGTGGGGGCGAAGTTGCGGTCCAGACGACGCGCGCCGTTGCGCACCTCCAGGTTCTGGAACGCGATGCCGTTGAACAGCCCGTCGGGCAACGTGACGCGCATGGTCGCGAGGACCAGCGGCTCGCGGTCGGTGGACAGCTCGAGGTCACCGGATTGCGTGAGCGCGGTGGAAACCATGTCCTCCACCACCATCACGAAACGCTCACCACTCAGGCCCGGCCCGTCGACGCGGCCGGTGACGGTGAGGACCGGCGCATCCAGCGTCAACGTGGTCCAGGCCTTCTCGGGTACCGTTCTCGTCGGGAAACGCGCGAGCTCGGCGGTGCGGGCGTCCACGGTGACGGGACCCTCGTAGCGGGCGCTTTCACCGGCGGTGCCGCCGCCACCGGCAAGCTCCTCGTACGGGACGAGCCGGTCGCCGCAGTGACAGTGGCCCCCGTGGCAGAGCGTGCAGCCGGGCGGAGGATTCGCGGGGTCGAACGTGCTGCTGCCTTCGCCGCTCGTTGCGGCGGTGGAGACCGTGGCGCCGGGCAAAGCCACCGTGGCGCTCTCGACGACGACGGTGAAACCCTGGTCGGTGGTGATCGGGGCGGTGGCGCTGGGGAATGTGAAGGCCGCTTGCAACGTCAGCTCAGACGTGGATTCGCCGGCGAGAAGCGTGCAGCCGGTAAGGGTGCCCGCGATGAGACATGCGATGGCGAGGGAGAAGGTTGGTGGAGATGCGGCCCCCCCACCCGGCCGCCTTCGCGCCTGCACCGATTTGTCGACGACGGCGGCCGACCTCCCCCACGGTGTGGGGAGGCGTAGATGTGCCGCGCCCGGTGGTTCCGCTGGGCTCGGCGCGGCACAAGGCCTCGATGGGACCAGGCCGCGGATGGCGCGCGACGACGGCGGCGTGGGCGGCGAACACCTAACCCCCCCACCTTCACACCGCTGCGCTCGCTCGCCCCCCTTCCCCATGCCGGAGTTGTCGTCGTCGATCATTCTGGGGGAAGGGGGGCCACCGACTTGGTCTCTCCCCGCCGCAGAGCGGCCCTCGCCCAAGCGCGTGAGCGCAGTGGCTTGAACGTGGGGGGTTGGGTGTTCGACGGAATCACCGCGCGCCACCCGCGGCCTGGTCCCATCGAGGCCTTGTGCCGCGCCGCGCCCACCGGAACCACCGGGCGCGGCACATCTACGCCTCCCCACACCGTGGGGGAGGTCGGCCGCCACGACGTGGAAGCGGTGAACGCGCAAGGCGGCCGGGTGGGGGGGCCGCATCTCCACCATCCCCAGGTCAGAACGCGTGCGCACCGTGCGCTCCAATGGCCACCTCCAACGCCAGAAACAACGCGTGCGTGGGATGGCGACGGAAAAATGGCCGATCCAACCCGTACTGCACCCTCAATCGCGAGAACTCCGTGGGCCAGAACGTCAACGCCACGCTCCCGCGCGTGCGCAATCCCGTCCAATCCGGGTCCGTGGGATCCCCGCCCAGGTGTGCGCCCGGAATGCCACTCCCGTATTCCATCCGCATCCCCGCCGCGAACTGCTTGGCAAAACGCCAGAACACCTGCGCGAAGCCACCGTGGTCCGTCAGCACGCCTCCCGCCACCTGTCGACGTCGCAGGATCCACTCCGCGTGCAGGCTGATGATCTGGTACGCCAGCTCAAAGGACGGCATCCACGCCGGCGACCCTGGCAGCCGATAGCTCGGCAGGTTCTGCCCGATGGGCCGGAACTTCAGGTACACATCGGACCCGATGATCTCCGTGCGGTGATCCCGACCATTCCACTGCGGCAGCCCCACTTCCTGCACCCCCAGGAAGGTCGCCACCTCCTCGGGCGGCGTGCCGGTCTCGAGGACGTCGGAGAGCGTGAGCTGGTCAAACCTCCCCGTCCCATGCGGCCCCGCCATGCCACTCACGCCCCACGCGAGCGAGAGTGAATCACTGAGCGGAAAGAACTGCTTCACCGCGCCGGTGTACTGGAACATCCGCGGGTCCCGGACCCACGCGCTGTTGTTCCCGAGGAAGCTCTTGGCCGTCGCGCCGCCCGCCGCGTCGGTGACGCTGAACACCGTCTCCAGGTACCACGGCAGCGGCGCCAGCCAGCTCAGCTCCACACCAAGGCCGCGGTTCCCCTCGCTGCCGAAGATCTTCCCCCAGAAGATGGGCTGATCAATGAAGTCCCACGCGTGCAGGTGCGTGTTGTTGAACCGACCAAACCGCGTGAGGAACTGCCCCGCGCGCACCTGCAGGGACCCCGGCAGCGCCATCGTGGTGGCGTACGCCTCCTCGATCTCGACGCCAAACTGCGAGAACACGATGTTCCCGTCGGCGCGGAAGTACGGGTCCACCGCGGCGCCAAACGCCAGCTCCAGCTGCTGGAGATTGAATCCGTTCCTGCGCGGGTCATGCCCACCCGCCTGCAGCGGTTGATCATTGGAGAAGAACGCCAGCGCCACGTCGGTGATGAGGGAGAGGTCCGGGTTCACGTTCTGGGAGGCCGGCAACGCCATCACCGTGGCCCCCGCCTGCGAGGGCCGGGGCGCCGCCTCCGACGAGCCCACGGTGTACGGCGAGCCGCTGGTGGGCCCGCCCTGTCGCTCCAGGTCGCGCTTGAGGGCCTCCTCCAGGTCCTTGAGGTCCGCCTCGCTCAGCCCCGCGTCCTCCGCCGCCGGCGCACCCGCATCCAGCCCGGTCACGGTGAAGGGCGCACCCGCATCCGCCTCCCAGCCCGACTCCGTCGACGGAACCGGCCCCGCATCCGGCGCCTCCTGCGCGCGCGCCGGCGCCGCCGTCACGACCAGCAACGCCACCAACACGCCACGCGCGCTCGCGGGACGGGCGAGACGATCCATGCCAGCTCCACCCTCCTTCCTTCCCGCGCCATTATTGCAACGCTGTCGCAATATCTCCCGAAGCCGGTTCTCCGGTCAAGTGCGCCTGCGGATGACCGCGGAGGCCATGGCCAGCCCGCACATGACGCAGGCCAGGAAGGTCTGGGATCCGCCGACGGGAAAACGCAGGAAGAACGCGAACAGGTACCCGCCGCCGCCCGCCACCATCCCCAGCAGCGGCGCCAGGATGAACACCACGTTCATGCGACCGCTGAGCGCCAGCGCGGTCATGGCGGGGAGCACACTGAAGGCAAACACGCTGAGCGCGCCAATGGCATGGGTGGTGACCGCCACCGCCACGCCGATGGAGAGGAAGAGGAACAGGTTGAGCGCCCGCACCGGGAGGCCCTGCACGCGCGCGCTCTCCTCGTCAAAGCTGGTGAACACCAGTCCGCGCTTGAGCAGCAGGTGCGCGCCCATGAGCAGCACGGTGGTGACGATGGTGAGGTGGAAATCCAGCTCCCGCACGACGACACCGGGCCCGAACAGCACCGCCTGGATGTCGTGGGCCTCCTGGGTGATGCGGTCCCCGGCCATCACCGCGCCCGCGCTGCCAAAGAGGTAGCCCAGTCCCAGCAGCCCTTCGCGCGTGAGCCGCATGCGCTCGGGGTTGAAGGTGAAGAACCCCATGGCGAGCAACGCGCAGACCAGGGCGCCCGCCACCGGCTCGGCCAGCGCGTGGGGAATCCACTCATACATGTCCAGCAGGAACACCAGCGAGACGCCGAGCGCGGAAGCCTGGCTCACCGCGGCGGAGACGAACACCGTGCGACGCAACACGATGTACACGCCGAGGTAACCGAGCAGCACCCCGGCGAGCATCCCGGTGATGACGGGGTCACGGAACAGGTCCCAGCTGTCCAGGAACTCCTGCAGCGTGGGCGTGGGCGTCTCGGCGGGATTCATGTGTGCGGTCCTCCCGCCTTGCGTCGCTGGAAGTGGTCCAGCTCGACGAGCAGCTCATGCGCCTTCTCCTGCCCGTACAGCCGCGCGAACTGTTCATGGCCCAGCACCTCCCGCGGGGTGCCGGCAAGCACGGTGCGACTGGTGCGGTCCACGAAGATGACCTGCTCGGCATACTCCGCCGCCACGCTGAGCTCGTGGGTCACCATCACCACGGCCATCTTGCGGTCCCGGCGCACGCGGTCCACCAGGCTGAGCATCTCGCGCTCCGCCACCACGTCCATGGCGCTGGTGGGCTCATCCATGAACGCCACTTCCGGTCGGGAGACCAGCGCGCGCGCGAACAGCACCCGCTGCTTCTGGCCCTCGCTGAGGGAGCGGAAGGACTGGTCGCGCAGCTTCCACACGTCCACCGCGTCCATGGCGAGCTTGAGCTCGTCGTAGTCCAGGCCGCTGCTGCCCCAGAAGTTGAACCCGTTGAGGGCACCCATCCTCACCACGTTGATGGCGGTGAGGGGATAGATGGGGTCGTAGTGCAGGCGCTGCGGGATGTAGGCCACCTTGAGGCCGGGAGCGTGCATCACCTGTCCGCTGACGGGCGGGATGAGGCCCAGCACGGTCTTGAACCACGTGCTCTTGCCCGACCCGTTGCGCCCCACCACCACGCAGAACACGCCGCGGTGCACGTCCACCTCGATGGGCGGAAGCATGGCCACGCCGTCGTAACCCACCTGCAAGCCGCGGCAATCAATGAGGACGTTGGGATCCTGGATGCTCATCAGTGCCGGTGCCCGCGCTTGTGACCCTTCCCGTGGTGGTCATCGTCATCGTCGTCATCGTCGTGGCCGGCCCCCACGCTCACCGGCTCGCGCGCGTCGTGGTCATGGTCCTCGTCGGGAAGCGGCTGGGTGAAGCGCTGTCCGCCCACCTCCAGCGTGAAGGACTGGCAGCCCTTGGGCACCGTGAAGTTCAGCACCGCGGGCAGGCGGGACTCATACACCTTCAGCACCTTGCCCTTGTCGTCGTAGATGGTGCCGCCCGCGGCCACGGTCATGGTCTCGTCCACCAGCACCGCCACCAGCTCCGCCATCTCCTCCATGCGGTCCGCCACGCGGTGACACCACAGGTGGCCCACGCCGGGGTACTCGTCGTGGCAGATCTCCTCCATCTGCTTCTCGTCCACCTGGTCACCCACGCCCACGAGGATGAAGTTGAGGCGCGGCAGGCGCCCCGCGGCAATCTCCTTGGCCACCTGCGTGCTGTAGGCGCGGACGTCGGCGGCGTCGTGGAGCTGGCTGTCGGTGATGATGACGGCCAGGCCGCGGCGCGCGCCCTTGCTGACCTGCTGGCGGATGAACTGGACGTAGTCGCGCAGCACGGGGAGCAGCACGGTGGCCTTCCCGTAGAAGCGCGGCCCGGGGAACTTGTAGCTCTTGGCCTGGTTCCCGTTGAGGTCGCCCACCACCTCGAGCTGGCTGCCGTCGCCGGTGGCCCAGTAGGCCACGCGCAGCACGCCGTCGCGGTCCTTGGTGGCCAGGTACTCCAGCATCCACTGCATCTGCGGTTCCACCTGGTTGCGGACCCCGCCCAGCTTGGCCAGCACGCCGCGTGGACCGTACTCGTCCTCCATGCTGGCGGAGCCGTCCATGTACAGCGCCACGTCCAGTCCCTCGACGGTGGGGTCGTGCAGGAGCGTGGCGGTGACGTTGCCGTCCCTGTTGTGGACGTCCGAAAACGGCTTGACGATGACTTCGTGCTTGTGACCCATGGGGCGCCTCGCCGGTTGGGCCCCTCGTACCACAAACGGCCCGCGAGGCCATGGGCGGGACGGCGGGCTTTCCGCTGGCCAGCGCCGTACCGACCGCTCTCCGACGCTACCGCCCGTCCACCGGCTCGAGCTGATGCCGCGTCGGTCCGGATCCCGCCGCCACGTCTCTGTCAAGCAAGCTCACCCGAAGGCACCCAGAGCTCCTTGCGGGCCTGACGCCACCGTTCGTCAACGACAAGCTTCAATTCCGACGGCAGCGTTGTTTGTATTGACCAGATGAGACTCAGATTAGGATTAGGGGCAGGCGAAGGTCGGGTGGGCGCCGGCATCCGCTGATTCCTCACCACAGAGCAGTGGTTGCTCTTGATAGGATGAAACACACGCCAGTTCGGGGGCTGCGCACTCGCCGCCCAGGCATGCTGCGGCCACAAAGGAATAGCTGCCGACGTCCCACACGAAGTCGTTGCCCGAGCTGAGCCTTTCGTATGTGGTTGCGCAACAGCACCGCGTGGCTGCGCAGTCCCGTGCGACCTGGCACGGGGCACCCGCCGCAGCCCCATCCGATTCCCAGGACCCTCCATCGCTGATGGATTGCCACCACAGAACGCCGCCATCGCTTGCCAGCGGCCTGGTGAACATCATGCTGATGCTCGCGTCCTGGAGTTGATGTTTCAGCACCTGGAGATGGCATGTCACGTGGGCGCCAGTGGGGTCCGACAGGGTGATCGCGCCACAGTATCCCTCGCAACGTCCGGTATCGGGAACGGTGGCCTCATAGTGGATGCGACCAGCGTCGTCGCTGAAGACGCGCTCCGACCCGCACTCCATCTGGATGCCCGCAAGCCGGAATCCGGTGCCCCGTTCGATAACGACAAAGTCCCGAACGACGTCGAATGGTCCACATTCCGAGTAACCATGGCAGAGGTCACATCCAGAGCTTGGGCCCGCGCACGCGCGGCACGACGCGCACGCGACCATGACGATGGTGATGATCGCCTTGGCAAAGGGGGCGGAAGGTGAGTCAAGAGAAGACTTCATTCATGTCCCCCGTTGATGCAGTCACTCCTTATGGCCGCGTTCCCGTCACGTGGCGACCGCGCAACCCGTGAGGGCCCATGGCTCAGCCCTTTGGGCAGTGCCCACTTCGCGTGTACGCACAAGACTCCCGCCAGACGCGGCGCAACCCATCGCGATCCCACGTTCCCTTCTCGATGTCGTAGCATCCCGCAATCCGCCTCGCGGAGCTGAAGTCACCGAGCCACTCCAGTGTGTTCCGGAGGCGTCGTGCCACCAGCACATCCTCTTCCTCCCTGAATGCTCTTTCCATCCTCGCCACCTTCCACGCGGTAAGACGCGCCCTTCTGCTTTGCGGACACAGGACGCCAACGCGACCCTCATCGGCGTCGGTCGGAAACCGGAGGAACGCATCGACAATGGCGAGCCTTTGGGTGCGCGACAGCTCCAACGCCAGCGCGCCATCCCTTCCACCCAACCACAGCTCGTCCAGCGCAAGCGTTCGCGTCGTCGGCAACTCCGCCAATTCCGTCAGGGCTCCAACGAGGTACTCATCATCCCAATCGTCTTTGTACCAACCGTGATGCAGCTTCCTCACCGCGACGACCTCTGCTGCATTCGGTGATGACACATCAATCTGTCCCTGCAACTCCAGCGTGGCGCCATAGGCCATGAAACTCAGCCTGCGGTCGCCCACTGGTGGCGCGCCTTTGCTGGCCGCTGCGTGCCGCAAAGTCACCAACGACGTCGCGTCGATTCGCCCCCTGATCAGCTCGAGTACCCGGTAGGCAACCCGCCACTCACGTCGGTGCGGCTCGCAAGCGAACTCACGCATGACGACCACCCTCCGGCGCCAGAGACAAGTCCCGCCGTCCCCAGAGCACTCCTCGTCGACGGACTCGCATGACGGGTCCAATTCGACGGGGACCACGAGGTCCTGCACCGCAACGACTTCAAGAACTGCGATCACATCCGCTCTGGAGATCCGCTCGGTCAGAAGCCAGGTCCCGCGGCGGGATGCGTGTGCTCCATCCGGGAGGAGAGAAGCCCACAGAATGAGCGCGACGGCCACAGCACAATAGCGGGCGTCGTTGGGCGTCGGCATCACAGGTCGAAGCGTGCGTTCCTCGCACTTTGAGCACAACAAGACGCTTGTCCGATTGCCCTACAGCGGATCCCACTCGGATTGACCGGGGAGGTGATGACCCCTGGCCACGGAATCGCAGACAAGAATGGCTGCGCCACGGGGAATTTTGCCGTCGCTCCCGTAAGCCCACCGGCATTGGTTGTCGAAGCGGGTTCACTGGACCGTGGCGCAGCCATTTGTGTCTGCGATTCCGTGGCCCGGGGCCATCACTTCGCCGGTGTGTGGTTCACCCAACGAAGACGACGTCATCGGGCGCCCAGCCTGATCGGGAACCGCTGTGAGGCTCAAGCGCGAGAGAGGGCACCCCCACCAGCATTCGTCGCGCGCAACGCCACCAGCTGCTGCTCCCGGTCATCCCGGTAGAACATGTTGTACGTGTCAAACGGGATGATCCGCCCGTCAGGATGCACGATGTGCACGCAGGTCTTCTTTACCGAGCGCACGTCGAAGTTGTGGGGATCCAGGAACTGCATGATGAGCACGCGGAACACGTTCTCGTACGTGATGCCTTCGGGCACCTGCACGGGCGGGAGGCAGCACAGCAGGTTCGTCAGCGCCGCGGTGGAGCTCTCCGGCGAGTGTGACGTCGAGAACAGCCGGAACACGTGGTCACGCAGCGAAGGGCTGCGCTCGTAGATGATCGTGTTGCGCTCGCCACGGAGAAGCACCTCGGGGTCCACCATGCGCGTGAGCGGCAACACCTGCCCTTCCACCTTCAACGCGTAGCCCATCGCCAGACAGTCGGGATGGCAGGGCACGGGAATGACGTCGGCGGGCTGGAACACGTCCCATTGCTCCAGGATGTTCCGTCGCACCTCCGAGAGGGTGAGCCGATCGGTGGCGGGGTTGAAATGCTCCAGGCGCCCCGCGGACTGGATGGGCTGGAACGTCACGCCGCGCACACACCGCTGCTGCACCGCGTAGCGCAGGAGGTCACCCACCTCGTCGTCATTGAGGCCCTTCTGGAGCGTGACCACCAGCGTGGTGGAGATGCCCAGCTCATTGAGCCGCTCCACCGCCTTCCGACGCACCTCCCGCAGGTCCGCGCCCCGCAACGTGCGCAGCGGTCCCTCGCGCAGCGAATCAAACTGCAGGTACACCTCGAAGCCCTTGCGGTACGTCGAGAGCCGCTCGGCGAACGCAGCGTCATTGGCAATGCGGATGCCGTTGGTGTTGAGCATCAGGTGCTTGATGGGCCGCGCCTTGGCCGCGTCCATGATGCGGAAGAACTCCGGGTGCAGCGTGGGCTCTCCGCCGCTGAGCTGCACCACGTCGGGCTCGCCCTCGTTGCGCACCACGCAGTCCAGCATGTGCTCCACCTGCTCCAGCGTGCGGTGGGTCTGCCGCGACGGCGAGGAATCCGCGTAGCAGACCGGACACGTGAGGTTGCAGTGGTCGGTCACCTCCACCAGCGTCAGGCAACTGTGCTGTTCGTGGTCGGGACACAGGCCGCAGTCATAGGGACAGCCGTGCTGGATGGTGGTGTTGAAGCGCAGCGGCACCTGCGCCGGCTTCAGGAAGCTGCGACACAGTTTGTAGTAGTCGACGTCGGTGGAGATGAGCACGCGCTCGCTGCGATGCGTGGGACACCACTTGTGCAGGTAGACGTTGCCGTCCTGGAAGATGACCTTGGCTTCCACCTTGGTCAGGCACGTCGAGCAGACGCTGTTGGTCAGTTCGTAGAACAGGTACGGCCGGTCCATGGTCCTTCCCGCTCCGACGGTGGTATCCGTCTCCCCATAGCATGCACCCGGTCCTCTTCCACGTCGGAGCAACGCCGGTTCCGTCGTACGCGGTGATGGTGGGGCTGGGATTCCTGGCCGCGTGGCTCATCCGTCGTGCGGAGGTGCGTCGGCTGGGGCACGCGCGACAACCGGGCTACCTCTGGGTGGGCGTGGGCTGTCTGCTGGGTGCCATGCTGGGGTCCAAGCTGGGCATGCTGCTGTTTGAGCCGCCCGAGGACTTCGCGCGCCTGCTGGCGCAGATGACGTCGTGGGATTTCTCCGGGAAGACGGTGGTGGGCGGGCTGGCCGGCGGCTACGTGGGTGTGGAGGTGGCCAAGAAGCTGGTGGGCATCACCACGTCGACGGGTGACGCGTTCGCGGTCGCGGTGCCCGCGGGTCAGGCACTGGGGCGCGTGGGGTGTCTCCTCGAGGGATGCTGCTACGGCACGACCTGGAACGGGCCGTGGGCCATCCACCTGCACGGCGCGCTGCGACATCCCGTGCAAGCCTACGAAGCGGTGATGGACCTGGCTCTCGCCGCGATGCTCTTCACCATCCGTCGACAAACCCGGCCCGCGGGGCACCTCTTCAAGGTGTATCTCGTCGGATACGGGATGACGCGGTTTCTCCTGGAGTGGCTGCGTGGTGATCCGGCACTCACGTGGGCAGGTCTCACCTTGGTGCAGTGGGTCTGCCTGGCCGCGGTGATCGGCTTTGGCCGTCGGGTGTGGGGACGGAAGCTCGTCGGAGCTTGACCCTCCGCCGCACGCCACCTATCGACGTCACGCGGCGCCCGACGACACGCCGCCCAGCTGTGGAGGACGACGGGATGACTCGCCGACGAAGCAGCGAACGTGAACCCTTCGCCAGTGGCCGCACCCGTTCCTGGCTGGGCTGGGTCGTCGTGATGAGCGTGCTTGCGGGTCACGCGTCGCATGCCCATGCGCAGGCAGCGGCCCCTCCTCCGGAGCAACCCGCGCCGACACCGGAGCCTCCGGTCGTCGAGACACCTCCGGAGCAACCTGCGACGCCGGAACAACCCGCCTCTCCGCCCGCCGACGACACCGAGGAGCTCCCCTCCCTGGGCGTCCCCGAAGAGCCCGCGCCGCCACGTCGTGAGGAACCTCCCGTCAGCGTCCCGCCGCCGCCGTCGTTGTGGGACACCGAGCTGAAACCCGTGGCGACCTTCACACTGGTTCCCGTTGTGGCCGGGATGCTGGGCATGCTCTCCGGCGCATTGGCGGGAGCAGTGCTGTCCGCGGCGCTGGTGATTCCCTCCGCGTTGATGGTCCGCTTCGCCACGCCGTCACGGGAGATCTCCACGACGGGGATCTTCACCTTCTTCGCCGCGCCCCCCGTGTGCGCGTGGGCCGGCGCCATGGCGGGTTACCTCGTGGCTCGCGCGGTGGGAGCGGCAATGACGCCGGTGCAGCTACCTGATCGTGCGTCGCGCGGCGCCCGGGTTGCCACCTTTGCCGCCACCGACCTCCTCGCCCATCTCGTCGTGTTCATCCCCTTGGTGGCGCTGACGGTGGCCTTTGGCGCCGCCATGGGATGGACCTCAGGCGCGTTGTCGAGCGCGTCGCAGCCGTTCTTCGTCGTGGGACAACCCACCCCGCGACAAATCATGTTCGTCACCGGCGCGTTCTACACATTGCTCGCGGCCATGGTCGTGTGGCCCGCCGCGGCCGCCGTGGTGCAGCTCATCACGCCTGTCGCCTCCCTCGTGCTCTCCGGCGTCGTTGCGGAAGGTGGTGCCCCGTGAGCGTGCGTGCAGCGGTGTTGACCATCTGCCTGTTGACGCCGCCCTCGGCGTGGGCCACCGCCGACGTGACCGATGCACCGCCCCCGTCGGAGACCGCTCCCACCATGCCGGAGCTGCAGCCTGCTCCCGCGCCCACGCCGGAAAAGCCTGACGACGCCACGCCCACCAACGAGGCAGCACCTGCGCGTCCTTCCCCTCCCTCCCCGACGACACCACCCGACCCACGTTGGTGGCGTGCTCCGCGTTGGCTGCGGCTGTGGGCATCTTTGGCTTCGGTGGCGGCGCCCACGGCGGTGGTGGTTGGTGTTGCGGGCGCCGCGGTGCTGGGCACCTGGGGCTTGGTGGCTGCGCTCCTGGGGCCGGGTCTGGTGGATGCGGGAAGTCGTGGGGACTCGCAGGCCGCGTGGCAGGGGCTCTACCCGGTCCTTCCCTTCGTGACGCTCGCGGCGTTCGTGACGGCAGTCATTGGCGCCATGGCCGTGATCGGTTACCTCGGCGTGCACCTGGTGGGGCCCATGCTCGCGCCGTTTCCCGACGAGGACGGGCTCGCGGTGCCGCGCTTGCGACGCGGCGTGGTCTTCCTGCTGCTCGACGCCATCATCCACGTGGCCGCGTTTGCGGTGAGCGCGGTTGGCGGCGTGGTGGGCGGTGGAGCGCTGGGCGGACTGCTGGCGTTCCTCATCACGCTCACGCCCTACACGGTGTGCCTGCCCTTCCTGCTTCCCGTCGGAATCCTGTTCTCGGTGCCGCCGGAATACGGGTGGCCCAATCCCGCCGCGATCTACGCGCTGACCGCCATCCCGGCGTACATGGTGCTGTGTGGCGGCGGCGTGTTGGGTGGCGCGCTGGTGGCCGCGCAGTTTGGTACTCCCGTCGTCACGCTGCTGCTCCTGGAACGCACGTGGAGTCTACCGCCCACGTTCCCACCGCCCTCCGAGGAGACAACGGATGACCTCGAGCCCTGATCCCTTCCGCGTCGGCGTGGGTCCCCGCGCCGTGGCCTCCATCCTCGGCGTGGTGGCGGTGGCGTATTTCGTGTGGTGGGGCTGCTTCGCGGGAGTGCTGCCACTCGCGGATTCCTGCGGTGGGCTGTGTTGCCCGGAGTGTCAGTGCTGCACGTCGCCCACGTCGGATTCCATGGCCTACTGCAGTCAGCCGGGCGAGAAGTGCAAGATCGAGTGCGAGAACCCCGGCACGTTCTTCTTCTGCACCTGTCCCGAGACCGGACTCGCCGACACCTGCTTCTGCCAGCAGGACGGCACGTATGAGCCGTGTGTCCACACGTGCGACTCGCCCGGAGTCACCGGTGAGTGCGTGTGTGTCACCGGCGTGGGACCCGGAACGTGCACCTGTGGTGACGACGGAACGTATGACCCGTGCCTGCTCCGCGGCTGAGTGAAGGGGACATGGGCTCAGCCCGTCAAATGACGACGGCGCATCACGCCGCAAGTACACGCATCCGGTAGGGCAATACCTGGGCAATGCGCGGGATGGCGTAGGGCGTGCGGAGCAGCGGCGCGTCCACCGTGAGCTCAACGTGGCGCACCACCGCACAGATGACGACGAGGAAGTGGAGCTCGGCGAGCTGCTGGCCGGTGCACTTGCGCGGTCCGTGCAGGAACGGGACGAACGAGAACGGCTCGCGCGGCTGCGGCGTGGCCCAGCGGTCCGGGTCGAACTCGTCGGGGCGGTCCCAGAAGTCGGGATGATGGTGCAGCGCGTAGAGCATGAGCGCCACCTCCTGCGCCGCGGGGAAGGTCTGCCCGTCGTGCTCGAACGCGGCTCCCGCCCGGCGCAGCACCGCCATGGCCACGGGATAGCGACGGAGGACCTCGAGGAAGAAGCGCTGCACGTCGGGAAGGCGTCCGAGGTCGTCGTGCACAGGGCCCGCTTCCCCGAGGACGCGCGTCACCTCGTCACGCAGACGCTGCTGCCACGCGGGGCGCCGCGCAAGCTCGTGCAGCGCGCACGTCACGACGTAGTCGATGGCATTGAACGCGCCGTAGATGTGGTTGAGCGCATCGGTGGCCTCGGGAAGGCCGAAGTCCGCGCCGGCGATGTCACGCATCCAGCCGGGACGGTCAGGGGCGCCAGCGTCGCGCAGCGTGGCCACGGTGTCCCGCATCCGGCGGACCATGCGCGACTCCTCCCAATAGTTGTGCAGGAGCATCGGCAGGTGGAGCAGCTTCTCCAGGCCCATGCCCAGGAGGTCCAGTCGACGTCGCGGATCCTGGTTCATGGTGTGTGACTTGTAGTCCAGCAGCTGGCGGGCGTAGCGGCACACCGCGGGCTCGTCGACGCGCAGGCCGTAGCCCACGTGCAGCACGGTGTTCACGCCCAGCTCCACCATGTCACGGTAGAGGTCTGCGCGTGGCGTGCCATCGGAAAGCGCGCGCAGGTGCTGGACGGTGTGTGCGTGCATCCACGCCGCGTGCGACGAGAGCTGGCTCGCCTTGAACGCCGGCTGCACGGCGCGGGTCTGCCGCAGCCAGCTCTCGCCGTCGCGGAAGAGGACGCCGTCGGCGCCGGGCAGGTTGCGGAGGAACTGGTAGACGCGCGACCGCTTCTCGGTGTGGACGCGCTCCAGGAGAACGGTGCGCACCAGCGCCGGGTCGCAGGTGTACAGCGTCCCGCCGCTGAGGAACGACTTGCCATGCTCCACGCAGGCCTGACCCCAGCCGGCGTGGCCGTGCTGACGCATCAACGCGGACAGCTGTGACGACGAGACGCTGGGGATCGTCATGGGACAGCCTCGAAGGTGAGCGGCAGTGCGTTGCGAAAGCGCGGCGCCAGGAAGATGTGCAGCGGGGGATCCTCGTCGCGCGCGTGGACGCGGGCGCGCCGGACCACGCTGGCCACCACCTCGGACAGCACCAGCTCGGCAAGCGTCTGTCCCACGCACTTGCGAGGTCCAACGAGAAACGGGATGAACGCGCCCTCCACCACGACGTCACCGCGCAGCCAGCGCTCGGGCTGGAATTCGTCCGGGTGCCTCCACGACGCGGGATCGTGGTGCAGCGCGTGCACGAGGAGGAGCAGCTCCGTGCCCGCGGGCAGCCTCTCCCCCTCGACGTCGACCGGCGCGCCGGTGCGGCGTGCCACCGCCATGGTGACCGGGTGACACCGCAGCACCTCCCGGACAAACGCGCGCACCCGGGGGATGTCCCACGCACGCTCCGGGCCGCGCGTGACGTCGCCATGAAGCACCGGGAGCAGCTCGGGGTGTCGTCCGAGCCGGAGCAGCGCGCAGCTCACCACGAAGGGCAGCGCGTCATAGGCCCAGAACAGATGCGAAATGGCGCTATCCGCGTCCGGCGATGCCAGGGCGCCGCCCAACCGCCCCAACCAACTGTCATCCGGCGGGGTCCCGTCGGGAACCAGGGCGCGTCGCTGAGCCTGGTAGTCCCGGAACGTCCGAAGCGACCGGAGGACCAGGCCAGGGAGCTGCGTGAGGGCCTGGCCGGCGCGGATGTGCGGGTCGTCAAAGCGGAAGCGCGGGTCGTGCTGCGTGTCCAGCCAGCGACGGAGCGCGCCGATGAGCTCCGCGCCCCCCGAGCCCCCAGGCACGAGGCCGAATGCCAGCGAGACGAAGAGATCCGCGCCGAGCTGGATGCATGACTCGCGCGCGTCAGTCAGGGTGCCCTGCTGGCACCAGCGTCCCACGTGGTCGTCCACGACGCGGGCCACGCGCGACGAGATGGCGTGCACGTGCGGGCGCGAGAAAACCGGGAGCAGCGCACGCGCCTGCTTCTTCCAAGCCTCGCCGTCGACAAACACCATGCCCCTCTGGCCCGGCATCCACCGCGACAGCAGCTTGTAGACGACGGGGCGTTCGCGGATGTGCTCGCGGCCCATGAGCACCTCATGGACCACCCGCGGGTCCGCCGTTGCCACGAAGGGCCCGAGCCGGAAGGTGCGCCCGTTGGCGTCGACGATGTCACGCCAGGCCGCCGGACCGCGTGCGTGCAGCGCGGACTTGAGGTCGGCGTTGGCAACGGACTTCATGGCGAGACTCAGTAGTGGCGTTCCAGGAGGTACCAGCCAAACGCGCGCAGGTAGATCTTCGTGGTTGATTCCACGACGAGCGGGTCAAGCGCGGCCCACGCCTCTTCCACCATGGTGCGCGCCTGCTCCTCACAGGCCTTCAGCGCGCCGCAGTCCTCCATGAGCCGGATGGCCTGCCCAATCGTCGTCGTCGCGGTGGGCCGGGACTGCAGGATTTCCCACAGCTGGTGGCGGGCCGGGCGCTCCAGCTTGCCCATGGCCTTGGCCACCGGCGCGGTGATCTTGCCCTCGGTGATGTCCTCGCCGCGCGTCTTGAGGCCGCCCTGGAAGCCGCGCAGGTTCAGCACGTCGTCAATGATCTGGAACGCGGTGCCGTACGCCTCGAACAGCCGGCCCAGCGCCTCCACCTGCGCATCGTTCGCGCCGGCCATCAACGCCGCAATGCGCGCGAGGTTGGCGGGCGGCACGCCTGACTTCAGCCGGTGCGTTGCGAGCACGCTGGCTTCCAGGCTCGTGGCGTCGCCACTTTCAACAACGGACGGCAAGCGGTGCCACTGGCCGGAAATGTCCATCGCCTGGCCCGCGTGCGCGGCGCGCAGCGCCTCAAAGTAGCTCTCGTAGATGCGGAGAACCACGCGGTCGGGCAGCTTCTCCCGCAGCAGCGGAAGCTGCGCGAGGAACATGCAGGCGCTGCCCGCATTGATGGCCAGCGGCTCACCGTGCACCTTGTGGCAGGACGCCCCCCCGCGCCGGACCACGGAACGGTCCTGCACGTCGTCGATGATCAGCGACCCGGTGTGGAGGATCTCGGGCACCGCGAGCCAGTGCGCGTACTGCTGCGAATCACCGCCCACGACATCCATGGCCGCCAGGAGCGCGTAGGAACGCCACGCCTTGCCACCGCGGGTGACAATCTCGCGAACCGGCGTGACGACGTGGCGGTGGTACTGCGCCAGGTCCATCCCCTCGGTGAAGTGCTCGTGCCCCGGGTCGGAGACCAGGCGCGCGAGCTGGGGCGAATCCGCCGTTGGAGGAAGGAGCTGGTCGACCGCCTGACGCGTGGCGCGGCCAACGGCCTCGAAGAAGCGGTCCTGGGTCTCGACGTTGTTGAACCCGCTGCGCTCAACGAAGCCGAGCCCACCGACGCTCCTGCCGCCCATGGTCCCCTTGAGGCGCATGCGACCCTCCCAGAACGCGGGCGGGCTGATCAGCGTGGGGAACTCCTGCGCGTTGAACTCGGCACTGACGTCCACGTCGAGCTGCAGCCCGGGGACCGCGAGGTGGTAGCGCACCGGGTAGTCATTGAACGTGCGCGTGCTGGTCCACCGCGTGCCCTCGGTGAGCGAGAACTCACTGTGCTGGCTGCGGTTGCCCTGCGGGTCGACGACGATGAGCCAGTGGCCGATGCTCCTGCCTCCACCCTCGACGTCAAAGAGGTCGTACGCGCTGATGTCGTAACCGTTGTCGAGCTGGGCGCTCAGCCAGTTCCACGCCACGCTGCCAATCCGTCGCGCCTCCTTGCGTTCGTCGGCGGGACGGCCGAACTCGTGGTCGTACCAGCCCATGCCCTTCGTGACCGGCAGGGTGGCACCCTCGACGAGCACGGAGCCCTCCACCCGGCAGCGCGGCGTGAAGTAGTAGAACATGTCCTCCGCGGACGCGCCCACCACCTGCCCTTCGTCACCGTGGCGGACCATGGGCTTCTCGGGCGTGAACACCAGCCGCGCGCCGTGCTTGCCGTCCTCGTGGAGGAGGTCCAGCGCGTAGCTTCCCTCGGGAGTCTTGTGCAGGCGGCAGGTGCCAAACCGCAGGTCCATCACCGACGGGTCGACCACGGGATTGACGTCAAAGAGACGATCCGGGCGAGGAACCGTCTTCCGCTGCAACACCTCGGCCATGGCGCGGCGGAGCCGTTCATCCCGCGTCCCTTCACCCCGGTTGAGACGCTCCAGCGTCACGTCGGGCGCGCAGCGGTCCAGCACCGGGTCCATGACGTAGCGGTGCCGTTGCACGTCAACCAGGGCCCAGGTCACCGAGTGCGAGTGGATGGGCGCGCCACGCTTGTCCTTGCCGACCACCATCCGGAAGAAGGACGCAAAAACCGAGAACGGCCGCCCGTCCTCCGTCTCAAGGTGGCTGTTGAGGTACCACCACTCCAGCGTCGAGGATTCGTGCGGCAGATCCTGGACGGCAAGATCAATTGGACCGGCTCCTGGCCAGTCCGCGGGGCGCTGATTCACGTGTTGTTTCTCGGCAGGCTTGAGGCGTGAGACCGGCGTGCATCGTGCCGGCCTAACACATTAGGCGCGGGAGGTTAACCACGGCGTCAAGCCCGCTGTCAACAGAATTCGCTTGCCCGTTGGTGGCGGGACAGTGCAAGAAGCTGAGCAATTGCACGAGGATATTGATGCCTGCGATTGAACCAGGGTTTGCCTGGGGTTTGTGCGCGCGCCTGCTCGCGCTGGTTCTTGCGGTGGCGTTCACCTCCCTGGCCATCGAGATACTCCCGCTGTGCGGGTCGCGCGGGATCACGCCGGCAAGACAGAAGCTGCGTCGCATGCGCGAGGACCTGGGCCTCTGGCGCGTGTTGCTGCGGCACCCGTCGGTGCTCTGGTTGTCGTCGTCGGATACGGCGCTGCGTTGGCTGCCGCGGGTGGGCCTGGTCGCGGCGCTCCTGGCCGCGGCGGGTATCGCGTCGGGGCCCATGTGGGCGGTGTGCTGGGTGGCCTACCTCTCGCTTGACGTTGTCATTGGGCTGACCTTCCCATGGGAAAGCATGCTGCTGGAGGCGTGCTTCCTCGCCATCTTCCTGCCTCCCCTCGACCCGTTGCCGTCGTTGGCCATGCCGGCGCCGCCGCCCGTACTGGCATTCGCCTACCATCTATTGCTGTTTCGGGTTCTCTTCGGCTTTGGCAAGCACAAGTTTAGCCCCGACGCGAAGAAGGACCCCAACTACCTGCGCGGCTTCCTCATCAGCCAGCCCATTCCATCCCCTCTGGGATGGCTCGCGTTCCGCACGCCACGGGCCATCCTGGTGGCGGCCCACGCGCTCATGTTTGTCGTGGAGATTCCCTTGCCGTTCCTGGTGTTCTTCCCCGGCTGGCCGCGCCTGCTGGCCGCGGCGGGTTTTGTGGGACTGATGCTGGGAATCCAGGCCATGGGCAACTTTGGCTTCTTCAACGTGCTCGTCATCGTGCTGAGCGTTTCCCTGTTGGATTCGCGCTCGGTGCTCGAGCAGGACTGGCGGGCGCTGCTGGACGTGGACATGCTGCCGCTGGCGCTGGTGGCCACCTGGGTGGTGTTGGCGGGCTTGATCCACCTGCCATTCAGCACGTGGGTGGCGCGCGGCTGGCCGGAGTGGCCGGTGTGGGGCGCGGTGAAGACGGCGCCCATGCGTGCGCTGATGGCGGTGATTCGCGGCACCATGCCCTTCCGCACCGTGCACGCGTATGGCGTGTTTCCGCCGCGCAGCACCGCGCCCCTGAAATGGATCCCGGTGTTCGAAGGCACACGCGACGGCGTGACGTGGGAGCCGTTCCGCTACAAGTACATGCCCGTGGACGAGAAGAGCCCGCCACGCTTCGTGGCGCCGCATTGTCCGCGGCTGTGCCACTGGGCGCTGTATGAGGGCTTCGGCTTCTCGTCGGGAAACATGCTGGGAACCCTGTTCAGCATGGGCAATCCGCATGACATCTCACCGGTGTCCGGCGCGGACCGCGTGATGCAGCGGCTGCTGGAAGGTGACGGTCCGGTGCGCGAGCTGTTCCGTGCGCCGCCATTCCCGGACGCGCCCCCCACCGCCATGCGGATGCGCCTGCACATGCTCTGGCCAACCACGCCCCAGGAGCGCCGCGCCACCGGCAACTGGTGGCACGTACGCGTCGTGGATGAGCACCTTTCCGCGCGCGGCAATGCTCCCGAGCTGTGGCAGCGCTGGATTCCCGACGCCGTGCAGTTCCACCCGGATGATCGCTGGGCGCGACGGCGCATTGCGCGCCTCAGGCCGCTGCTTTCCGGCGCTGGCACGCTGGAAGCGCGTGTGCTCTCGGTGCTGGATGACAAGGCCAGGACCCTGTGGCCGGTCTTCTGGAACGACGTCGTCCCGACCGCACGGGGCCTTGGCGCCAACCGCTGGAGCACCATCCAGGAGGACTCCGACGCGCTGCGCGAGCGTCACGGACCGGCCGGTGTGGAGGCGCTGGACCGCATCCGCGGCGCCGTGGCGACGACCCTGCTGGAATCCATCGAGCCCCATGTGCTGCAGCGCCGGGAACCCTTTGTGATCGTTCGCACCTATTTCCATGCATTCATGTTGATGCAGCAACAGATGCTGGAGGGCCTCCCGCACTGCGAGCGCGTCGTGGCGGACCCGACCATGGCGGTGGGGCTGGCGTCGTCGCTGGACAATCACCAGGGACTCGCGCTCCTGGCGTTGGTTCGGCCGGGGATCATCACGTTCTTCGCGCGCAAGACACCGCTGCTGGGCGTGGTGGTGCCGCCGGGCCCTCCGCCGCCGGATATCACGCCGGGATTCCAGTTCCTCCTGCCGTTTCTTGCCGAAGCGTGGCCCCAGCCCGGACAACGCATTCCCAACGTGGTGCAGACCCCGGAAGGCGAATGGCTCCTGGATGGCCAGGACGTGCGCGCCGGGCTCCCGGTGAAGCCCACAGCCCAGCTCCCGCTCAACGAGGAGCCGGCGCGCGCTTCGCTTCGTGCTCGATGAGGTCCGCGGCACGCCGCACACCGCCCGCGTCACGGAAGCTCCGCCGCACCGCTTCCATGGGCACACGCAGCGACGGGTCCGCCACGGCACGGGAGATGGCCTCGCGCACGCCGTCCGACGTCAGACGCGTCTTGTCCAGGCGAATCCCCGCCCCGAGATCAACGACGCGCATGGCCATGTCCAGCTGGTCCGCGAAAAGAGGAATCCCGACAATGGGCTGGCCGGCCGCCAGCGCTTCGTGCGCGGTGTTGATGCCGCAGTGTGAGACGACGGCGCGCACATTGGGATGGTGCATGATCGCCAGCGGGGACGGAGCCCAGGGCATGATGCGCACGTTGGAGGGCGGCGGCCCGCGGAGCGCCTCGGGTGTGCGCAACGCCCAGAGCACGCGGAACGCGTCGGAGCGGAAGCCGTCCAGCAGGGTGTCCAACAACGCGGGTCCGGCGCGGGAAACGGTGCCCAGGCTCGCGTAGACCACCGGCGGTCCCTCGCGGAGCCAGCGGTCGACGTCGTCCGGGAGCGCCGGCACGCTGGATGGAAGCATGGGGCCCACCATGTGGACGTGCGGCGGAATGTTGTGCGGGTACTCCACGCCAAACGTGGTGTTCACCAGCACGGTGCGTCCAGCCAGGCGCGTGTTGACGTCGGCCGGTGGCAGATTCCGCTTGCTGCGTTCAGCGTTGAGCTGCTTTCCCAGGGTGGCGTTGGCAACGCGTGCGGCAAGCCACCGCAGTGGCCGCGCAACGACGCGATCGAGCGCGCCCAGCGCGCGGATGGATTTCCCGGAGAAGAAGAGGGGCACGTCGCTCCCCGGCCTGATGAGCTCGACGGAGAGGATTCCCAGCAGATCCGCGTTGTTGATGACAACGGGGGTCCGCATGGATTCCGCGGCATCCAGCGCGCCCTGCGTGGCAACGTCAGCAACGACAACGTCGGGTGAGATCGTCCGGATTGCCTGGAGCGCGCCGTCAAAGGTGCGGGACCAGCGCGCCTGCAGCCATTTCACGATGACGGTGGCGCTGCGAAGAAAGTCCGGCTCGTGGGTGACCTGAGCCTCGATGTCAGCCCACGCGGGGGGCTCGCCGTCCAGCGGGCCCAGTGACAGCGCTCGCACGCCGTCGGTCCGCGCGCGTTCGACAAAAGGCATCGCTTCATCATGCGTGGCGACCGTGGCCTCCCAGCCGCGACGACGAAGCTCCCCGGCCTGCAGCAGCAACGGATGGATGTGCCCGGGGAGGGGAATCGCCATGAACAACGCGTGCGGCACAACAACCTCGGCAATGCAGCTCGGCCAGCTCCCAAGGGAATGCCAACGCGGACTTGGGTTTGTGAGCGGTCTCATCCCCCTGCTGTGGTGCGGCCGTCAAGGATCATGAGGCCCGCCGTGTGACCCGGACCCGCACCGCCCGGGAAACCACCTGGCAACGAACAACGCGTTAGACTGACCGTCATGCTCATCCACAGCGCACTCCTGACCGCCAGCCTTGTCACGCTCGCCAGCGACGCGGGCTCCTCCGCCGCCATCCCACGTCGCCCCGACATCATCCTCGTCGTCCTCGACGACCTGGACAAAGTGGTCTCCGATCCTTTCGTCGAACGCATCATGGAGAAGACCACGGCGCTGCGCAGTCAGGGCGTCACGTTTGATTTCGCATTCACGCAGACCTCCATCTGCTGCCCCGCGCGCGCGACGATCCTCACCGGCAAATGCGGCCACAACACCGGCGTCCTCACCAACGGCGGGCCCACCGGCGGATGGACCACGTTCCGGAAGAACGGACTGGATGACGTGACCATTGCGCGCACGCTGGAGGACGCGGGCTACCGCACCGTGGCCATTGGCAAGTACATGAACCAGTACGAGTTCTCCGACGGAAAGGCGCCGCCCGTTCCGGCGGGATGGACGCAGTGGGACGTGATCGTCGACGCGGGCATCAAGGGCTACCGCGGCTACAACTTCAACCTGCTCCACCACCGCAGCGGTGACGCCAAACCCACCGTGGTCCCCTGCGGTGACAAGGAGAAGGACTACTCCACCGACGTGTTCCGCGACATCGCGCTCAAGTTCATCGACGACGAGTCCGCCCGCCAACCACAGGCGCCGCTGTTCATCTACCTTGCGCCCACCGCACCGCACCTGCCGCTTCCCGCGGCGCCGCGTCATCAAGCCCAGGCCGCGAAGTGGAAGGGCTCCCTGCCCACCAAGCGCCCCAACTTCTTCTCCGACGGAGAAACCGTGGCGGACAAGCCGGCCTGGCTGCGGGACTCGTGGCGGAAGCGACAGCGCGGCATCCTTCCCCGGTTCACCGAGCGGGATTGGAATGACCGCCTGGGCTCGCTCTACGCCGTCGACGAGATGGTGGCGGCGATTGTCGAGCGGCAGAAGGCGCGGGGGCGCTGGGAAGACACGCTGCTGATCATCGTCTCCGACAACGGGTACAACCTGGGTGCACACGCGCTGGTGCACAAGATGGCGCCCTACGAGGAGTCCATCCGTGTTCCGCTGATGATCGTCGGTGGCGCGAACGCGGGGCTGCGCAGCGGTGAGCACGAATCACGCTGGGCCACACTTGCCGACCTGGCGCCCACCGTCCTGGACTTCGCGGGTCTGCCCGCCAACAACGACATGGATGGTGCCTCGCTGGGCCCGCTGCTCCGTCGCGGCGCACCACCGCCACCCACGTGGCGCACGGCGATGCTGCTTGAGTACGACGGAGGCGGTGCCGCCAACGGGTTCGGCGTCGGCGAGGAGCTGCGCGGCTTCGTGGACCTGATCACGCCCGCCGTCGCCCTCGACGTGCCCTCGTACCGGGGATTGCGCGCTCGGGTGGCGTGGCAGGGCGCCGAGCACACCTGGAAGTACGTGGAGTGGCCCACCGGCGAGCGCGAGCTCTACAACCTGGACACAGACCCCTACGAGCTCAACAACCTCCTCGCCGGCAAGTCGTCGACGTACCAGGAGCTCGCAACGGCGCTGCACCAGAAGCTGGAGGCGCTGAAGACCTGTCGCGGCGCAAGCTGCCGGTGACGCTCAGCGACGACGCCGTCGCAGCATCCACAACGCCACCACGGCCCACACGGCGCCGCGCAGCTCGGACGCACCCGCGTTCACGGAGCAGCCACAGCCAGCCGCTTCGTCGGCGTTCGCCGTTCCAGCATCGTCGTCGTTGATGGTCAGCGCGCCACCGTCCCCGCCGGACCGGCCCGCATCCGCGCCCACCGCGGCATCACCGCCCTGGGTGCCGGCGTCATCGCCCACGGCGGCGTCCGCGCCCTGGGTACCCGCGTCGTCCTGCGGCGTGATGACACCGCCGTCGGTGCGAGGCGCCGTGGCATCCACGCTGCCGGCGTCGACGTCACCCGGACCACCCGCGTCCGTGGGTCCCGGCGTCCCCGCGTCTTCCTCCGGCGTCACCGCGCTGCCGACGACGATGTCATCCAACGTCACCCGCGCCTCCGCCTGGAGACACACGGTGCTGTACGCCTCCAGCTCGAACGCGAGTGTCACGGTCTGGTTTGCATAGGCCGCCAGGTCCACCACGCGCTCGTTCCAGGTGTTCTCGGTGATGTCCTCGAACATGGCCTGCTCACCGTCGACGTTCTCGCCGCTCACCGTCACCCGCAGCTCCGCGTAGGTGTTGATGTTGATGGCGGCCAACAGCTCCAACATGCGCGCGTAGCGCAGGGTCGGGGCGGAGCCCAACGTGAAGACGCGGGAGAAGCTGGCGCTCACCACGCCAACCTGGCAGCCCGACTCCGGCGAGAGGACCTCACCCTGGATCGCGCCGCTTCCCACGCTGCCTGTGTGATCGTCGGTGACGAGCGTGAACTGCGGATCGCGCATCCATCCCGTCAGGTCGTAGCCGTCGGCGTCGGAGAAGGTTTCCGCGGCTCCCACCGGCGTGACACCGGCGTCCGTGACCGTGTTTCCGGCGTCGGGAGCGCCAACCGCCGCGTCCGGGGAAACGGCCGCATCCGCCGCCCCACCCGCGTCCAAGACGGGAGCTCCGGCATCCTGGGTCGGCGCGTCGAGCAAGCCGAAGAAGCGCGCAATCTCCCGCGTGGAGCAGATGTCCACGTCGAGGATGTACGCCCCGGCCGTCCCGCAGCTCTCCGGCGTGCTCCCGGGATTCACCGGCGTGCCGTGCTGCATGTTGTCGATGGTGTGCCGCTCGACGAGGACCGTGTTGTTTGCATCCCGCCAACGCATCGTCGCGTCGCGCGCCACGGTGACCTGCTCGGTGGGCTGCGTGGAGAGACCGTGCACGTTGGTCCACTGCTGCGCAGCCTCGTCGGCGTTCACCACCTGCACCGTGGTGTCCGCGTCGCCGTGCCAGATGGACACACGCGGCCACGGACCGGAGTGGCTGCTGGCGTTCCGCACCTTGTCACCCCATTGCGCCGCCGTGTTCGCCTTGGGACCGTTCATGCAGCCCAGCGCGTCGGTGAGGCCCACACCGCAGCGGTAGGGCACACCGGCAATCACCGCGCCGGCCGCGAACACGTCGGGATAGGTGGCCAACATCACCGCGGTCATGGCGCCGCCCGCCGAGAGGCCGGTGACGAAGATGGCGTTGTCGTCGACGGTGGTGTTGCCGCGCACGTGGTCGACCATCTGCATCAGCGAGAGCGCCTCGCCCTGGCCGCGCGTGATGTCCCCGTCCTCGAACCAGTTGAAGCAGCGGTTCTGGTTGTTGGCCGTCTTCTGCTCCGCCACGACGAGACCCACGCCCAGCTCATCCGCCAGGTCCACCCACCCCGTGCCCGTGGCGTACGCGGGACCCTGCTGCGTGCAGCCGTGGAGCACCAGCACCAGCGGCATGGGTGAGCGTGGTGACGTGGGGATGTGTTGGTACATGACCAGGTTGCCGGGGTTGGTCCCGAACCCGGTCACTTCTTCCAACGCGTGAGCTGCACCGACGGGGAGAAACAACGTGAACAACAGGGACGAGAAGGCAATCCGAAAGCTGCGCATCGACCAACCATGAAGAGGAGTGGAACCCGCCCCGTACCGGGACGCGGCGAAGCGGGCATCGGACCTTTGACGGGGTGCGTCAAAACTCCGCGCGTCCTATGGCCGCATCCGCCGAGGAGAGCGGGAAATGACGTGGAGCGTGAAGCGGCTGGTGTCGTCGACGGTGGCGGGGTTCATCCTGGCGTGCATCCCGGTGCAGAAGCCACAGGCCTCCAGCATGGAGCTGGTGGCGGACTTTGGCGCCAATCCCGGCGACCTGCTCATGTACCGCCACGTTCCCGCCGAAGCGTCGTCACCCATGCCGCTGGTGCTGGTGCTCCACGGTTGCAGTCAGACGGGGCCGGCGTACGCGGAAGCCACGGGATGGGTCGAGCTGGCCAACCGCCACAAGTTCGCGCTCGTGGTGGCGGAGCAGAAGACCACCAACAACCAGAGCCGCTGTTTCAACTGGTTCGAGGACGCGGACATCACGCGTGACCAGGGTGAGGCGCTCTCGCTGCGCAACATGGTGGCGCACATGAAGACCACCGCCGGCATCGACGACGGGCGCGTCTTCGTGACCGGGTTGTCGGCGGGCGGTGCCATGACCGCGGTGATGCTGGCCCTCTACCCCGACGTGTTCGCGGCCGGCGCGGTGATTGCCGGCGTGCCCTACCGCTGCGGCGTGGGCTTGAGCCAGGCCTTCTCATGCATGAACGGCGGAGGCGGCACGCGCACCGCGGAGGACTGGGGCACGCTGGTGCGCAACGCCACGAGCCACACCGGTCCCTGGCCGCGCGTCTCCATCTGGCACGGGAGCTCCGACACCACGGTGCGCCCCGTGAACGCCGACCACCTGGCCCAACAATGGACCAACCTGCACGGTGAGCCCGAGACTCCCGACGACGAGCAGACCGATGGCAACGAGACCACCGCGAGCTGGACGCGGGCGGATGGGCAGACCGTCGTCGAGAAACACGTCATCAACGGGATGGGGCACGGTACGCCCGTGGACCCGGGCACGGGTGAGTCCCAGTGCGGCACCGCCACCGCCTACGTGCTGGACGTGGACATCTGCTCGTCGTTGGAGATTGCGCGCTTCTTCGGTCTCGTCGGAGGTTGACGCGTCCGGGGTCAATCCGTCTCGATGTCCACGTCGACGCCGGGCACGCCCTTGTCCCTCTCGCCCTTGGTTTCCAGTTCAGGTTCGTCGATGTCGATATCGACACCCGGCACGCCCTTGTCTTCCTCATCCTCCACGTCCACGTCCACGCCGGGCACGCCCTTGTCCTTCTCGTCCTCCACGTCCACGTCCACGCCGGGCACGCCCTTGTCCTTCTCGCCCTTCCTCTCATGCACGTGGGGGCTGCCGGTCTCATGGGCCAGCGCCGCGCCGCCCGTCGTCAGCGTTCCCGCCAACACCAGGCTCAGGATCGTCCGCTTGCGTTGCATCACGTCCTCCAGGTTGGGCTTCCGACGGTGATGTACCGAGGTGGCGTGACCCTCCCAAGCACGTCGACGGTGCCTGGCTCGCACACGACCTGGGACGGCTGCGGTGAAACGGAGCGGGTGCAGGAGCCGCATCAGGGCGCGGGGGCCTCACGTTCCGAGGCTGTCCCGGGGCCGGCCAGGATGTTCCGCGCGTCCTCGAGGAACCGCGCCTCGTCGGTCAGGCCGTGGGTCCGGGTGAATTCAAGGAGCCGGTCGTAGCGCGCCACGGGGTCGCAGCGGGTGTTCCAGCACAGCTTCTGGAGGTCGATGGGACACAGGTCCAGCGGGCGCGCGTCGGCCTCCTGGCGGTGGTTGCTGCCGTTGAGGACGCACTCGTAGGCCACGCAGTGCGCCATGGAGAACATATGGGAGAGCTCGTGCACGGCCGTCTTGAGCGTCCGCAGCAGGAAGAGACGGAACTCCCCGGCTGAGCCGTCGGCGTTTCCGTTGCGATAGATGGACCACACTCCCACACGGTCCCGCAGCGAAGCCTGCCCGAACACGAAATTCCACGAAGGGTCCGGGTACAGGTCTGACGACGACAACGCAAGGAACGCCACCGAGTCCGCGGGCCGCCGGGGAACAAGCAGCTCCTCGAGCACGAAGGTGGTGAGCACCTGCTCCATGCCCCAGCTGGGATGCACCCGACGGGCGCGCGCCGGGATCTCGGAGGCGGGAATGGAAGCGTGAAGTCGGACGGGCAGCCCGAAGAAGCGCTCCACGTAGTCCGCGGAAAGCTCCACCACCCGACGCTGTGCCGGCGTGAAATCTCCGATGGGCACGATGTCGATGGCCTTGTGGCCGGCCACGCGTACCGGGCGGCCGCGCACGTACTCGGCGAAGGACTGTCCGCGTTCGTGGTGTTGGTCGAGCCAGTCGCCGGGGCGGGGGCTGCGCTTGGGCGCGAACAGGGGCTTGAGTGCCTCGAAGCGCGGCTCCAACTTCTCGCGTCGCAGCTCGGCACCGCGGGATGACAGTCCTTCGGTCATGGCGAGTGCTCCCAACGCGGACGCCAGCGCCAACCACGTTGCGGCCAGGCCGCACCACCGACGCATGCCCGCACCTCGTCGGGATGTGTAGCGACTGCCCGCGCCGTGCTCAGGGAACGGTGGAAACTGCCTGGCCTCCGGTCGCGCCCGCCTGGCGTGGTCCACGTGCGCCGGTGCCACGCTCCGCTGTTCTTTCCGACGACGAGGCGTGGTGCGTTAGTGACGTCACGAAGTGGGTGAGCGGGGTGAGCGGCGCCCTGGAGTGCGGTGCGACCGCGTGCAGTCGCGCCACGACGTGAAGCACCGCCCTGGTTTGGTCCAACCCGGTCGATGCTGCGAGCCCGGGGAGGCCAGCCGCGCCTCACAGTCAGTGGACCGATCCAGGGCGGTGCTGCACGTCGCCGCCCGGCTGCACGCGGTTGCACCGCACTCCAGGGCGCCGTGAACCTCGCGCACCCACTTCGTGACCCTCCTCGTCATTCTTCCGTCAGACAACAACACGACCTCCCCGGGGCCCCGCCGGGCCACCCCGGCGACGCCTCCAAGTGGCAGCGCGAGGGTGTGCTGGACTCTCACAACCCGTTCCCGTCACCGCCGCCCTGCTCCCGGCCCTGCCTCCGCATCCGCCACCCGCCGACTTGGCACGCGCGCCGACGGTGGCGACAGGAGTTCGACGCTCGCGCGTCGGCACAGGTAGATTCCGCGGTCATGTCGGGGAGTGGACACCTCTATCTGCCTTCGGCCGAACCGCAAGCGTTGCGCGACGCGCTGGCCTCGCTGCGGGTGGGCCCCGATGAGATGCTGGGCGTGCTCGTCGGCGAGCAGGGCGCGCCCGACCTCGAGGAGATCGTCGCCACGCTGGCAAGCACGCCGCTGTCGTTCTTTGGCGGGCTGTTCCCTTCGCTGATCGACGGTCAAGAGCGCCATGACAGCGGCATCCTGCTGTTCACGCTCCCCAAGGTCACCGAGCCCATGTTGGTGCGCGGCCTGGATACCGGCCGGTTCCAGATCCCGGACCTGCTGCCCTGCGTGCAGGGGCCGGCGCGCGCCAAACCCACCGCGCTGGTGCTCGTCGACGGGCTGGCGCCCAACATCCCGCTCTTCCTCGAGGCCATCTACCACCAGCTCGGCAACCGGGTGAGCTACTGGGGCGGCGGCGCTGGGTCGCTCACGCTCAAGGCGCGGCCCTGCGTGTTCACGCGGGAGGGCGTGCACCAGGGCGCCGCGGTGGTGGCGCTGTCCCCCTGGCCCGCGCGGCTCGGGGTCCGCCACGGCTGGCGCGAGCTCAAGGGGCCCTTCGTCGCCACGCGGTCCAACCGCAACGTGATCGTGCAGCTCAACTGGCGCAACGCCTTCGAGCTGTACCAGGCCGCGGTGGAGGCCGACGCCGGGGTCCGCATCACGCCCGACAACTTCTTCCGCGTGGCCAGCGGCTATCCCTTTGGCATCCGCAAGGAGGGGCAGGAGGTGGTGGTGCGCGACCCCGTGGCAGTGGGGGAAGGCGGCACGCTGATCTGCGTGGGCGACGTCCCGGAGAACGCCGTACTCTCCATCCTCAAGGGTGAGCCGGAGCGCCTGGTGGGCGCGGCGGGACAGGCGGCGCGAGAGGCGGCCTCCCCCTTGCCGCTGAAGGTCAGGCACTGCCTGCTGGCGGACTGCGTCTCGCGCGTGCTGTTCCTGGAGGACCGCTTCCCCGAGGAGCTCGTCGCCATCGACCAGGAGCTGCGCGGGATGGCCAACGGCAACAAGCCCCTTGGCATGCTCACGCTCGGGGAGATCTCCTCGCAGGGCGAGGGCTACCTCGAGTTCTTCAACAAGACCTCCGTTGTGGCAGTCATGCATGAGCCTTGACGACGAGTTCCAGCAGACCTTCGCGGACATCTGCGTCCTGTTCGAGCTGGCCCTCTCGGTAGGCCAGTCGCTGGAGCTGGCCGCCAACTGCGAGCGCTTCCTGGCGACGCTGATGGCGCGCAAGAACCTGGGGTACGCGTCGGTGTGGCTGCGCGCGGACGTGCTACCGCGCCAACCCGCCGACGGCGCCGGCGCGCTGGTGTTGATCTACGGCGTCCCCCACGTGCACATCCGCGAGCGCACGCTGCCCGCGGCCCATCCCGGCTTCGCCGGCGCGGCGCAGGGTCCCTTCTCGGTGGCGACGGGGGATCCCGGCTTTGTCGCCTGCGTGACCGAACAGGGGATTGAGCGCGGCGCGTATGCGGTGTTCCCGCTGGGGCGCCTGGGCTTCCTCAAGCTGCACTCCGCGGTGCGCGGCACGCGCTTCTCCGACGCGGAGCTGAGCCAGCTGGACACCGTGGTGCGCAAGTTCGCCACGTCGCTGGAGGGCTGCATTGCGCATGAGCAGGCCATCCTGGAGGTGGCCGAGCGCGAGCGGGCCGAGCGCGAGCGCGAAGCCATGCGCGAGCAGCTGCAGCAGGCGCAGAAGATGGAAGCCATCGGTCGCCTGGCGGGCGGGGTGGCGCACGACTTCAACAACCTGCTCACCACCATCCGCGGGCACTCGGAGCTGCTGCGCGAGCAACTCACCGAGCCCTCCTCCCGCGGCGAGCTCGACGCCATCCTCACCGCGTCGGGCCGCGCCGCCGAGCTGATTGGCCAGCTGCTGGCCTTCTCCCGTCGCGGGAGCCTGCGCGCCGAGACGGTGAGCCCAGACCAGCTCATCGAGGAGATCGTGGGGTTGCTGCGGCACACCGTCGACCGGCGCATCGAGATGGTGTGTCGGCTCGGGCTGGAGGGTGCGGCGGTCACGGGGGACCCCTCGTGGCTGCAGAGCGCGTTGCTCAACCTCGCCGTCAACGCGTGCGACGCCATGCCGGAGGGCGGACGCCTGGAGTTCTCCACGCGCGTGGTGGACCTGGATTCCGCCTTCACCGGGCGCCAGGCCATGCCGCTGACACCGGGGCCGCACGTGGAGATCTGCGTGGCGGACACCGGCGTAGGCATGGCCCCCGAGGTCTCCCAGCGCGTCTTCGAGCCGTTCTTCACGACCAAGGAGGTGGGGCGTGGCACCGGCCTGGGGCTGGCTGCCGTCTACGGGACGGTGAAGAGCCATGGCGGGAGCATCGAGGTGCGGAGCGCGCCAGGGCGCGGCTCCAGCTTCACCATCCACCTTCCGCTGGCTGCGCGCCACGTCGCCACGCCGCCCGCGCCCAAGGAGCCCGCGTGGATTGTGGGGCGCGGCACGGTGCTGGTGATCGACGACCAGCCCGAGGTGCGCCACGTGACCCAGACCATCCTGCAGCGCCTGGGCTACGCGGTGCTCTGCGCCGAGGACGGCGCGGCGGGGATTGCGCTGTTCACCCGTCGGCGCGAGGAGATCCGGCTCGTGCTCCTGGACGTGCGGATGCCGCGGATGGACGGCGCCGAGACGCTGCGTCGTCTGCGCGAGGTTGCTCCCCGACTGCCCATCATCATCGTGTCGGGCTTCCGGGAGGAGGAGGACCTCGAGGCCATGCACGCCATCGGGGTGCAGGGTGTCGTCGAGAAGCCCTTCACGGTGGGAGCGCTTTCCGAGGCCGTGGCCCGCGCCCTGGCGTCCCCGGTGGAGACCTGAGGGGCTGCGCCGGAACAATCTGCCCAGGTCGGCGAAGCTGGCGAACACCCACCCCCCCACGTTCGCGCCACTGCGTCCACTCCCCCCTTCCCCAGACCCGATTTTCCGTCGTCACCGAGCCAGGGAAGGGGGGGCAATCGATGCGCGCAGCTTCCATCTTCCGGACGAGAAAAAGTCCCAATGCCAATGCGTGCCCCCCTTCCCCGCAATGGTTGACGACGGTGAGCGGGTGTGGGGAAGGGGGGCGAGCGAGCGCAACGGCATGAACGTGGGGGGTTAGGTGTTCGCCGGCCACGACGGAATGGGTAAATTGTTTAGACGCAGCCCCTTACCAGCGGCTCCCGTTGGAGTTGGCCGTGGCGGAGGGTGAACCTGGCACCTGCGAAGCGCTGGTTCTTGGCTATCGCTTCCCCGGTCAATCTGAATGGGAACCGCCTTGGTCCTAGTTGTTCGCCCGCCCCGCCGACCTGGACAGACTGTTCTGACACTGCCCCCGCCCCCCTGCGGTTCCGCGAGGCGGGCGCGTCCTGAGCAGCCCCGTGCAACTCCCGACGTCACGGAGCCGCTTCACCCGGTGCAACCGCCGAGGGCGGCGTCCACGGCAACCACTCCCCCTCGTCCTCTGCAACGGCTTCCGGGGGCGCTTCTGTCGACGGAGGCGGCGCGACAGCAGTCGGCGGCGCGACGGCCATGGCCGGAGCAACAGGAGCCGGCGAGGCAGGTGCCTGCACCGCCGCAGTTGGTTGCGCACTGGCGGGCACGGCCTCACCACACGGATTCGCCATGTGGATCACGTTCTCACCGGGGCCCAGCGTGAGCCGGTGACGACACTGCGCCTGCGCGCTCTTGAACTCGACGACGTGCTCCGCGCCCAGCGTTTCCAGCAGGTACACCCCGGGCCGGTGGTCGCGCGAGGGCAGCGGCTGACCATCCAGGCTCACGACGTACGCCGCGTTGGTGTGCAGCTCCAGCTTGTGCAACCGCGGTTGCTCCACCTTCAGCGGGGCGATCTTCGGGGCGCCCGTTTCCTCGAAGGTGGCGCGGAACAGCTCCGTGGTGGCCACCGAGAGCGCGTGCTGCTTGAGCGGCTTCTTCCCCAGTTTCCCGACGACACGCTGGCACTCCAGCGAGACGCTGACCTCTCCCTGCTTCTTGCGCTTGGGCCCGTGGAACACCACCAGGTAACGCGGCTTCCAGCACGAGGACGTCTTGCCAGGCTTGAACGCACGCTTCTGCTTCAGCGTTCCCTCCAGCAACCGCGCCGTGCGCGCCTCCAGCGTGGCCACCTTCCGCGCGCTGGGGCACAGCTTGCCCTTCTTGTTGCTGCCCGCCTCGCACCAGCCCGCTTCCCCCTCGGGCAGCTCCGTCAGCACACCGTCCTTCTCCTGCACGTTGAACACGTAGAGGTCCGCGGACGCGACCTTTCCGGCCAGCGCGCCCACGAGGAAGAGCACAGACATCATGGGAAGACCCTCATCTCAGACCGCTGGAAACGGGACCGGCCGGCTCAGTGGTGATCCTCATCGTCGTCGTCGTCGTGGTCGCCGGCGGGAAGCGGCTGCGTGTAGCGCTGGCCACCCACCTCCAGCGTGAAGCTGCGCGCGCCCTCCGGGACCTTGAACTCCAGCACGGCGGGCAGGCGCGCCTCGTAGATCTTCACCACGTTGCCCTTGTCGTCGTAGATGGTGCCGCCGGCAGCCACGGTCATCGTCTCGTCGACCAGCACCGCCACCAGCTCCGCCACCTGGTTGATCTCCTCGGCAATGCGGTGGCACCACATGTGACCCACGCCGCGGTACTTCTCGTGGCAGATGTCCTCCATCTGTTCCTCGTCGACACCGCTGCCCACGCCCACCAGGATGAAGTTGATGCGCGGCAGGCGGCCCGCGGCCATCTCGTGCGCCAGCTCCTTGGAGTAGCGCTTGACCTCGTCGGCGTCGTGGATCTGGCCGTCGGTGACAATCACCGCGCAACCACGCTTGGCGCCCCTGGACACCTGCTCTTTCAGGTAGCGCACGTAGTCACGCATGGCGGGCGCCAGGAAGGTGCGGTTCCCCATGCGACGCGGCCCGGGGAACTTGTGCCCGTGCACGTCCACGCCCTTCAGCTCGCCAATCACCTCGACGTCGCGCCCGTCGCCACAGGCCCAGTAGGCCACGCGCAGGATGCCGTTGCGGTCCTTGGTGGCCAGGTACTCCAGCATCCACTGGACCTGCGGCTCCACCTCGTTGGGAAGGATCTCGGTCTTCTGCGGCTTGCCGAACAGCCACGCCAGGAAGCCGCCCGTGGTCTTCGTCTTGTACTTGTACTCCTCGCTCATGCTGCCCGAGCCGTCCATGTAGATGGCCATGTCCAGGCCCTCCACGGTGGGGTCGTGCAGCAGCGTCGCCTTCACCTCGCCGTGCTCGATGTGGATGTCGGAAAACGGCTCAACCGGTCTCTCGTGATCGTGGGACATGTGTGCTCCGTGGGTGGGCTAATCAAAGTCCTTCATCCAGTCCGGGCGTCTGTCCTTCTTCGCCGTGGAATCTGGCTCCGGCTTGGGCTCCTGGCGGGTGGGCTGCGGCTGGAAATCTTCCATCCAGGACGGCGCTTGGGAAGCACTTTTCGCGGGCATGCTCCGCCCCGACGTCCCCGACGTCACGCGCGGTGCGCTCCGGCCCGGCGCGTCGTGGGTTCCCATGAAGTCGCGCATCCAGTCCGCGGGCTCGCGACGGACCGGGCCGCGCGGCGGCGGCGTTGTGGGCCGGGGAGGAGGAGGCACGTGCGGCGGAGCCGGAATCCGCGTCACCGACGAGAGTGGCGGCCCCTGACGCACGCGGGTCGACAACGCCTGGGAGCGCTCATCCGGCCAACCCGGCAACGCCTTCAGGGACTCACGCGCCAGCTCCAGGAACGTGGCGGTATCTCCCTCCGGGGGAAGTGCCACCTTCTGCGCGGTGAGCGCGCCCCACACCGCGCCGAGCATGCCTCCGGAGCCGCTCCCCGACGACGAGAAAGCCCCCCTCCGTCGCACCGCGGAGTCGCCCTTGATCTGGTAGCCCTCGGCCCTGAGCTGCGACTCCAACGCGGCGCGACTGGGAACCGGCAGGACCCGGTCGACGAGCGGATGGCGCAACGCTTCCTTGCGCACGTCCACCTGCAACGCCGCCAGCAGGTCATAGAGCAGCTCGTGCACCAGCGCGGTGTTGGACGCGTCGGTGACGACGAGCTCCGCCGGCATCAGCGGGTACGCCAGCACCAGGCCCTCGCCGGAGCGGATGGCCGCCTCGTTGTCACCGGGGAGGAGCGCGTGGAAGCAGCGCATGTTCTCCCCGCCCTGGAGCACAAAGGATTCCGCCGCGCCCAGCAGCAGGCCATGCAGCACATCCGCGCGCGTCACGGTGAGCTGTCCCTGCACCGACGTGGGATGGCCGCTGGGATACGGACCGTGCAGCTCGCCGTAGAGATAGACCGGATCATTCGGACCGGGCGTCTCCACGCGCTGTTCCATGACCTGCAGGTCGAACAGGTAGACCTGCGACGCTTCGAGCACGCGCGGCGGTCGCCCCCGGGCCACCTCGTGATGGGAAAGCTCCACCTGCACCGACGACGGAAGGGACCCCCGCGCGCTGCCCGGCTCCAGGCGGAGCACGCCGCTCGGGTCCACGGTGACCGCCCATTCCTCGTCGACAAGATGACGGTGGTGCAGCCGCAGCACGTCGAGCGCGTGGACCGGTCGCGCGCTTCCCACGGGGACGGGGGCCACTCCGGCGCGCGCGATGAAATGGCGGGGAAGAGACACGGATGACGCCCTCACCGCCGACGTGGCTTTTCAGGAGTCATTGCCACCCAGGTCCGCGGCCAGCTGGGCCAGCACGCGGGCGTAGGCGAGAACGCGCTCGAGACCGGCGTCGGTCAATTGATACACCGAACGCGTGCGGCCCAGGGGACTCTCCCGCACCCGCTGGATGATGCCCTCCTCCTCCAGGGCCCGCAGGTGTGAGAAGAGGTTGCCGCCGGTGAGCTGCAGGTCCTCGCGCAGCGACGAGAAATCCAGCGGGCCTTCCGCCGCGCGCAGCGCCTTGATGATGGCGAGGCGGGCGTGCGGGTGGAGCACGCGGTCCAGCTGGGCGGGGTTGGCGGTCACGGCGCACGCATTGTTTCGACTCCGCGCCGCAGCCCGCAACTGAACACCTGTATCCGAGCTGAAATCACCGACCCGCGTCGGCGCCCTCGAGCAGGGGTCGCCAGTGGGTCTCAAAGCGCCCTTCCCCGCTCACGTCGTCGACGACGATGCCGCGCGCGGTGGCCACCTGGGTCAGGAAGTTGCGGTCTCCCTTGAGCGGCACCAGCGGCGGCCGATTCCCGTGCGTGGCATAGGCGGCGTCGGAAAGCGCCTGGCGCAGCGGCACAAAGCGGTAACCCCGCGACTCGAGCATCTCCAGCACCGTTCCCAGGTGGTCCGCGTTGAGCTCATTGGCGTGCACCAACAGCACCAGCGGTATCTCGCGACCGTGGAGCTGCCGGCTCAACGCCTCGAAGTGCGCGGCGGATTCCTGCACGTGCTCGACGTAGAGGCGCGCGGTCTTCCGTCGGTCCGGGAGGCGCGCATAGGCATTGGCGAAGAGATGGTCCACGGTGTCCAACGAAACCGGCGCATGCGTGTAGCGCCGCTGCTCCATGAGACGGGCCATGGCCTCCACCTTCTCCTCGGTGTGGCCGTGGTCCAGGAACGGGTAGCGGAAGAAGGTGCCGCGCAGCTCCACGCCAAACTCCTGGCGCACCACCTCCTCGTTGCGCAGCACGTCCGCGGTGTACTCCGCGACGGAGAGCTTGCTGTACGCGCGGTGCGAGAAGGTGTGGTTGCCCATCTCCATGCCGGACTTGATCCACGCGCGCAGCGCCTCCCGGTGCTCCCGACCCGCCGCGATGAATCCGGTGGCCGGCACATGACGGCTGGTCAGGTGGGACGCCAGCTTCTCCACCGCCTCCGTGACGCTGCGTGACCCCTCCGGAGCGGGCCCCACCCAGGGCAGGTCGTCGACGGTGACGGCGAGGGTGCGCGGCACCAGGTCCTTGGCGATGCGATGCGTGTTCTCGAGCAGCTCACGGTCGAAGCGGTCCCCGTGTCCCGGAATGACGATGTCAGCGCGCAGCCCCTGGAGGGACTCGACGGCGCGGGCCCAGCCGGTGACGTCGGCGTCGGAGAGGTTCGCGGCGCGCTTGCCGGCGAGCACCATGCACCCGCCGAAGAGGATTCCCTGACGGGGGAAATGCACCACCACGTTGTCCGGGGCGTGCGCCGCGCCGGGGAAGATGATGTCCACCGGCTCACCGCCCAGCACCAGGTGCGCGCCCTGCTGCAGCGGGAAGGTGCGGGACGGGGGAACCATGGGCACCGCCAGCAGTTGCGTGCGCAGTTCGTCGTCGGAAACCAGGGATGCCGCGTAGTCCCGCCGACGTGCACCGCGCTCCGCGATGAGCTTCGCCGTCAGGTCGGAACCGATGACGGGCACGCCAGCGCGGATGAGCGCTTCATTTCCGCCGGCGCCGTCGAGGTGGAAATGCGGGTTGATGGCGGTGAGCGCACGACCCGGGTACTGCGCGCGAATCCAGGCCAGGACCTCGTCGGTGGATTCCGGGGTGTAGGGCGTGCTGACCAGCACCAGGTGGTCCTTCCCCAGCTCCACGAGGAGGCTGTTGGAGGCCCACGGCCCCAGGTGGGTGATGACGGTGGCCCGGGGCGTGAGCGCCAGGCCCTGCAGGTCGGAGCCCACGCGGAAGGGAACCGGGCGCTGCGGCTCATGCGCCCCCACCACGCCCGCCACGACGAGAAACGCACCCACGCCCGCCAGGAGACCACGCATATCCCGCGGGTATAGGCGTGACGATCCGCGGCCTCAAGTCGCTCGCACGGGAGATACCAATCGACCACGAGACATTTGCTGGCGTTAGGGGATACACCTCCGTCGTCGGGTCTGGTCGGAACCCCCAGGGTTGGGCGGAGCAAGGATGAAGGCAACACACCTCTGGGGACGACGCGCGCTCATCTCCGGGAGCGTCATCCTGCTCGTCGTGGGTCTCTGGTTCACCACGGGCGTGACCGGGGGCATGCAGCAGGCCCTGGAGTGGGCCAAGGGCATCATCCAGGAGCACTCCCTCGTCGGGAAGCTGGTGTTCGTGACGCTCGCCGGGCTCTCCGCCATGCTCGCGTTCTTCTCCAGCGCCATCCTCGTTCCCGTCGCCACCGCGGCGTGGGGCAAGGGCACCACCATGGTGTTGTTGTGGACCGGGTGGATCCTTGGCGGAATCACGGCCTACAGCATTGGGCACCAGCTCGGTCGCGCCGCCGTCGAGCGCATGGTCTCACCCAAGAAGCTCGCGTACTACGAGGCGCGCGTCTCCGCCGAGACCCGCTGGTGGATGTTCCTCCTCTTCCAGTTGGCGGTGCCCTCGGAGATCCCCGGCTACCTCGCTGGCATCATCCGCTACCGGTTCCTCGGCTACCTGGCCGCGCTCGGCTTGGGAGAGCTGCCCTACGCGCTTGCCGCCATCTACCTCGGTGAGTCGTTCGTCGAGCGCAACGTCGTCGAGTTCGCACTGGTCCTGTGCGCAGGCGTGGGTTTCACCGCGGTGGCCTGGCGCGTGCTCCACCGTCGTCTGGGTGGACCGGAAAGCCGCTGAACGGGCTACAATCCGCGGCGGAAGGAGGGTGCGCCGTGAAGAGCTGCGCCGCGTGGATCTGGGTGCTGGTGCTGGGATGCGGTCCGCAGGACACCGCCACGGAGTTCACCATCCGCATCAACCACGACGGAGAGGAGCGCACCGCGCGGGTCCGTCTCCCGGACGGTCTCGACGGAGAGAAGCCGGTGGGCGTGGTGCTGAACTTCCACGGCTACCTCAGCAACGCCGACCAGCAGGCGAGCCACACGGGCCTGCCCGACGCCGCCGCAAAGCGGGGCCTGGTCTCCGTCCACCCCGACGGCCACCGCAATTCCTGGAACGCGGGACCCACCTGCTGTGGCGACGCCAAGGACTCCGGGACCGACGACGTGGGCTTCGTGGACAAGCTGCTTGACGAGGTGGGCAAGCGCGTCACCGTGGATCCCAAACGCGTCTTCGCGCTGGGGCTGTCCAACGGCGGCTTCTTCTCCTACCGGCTCGCCTGCGAGCGCGCGGACCGCTTCGCGGCCATTGTCTCGGTGGCGGGCGTCAACGGGATGAAGGACTGCAACCCATCTCGTCCGGTTCCGCTGCTGCACTTCCACGGCACCGACGACCAGATCGTGAAATACGAGGGTGGCCAGTACGACTTCGTGGGCGCCGAGCAGAGTGTCTCGGACTGGGCCGAGCGCCTCAACTGCCAGGGCGACCCCAGCGAGTCACTGCGCCAGGGGGAAGTCCACTGCGACGCACGCTCCACCTGCGACGGGAGCAGCGAGGCGGTGTTGTGCACCATCGACGGTGGTGGGCACACCTGGCCCGGCGCGGACGAGGTGCCGCTGCTCGGTCACGTCACCAGGGACGTCGACGCCACGGAGATGGCGCTGGATTTCTTCGAGAAGCACCCGATGCCGTGAGACAGGCTCAACCGGGGTATCCGCACACCGAGCCCAGGCAGGCGTAGGGCGCGCAGCAATCCGCGTCGGACACGCAGGACTCGCCGAAGGCGGTGCACTCTCCCGCGTCGCCGGGGACGCCCCCGTCGGGCGGGTCTGGGATGCGCGCCAGCGTGGTGACTCCCGCGCCCCAGAAGGAGACCGGCAACGTGGTGACCAACGTGCCCACGCCGGTGGTCCGGTCAATGGCAACCACCTTCCCTTCCGACGTGAACCCGTAGAGCACGCCGTTCCAGTAGCCCACGCCCCACACGTCATTGTGGCCAATCCCGTCGCCAATCACGGTGGCGCGAGCGTCCGCGGGCTTGATGACCGCCAGGTGGTCCCCGTCGCCGTCGCGCTTGATGATCGCGTACGCGGCGTCATGCAGGATGGCCACCACGTCGCCGCTGCTGTACCAGTCGTCGCCGTAGGGACCCAGCAGCGTGGCCACGCCGGTCTGCACGTCAATGCGGTACAGGGAGCGCTCCGGCGACAACGTGGAGCCCACCAGCACCTCCTGCGTCGGGTCCAGCTGGCCCGCGGGAAGGAACGAGAGTCCGTTGAATTCGTCGTCGAGCTCGACGAGCTTCACCGCGCGCAGGCTCGGAAGGTCCACCCGGAACAGCGCGCTGTAGCTGCACCCGTAGACGGTGCCCTCACGGTCCACGGCCAGGTCGGTCATGGCATGCCCCAGCGATGGCGTGCTCCCGTCGCTCTCGACGAACTCGAACTCTCCCAGGTCCTCCACCTGCAGCGTGCTGACGTCGAGGCGGAAGAGGTTGGTGGAGCTGTGGCCGTACACCACCGGGACGTACTCCACGCCGCCCGACGAGCTGGACGACACCCCACCTCCACTCGTGGACGAGGCACCGCCGCTACCGGACGTCGACGACACGCCCGAGCCCGACGACGCGCCGCCTCCCGACGAGCCTCCGTTTCCCGACGAGACGCCGTTCCCGGACGAGCCGTTTCCCGACGTCAATCCGCTGCTGCTTCCCCCCGCACCGCTGCTGCCGTTGTCCGCGACGCCGGGTTGGCCGGACATGGGGCAATGCACCCCGGCGGCGAGGACCAGCAACACCCTTGCGGCGCGACCCACCAACTTCCCAGAGGACACATCCATACCGGCACCCACCCGCAACCCGCGGTCCCGGGACGATGGTTCGGCGCCCACGAGGTTTCAAGCGCGGCGCCCCGCCATCCCGCTCATGACCTCCCGTGGAACCTGACTCAGGGGCCTCCGCCGTCACGACGTCGCGACTTGAACAGCAGGAAATCCTCGTCCTCGAGGTAGCGGACGCGCACGGGGGTCCCGTCGTTGACCAGCACCTGGTCCACCACGTCCAACACGCTGAGCGCGCCGCGGTCGCCCTTTCCGTAACCGGTGCCGGTGTAGATGAACTGTCGCCCCGCGGCGCCCGCGTCCAGCATGTCCTGCCCGAAGTACATGTACGAGTAACAGCTGAGGAACGCGACGAGCTGGTAGGGCGCGCGCGCCACCTCGCCGGAGAACTGGCCCGTCGGCAACTTCAGGTTGTGCTCAATCTGCGCAAGTCGCAGGTTCTCCCCAATGCCGGAGTGCCCGACGTAGATCACGAGGTGATCGCGACTCAGCGCCCGCCGGGCAATCTCCCAGTGGCCGGGCGGCCGCGGACCGAACACGTTGGTGAAACCGTACTGGAGCACCAATGCCACCTTGCGTGCGCTCCGGCGCAACACACCTTCCACCTCCACCCGCAGGTACTCGCCTTCGACGGCGGCGCGGTGTGCGGACACCGTCATCACGTCGGGAAGATCCCGCAGCATGTGGAGCATCTGGCGCGCGGCGCGCTCCCGGGTCTTGTCCTTTGCCAACGCGGCCGTCACGCGGTCCGCCAACGGGGCTCCGTCGGAAAGCTCGTCGCGCAGGACGGGAAGCTCCAGGTCAGGCCATGACTGGTCCAGCACGCCAAACAGCACCGTGCCGCGTAGCGTCTCCGACTCCGCGCGCCAGGAGCGGTGCAGGTCGCTGAAGTCCAGCGTGGGCTCGGCAATGCGGTGCAGGGCCACCTCGTGCGGGAAGTAGTCCAGGCCCGACTTCATCAGCTTGCGACAATCAAAGGGTTTGCCATTGGCGTCGGGGCCGCGACGGTCGGGCTGCCAGTCGTACCAGTAGTAGAAGGGATGGGGCAGGTCGGCGAAGTCGTCGTCGCTGCACGGGTTGGTCACCGCGGTGCGGTCGTAATAGCGCATGAGACGGTGGTGCTTCTGTGGCACGTGCCAGTAGAGCAGCCAGGGGTCACGTGGGAGCGGCACCTTGAGAATGGAATCCACGTCGCGGGGAACGCCGCACAGCGCGAGCTTGAACCGCACCACGTACTCCACCTCCAGCGCTTCATCCTCGACCCTGGTGAAGCCCCGCTGGATGGCGCGCAGCGTGTAGGAGTCGGTGACCTCCAGGTGCGGCGGCGTCTGCGTCCACGGGAGGGCCAGGTTGCGGCCGTAGCGCGTGCGCCGCAGCGATTTTACCTCGACACTCGCGGGCTCCGCGGAGAGGACGGCCTGCACCTCGCGCTGCATCTGCGGGTTCGTGCGCAGCCAGCCCCAGACGTAACGGACCTGGTGCAGGATGGCGACGCGCGCGTTCTCCTCGTCGGAGATGGCGGGAGCCATGGCGGCGCGCAGCAGCGTGATGCGGCCCGGCAACGTGGCCAGGTACTCCCCGCCCTGGCGTGGACAGGATGCCACCTGCAGCACGTCGCGCGCGGCGCGCACGGCGGGTGAAACCAGGCTGGAGAAGAGGAGGAGAAGAACGCAGCACCATCGGCACATGGACGACGACGCTACCGCACCTCGCACGCGGGCCACATGCCCGGGCCTGCTCGCGCCAGGGGTCAGCGTTCAGACGGCGCGAGCTTTCGGACTGCGTGTGCAAGCGCCCATTCGACGACCCTCTGCGCAGTGGGGGCGCGCAGCACCGCTTTGGCTTCGGTGCGCAGTTCATCACCGCCCACGTCGGTGGAAGCAGTCACCGGAGTCGCCCGAGCCCAAAGCGGTGCTGCGCGCCCCCACTGCGCAGAGGGTCGTCGAATGGGCGCTTGCACACGCAGTCCGAAAGCGCGCGCCGGGCTGACCGCTGACACCTGGGCGCGAGCAGGTCCTTCGCCACGCCCCAGGCCCGGTCCGCGCTCGCGGGTTGCCCCGGCACGGCCCGCAGGGCTAACGGTGTCGACGTGGGACGGCCTCCCCTGGCCGCGAGGTCGTGATGCTGTCGTCGGAAGGCGCACCTGCGGAGACGTGGACGCCGCGTCGCTACCTGGCGGTGCTCGCGGGGCTCGCGCTTTTCCTCGGGCCGCTGCTCTACCTCCTGCAACCCTCGCAGCCGTACCCCGGCGACGCCGCGGTGGTGCGCGCGGAGGCGCGGTATCTCGTCGCGCACGGTACCTGGGGTGTTCCCGTCGGGGCGCCGGGCATGGAGATGTTCGTCCCGCCGGCGGCGCATCCCGGCCAGTACTTCCACCTGCACGAGGCGCGGGGCCGCTACTTCTCGCGCTGGGGACTGGCCGCCACCGTGCTCTTCGCACCGCCGCTGATGCTCGGCGTGCCGGCGTGGACCAACCAGGAGCTGGAGGTCCTGAACCTCTACAACATCCTCTGGGCGCTGCTTGCCTGCGCGGGGCTCCTGCGCCTGGTGGCGCGACACACCTCGTCCGTCGTCGTGGCGACCATGGCCGTGTTGGGCGTGCTTTGCGGCAGCTACGTCTTCACCTACCTGCGCGCGCAGACCAGTGAGCTGCCCCAGATGACGCTCGCCATCTGGAGCGCGGCGCTGTTCCAGGAAGTGCGCGCGGATCTCGTCGGATCGGGCCGCTACCGTCGACGGACGCGGCTCCTGCTGGCGGTCATGTTGTCGCTGCTCTCCGTGTTGTTCTGGATCAAGTTCTACTTCGTCCCCTGGCTCCTGGCCGCGCCGCTCCTGTTGTGCTGGTCAGCCCGGGCCGACCGGAGCTGGCTCCCGTCCGACGTCACCCGCCCGTTGTTGCGCGACGCCCTCCTGCTAATCGCGTTGGCGATCGCCGCGCGCGGCGTCATGGGCTGGTACGCATTCGGGGATCCCTTCGCCACCGGGGTGGGCGCCATCACCGCCGCCACCGAGGAGACCTACGTCTCGTTCCGCTACCTGCCGCGCTCGCTCGCCAGCTACGCGTGGGGCGCCGACGGAAGCCTGCTGTTGCACCTCCCCCTGCTCGCCCTGCTCCCATGGGGACTCAAGCCCATGTGGACCCGTAGCGCGCCCGAGGTGCTCTTCGGTCTGGTGGGAATCCTCGTGGTCATGTTCACCGGGGCCATGGTGGAGAACCATCTCGGCGCATGGAGCCACGGCCCACGCTTCTTCGTCCCGGTGGTGGCCTGGCTGGCGGCGCCCGTGGCGTGTGCGTTGGAGCAGGCCCGTTCCAGCGTCGCTCCACGTCGAGCGCTCATGCATCTTGCCGCCGCCGCGCTGATTGCGCTGGGGGTGTGGTTGGAAGAGCCGTTGGTGCGGTTCCCGCCGTTCGCCTGGTACTACCTGCACGGGTTGTTCCACGCGGGCCCCCAGCTGCACGACGTGCCGGAGGCGTACTGGACCGACGTGCCACAGTCCCTGGCGCTGCGCGGCTTCCAGCCGGTGTGCAATGGCGACGCGGAAGGACCGCTGGGCGCCGGCCTGGTGCAGATGCAGCAACGTGCCACGCCGGAGGTGCAGGTGTTCATGCGCGGCCAGCTGGCGCGGGTGTGTCGCTCCGGGACGCTCCTGCTTGAGGGGTTGCGGACGTCGTCGCCGTGAGCCTCACACCGGTTGCGAGAGGAGCTCCGCCACCTTGTCCAGCAGGACCTTGCGCGTGAACGGCTTCTGCAGGAAGCGCGTTCCTTCCCGTGGAATCTCGTCGGCCAACAGGCCCTCCGTGTAGCCGGAGATGTAGAGCACGCGCAGGTCTGGCCGGTGCTCTCGCAGCGCGGAGTGCAGCTCGGGACCGTTCATGCCGGGCATCACCACGTCGGTGATGAGCAGGTCCGGCGCGTCGCCGTCACGACCCAGCTCCAGGGCAACCTTGCTGCTGGGCGCTTCCAGCACGCGGTGCCCCGCGAGTCGCAACGAGAGACACAGGAACGCGCGCACGTCGTCGTTGTCTTCCACCACCAGCACGGTGCCGCGCGGGGCCACGGGGGGCGGCGCGGCCGTCGGTCGGGACAGGTCTTCCGCCGCACCCACGAAGCGCGGCAGGTAGATGGTGAAGGTGGTGCCCTGGCCCACGCAGCTTTCCACCTGGATGAATCCGCCGCTCCCCTGCACCGCACCGTACACGGTGGAGAGCCCCAGCCCGGTGCCCCGCTCCTTGGGCTTGGTGGTGAAGAACGGCTCGAAGATGCGTGCCAGCGTGACGTTGTCCATCCCCACGCCGCGGTCCACCACGCTGAGCGCCACGTAGCTGCCCGGCATCATGGTCCCGCCCAGCAGTCGCACCGGACTGGTGCCGGTGAAGTTCTCCGCGCGCAACCGCACCTCACCCCCGCCGGGCATGGCATCACGCGCGTTGGCGACCAGGTTGACCAGCACCTGTTCCATCTGGCTGACGTCGGCGCGGACGTGCCAGAGGTCAGGAGGGATCTCCAGGCGGAGGACGTGACGCTCTCCCAGCAGGCGCTGGAGGAGGAGCTCCACGTCGCGGATGACGTTGCCCAGGTTCAACACCCGCGGCTCCAGCACCTGGTGACGACTGAACGCCAGGAGCTGCCGCGTGAGCTGCTCGGCGCGCTGCGCGTTGCGCACCATCTGGGAGACGTTTTCGCGCAGGGGTGAGTCGGCGGAGAGCTGCTCCAGGGTCAGCTCACCAAAGCCAATCATCGCCGTCAGGAGGTTGTTGAAGTCATGCGCCACACCACCGGCCAGCCGCCCCACCGCCTCCATCTTCTGCGCCTGGCGCAGCTGCTCCTCCAGGCGCCGTCGCTCGGTGACGTCGTGGATGATGGACAGGAGCAGGCGCCGGCCGTGAACCTGCACCGGGCCGGAGTAGACCTCCACGTCGCGGATGTCACCGTTGGCCACCCGGTGGCGGAAGTTGAAATACAGCCGGCGCTGCGTCCTGGCCGCCTCCATCTCCGCGCGCACCTCCGCCTCGGAGAGCGTGTTGATGTCCATGATGCGGCGCTTGCGCAACTCGTCGGCGGAGAGGCCGTAGAACTCCTGGGCCGCACGGTTCGCGTCGACGATGGCGCCGGAATCCACGTCAATGAGCAGCTTGATGGCGGTGTTGACGTCGAAGAGCGCCCGGTAGAGGTCCTCCGCGTCGGGAGTGAATGACGGCAGGATGGAGGGCCCCGCCTCCGCGGCCAGGCGCGCCACGGCGTCCGCCACGCCGTCGGGGAGGGGGCGGGTGGTCTGGAGCTCCACGCGCGCGGTCCATCCGCCGGACGACGTGGCGGTGCAGGACGCGGTGGGCCCCGCGCTCCCGCTGGGGGCGTGGGTGAGCACGGCAGCCACGCGGCCGGCGTGTTCCACGGAGATGGTGGCGCCCACGTCGGGGTCATGGGTGCGCAGCATGGTCAGCAACGCTTCACCCACGGAATGCCCAGGTTCCTGCTCAGGCATGACCTTGACCCCCGAAAGGCGGCGCCCGCCCTTCAGGACCGGTTTTAGACGTCACCCGCCGCGTGCTCAACAACCAAGACGAGGCTCGGGCGGACGGCGGATGCGCGGCGAGGCGGGCCCGGGCGTCCCAGGTGAAGGCCCGGTGCGCCCAACGGGAAGCAGGGCTTCGGTCCTCGACGAGGCAACCGCGTTCGCCGCCAGGGTGGGCAAAGTTTCGTCCAGACTAATCATGACGATGTTACACTAACCGGGCAGGCTGCGCACGAGAACCCCAGGCCCTGGGTTCGCCCGCGGGGTGACCACGCGGAGAGGCCCGTGGGGGGGCGGCGGCAGAACAATCTGCTCATGTCGGCGGGGCAGGCGAACCCCCCCCCACGCTTGCGCCACTGCGTCCGCTCGCCCCCTTCCCCAGAACCAAGTTTCTTTTGCCCACGTGATGCGGATCAGGCGACCGTCGGTATCGCCGGCAGCCGAGGCTGCACCTGGAAATTCACCAAGCCCTGCCCTCGTGGACCACTTTCACGACGTCATCGTCGGCAGGGCTCTACCTTGGT
>JBFMGU010000320.1:0-11252 GCA_040752415.1 Myxococcota bacterium
AAGATGAGTTGCCCATCTGGTCCTGACCGCGTCCAGCGGACCACGACCTGGAGTGCGGCGGGCCCTCGCCGCCCTGGTCAGCGTCGAGCGGTTTGGACAACCGTCAAGGGTCCACGCGCACGAGGCAGAGCCTCGCCCGACGTCATTGAGCCCCCAGGGCTGTCGGCCCGTTGTGAACGCGCTCGGCGCTGGCCAGGGCGGCGAGGGCCCGCCGCACTCCAGGTCGTGGCCCGCTCACGATGTCTGCAACCCCACTGGGCATCTTGTTCCCACCGAGCCCCTCACGTTGGGCGCCAGGGGCAATGGCCCACCGCGCAATAACAGCGCGCCAGGTGGCGAAACAGCCCATTGACACCCAAATCCACCGTCGTGGAGATTGGGCGCCCCAGGCCCCAGTGAAATCAGAAGGGCCGGACGTTGCGGCACATGACGTCGCGCGCGTGAGGAGAAGAACCATGCGGACGCTTTCCGCGGCAATCCTGGTCTTCCTGGCGGCATGCACCAACAGCACGCAGGAAGGTGAATCGGCCAGCAAGCAACCCTCGACCAACGTGTCCCTGCAGCCGCCCGCCGCGGGACGGGGATTCCAGTACACCACGGGTGAGTTCGAGGTGGCGCCCGGCCTGGACCTGCAGCAGTGCTTCTTCTTCCAGGTGCCCGGCAACGCGGGCGAGGAGATCTTCGTCAACCGGATCGAGGTGGCGCAGAACGAGGGCACCCATCACATGAACATCTTCCGGGTGCGCACCATCACCCCCGGCCCCAATGGCCTGGGACCCGAGGGCGGCCTGGTGCAGCGCTCGGAGAATGGGCTCGGCGCGTGCTTCGATGATTCAAACTGGGCGGACTGGCCGTTGGTCATCAACTCCCAGACGGGCGGCTACATCGAGTGGAACCTGCCCGGTGGCGTGGCCCACAAGTTCACCGGCGGCGAGTGGATCATGCTGCAGTCGCACTACGTCAACGCCGCAACGCAGGAGACGCCGGGCAAGGGAAACGTCTTCGTGAATTTCCACTTCGTGCCGCGCACGGAGGTCCAGCACGAGGTGGGAACGCTGTTCGCGTCCAAGCAGTCCATCCGCATCTGCCAGCACGACCAGCGGTCCGTCTACCATGGCACCTGCCAGATTCCGTCGGACCAGCCGGTCCACATCATTGGCGCCAATGGCCACTTCCACAGTCGTGGCACGCGGTTCGAGATGTACGCGTGGGACGGCGTGAGTCCCTCGCCACCCGCCGACAGCGAGCGCTTCTACGTGTCCGAGGACTGGAAGGACCCGCCCATGCTGCGGAGCCCCGAGCTGGACCATGTGGTCCCCGCCGGTGGCGGCATCTGGTACACGTGTGAATACCAGTGGCGGGAACCCACCGACGGAATCACCTGCGACAAGCTCAACGAGGAAGACACCAAGGAGCTGGGCACTCCGCCGGAGGCCTATGACTGCTGCTACACCTTTGGCGGGCCGGTGGATTGGGCGGAGCACTGCAACGTGTTCGCGTACTACTACCCGGCGAGCAACTACGTTCACTGCTACTGAGCCAGCGCCCCCCGACGTCACCCGCCCATGGCCACCGCCGTGGCGACGGAAACCAGGACGGCCCTTCAGCCGGCTCCTGACCCCGGCGTCACGGCCAGCGGCGTGACCGACGCGCGACGATCCTGCTGGAACAAGAGGCCGGTCAGCCGCGCCTCATCCAGGAACCCCACCACCTCCCCGCCCTTCCCCACCACCAGCAGCTCGCGCACCTGGGAACGCAGGAGGCGCTCGGCGGCCACGCGCACCGTGTCCCCCGGCGTCACGGTCACGGCCGGCTGCATCACGTCCGCGGCCACCACCACGTCGGCATGGCCGTGTTGGGAGGCCAGCACCCGCAGGGTATCCGCGGTCACCATCCCGCGCAGGATGCCCGCGTCGTCGTAGATGGGGAACACGTCCTGCCACAGCGTGTCCCCCATGCGGCCCAACATGTCCTCCGCCGGCGTCGAGAGCCGGAAGGAGACCGCGTTCTTGCGGACCGTCATCAACGGTTCAACCGTCAGCGTGTCCAACACGCCAGACGGATGCTCCGGGCCCGCACCGCGCACCGTGCTCAGTTGCTCGTGGTAGAGGCTGGTCCTGCGCAGCGCGACGAAGACGATCCCCAGGGCCAGCATCAGCGGGACCATGAGGTCGTAGTTGCCCGCCATCTCGCACACCAGCACCAGCGCGCTGAGCGGCACGTGCGCCACGCCGCCGTAGAACGCTCCCATTCCCACCAGCGCAAAAGCTCCCGCATCAATCCGGGCATCACCGGAGACCAGCTGCAGGGCGCGACCGAACGCCCCGCCAAAGAGCCCGCCAATGACCAGCGACGGCGCAAAGTCCCCGGCGCTGCCGCCGGAGCCGATGGTGACCGCGGAGGCGAGGATCTTCCCGGCCACCATCAGGCACAGCAATCCCACCGCGGTCCAGCCCGTCGACAGCCACGGCGCTCCGCTGATGGCCGCCTGCACGGCGCCGTAGCCGCTCCCCAGGATTCCCAGGCCGCTTCCGGGCTCGTCGACCTGGGGGCCCAGCACCATCAGCAGCGGCGCCATCACCAGGCCCAGGAGCAACGCCCCCGCGCCGGGCTGGACCCAGGCCGGGAGGCCGGAGCGCGTGCTGGCGCGACGCACGCCCTCCAGCGTCCGCACGAACACGTGAGCCAGGAACGCAATGCTCACCGCCAGCAGCGCGTAGTACGGGAGGTGCGCGGGGATGAACGCAAAGCGCGGCGCATGGGCAAACAGCGTGGACTCGCCGTAGACCGAGATGACCACGGAGTAGGAGACCACGCTGGCGAGAATGGCGGGGACCAGCGCTTCCTGCTCGAACCCGTCGCGGTAGAGCACTTCCACGGCCAGCAGCGCGGCGCCCAGCGGCGTGCGGAAGACCGCGGAGATTCCCGCCGCCATCCCGGCCACCAGGAGGATGCGACGCTCCCGCGGGGTCACCGCCAGCACGCGCCCCACCGTCGAGCCGATGGCCGCGCCGATAAGCATGGTGGGCCCCTCCCGTCCGCCCGAGCCTCCCGTCCCCAGCGTCACCAACGACGCCAGCGGCTTGATGGCCAGCACCCTGGGATGCACCACCCCACCCGCGTGATGGAACGCCGCAATGGCCGCGTCCGCGCCGCCGCCTCGCGTCTCCGGGGCCAGGCGCACCAGGAGCCCGCAGGCCAGGCCGCCCAGGAGCATCACCACCGGCAGGAGCCACGGGCGGAACACCAGGTCTTCCACCGCCGAGGTGATCTGCTCGCCATGCGCGCGCAGCGGCTTGTACCCGACGAGGATCTCCAGGAACACCCGCTGGCCGTACTCCAGCGCCGCGAAGAAGGTCGCCCCGACCACGCCGGCCACCAGCCCCACCACAGCGGCGTGCATCAGGGTCTTGCCGACGAGACGGAGGTCCACCGGGGCGGAGTCGTCCATGAGCAGCAGCAGGAGCCTCCGGTTCCGTGACCGCCACCACGAGACAAGCGCCGCCACCGCCGCCAGCGCGCCGCGGTGCCACGTCCCGAGTCGTTCTTCCCATCTCATCGGCTGAACCGCGTCCGCCCCAGGTCGCCCTGCCGTCATGACGTGCAACGCGGGCGGGCTTAGTGACGGTGCCCTGACCTGTCAACCAGGACTGACCAGCCGGTCATCCCCGAGGTGGCGACGTGCCCCTGCGTGGTGACGTCGTGTGGTCCTCCCCGCGCAACCGCTCGGCGTTGGCGGTGGTCTCTCCGCGTATGTCACGCGCGGTGACGTCGGAGATGTTGGCCAGGTGATTGTGGCAACCCGGCTTGGCGCGAGCGAGGCCTTCTCTTCGGCGCCCACGTCGGGACCGGGACCAAGCTGCGCCATCGCGCCGACGAAGGCCACGTAGAGCGCCAGCAGCAGCCATCCCCGACGACGTCCCAACACCCCGGTGGACGGAGGATAGGAGATCACCACCATCAGGGCGCCAAATGCCAACGCCACGCCCATCCGCGCCAACGCCACCTCGGGCGGGTGGATGGTGGCCGCCACGCCGACGATGAACAGGTTGTTGAAGATGTTGCTCCCCAGCACCGTGCCCAGCCCCACCTCGTCATGTCCGCGCCATCGGCTCAGCACGGTGGTGGCCAGCTCCGGCACGGACGTGCCCACCGAGACGATGATGGCGCCAATGACAAAGGGCTCCAGCCCCCACCACAACGCGATTCCCGTCGCGCCGCTCACCACCAGGCGCCCCGCCGCAAACAGCAGCACCAGGCCCGCCAGCCCCCGCGCCAGCGCGCGAAGACCGTGACTGCGCGCCAGCACATCCACCCTCTTGTCGGCGCCACGACGTGCGTCCCGCACCGTGACCCCCAACCACGCACCAAACATGCCCATCATCAGCAGGCCGTCCAGGCGGGACAGGCGTCCGTCGACGGCGAGGATGGCGGTGAGGACCGGCGCCAGGAGCGCCACGGGGAAATCACGACGCATGGAGCCGGTGGCACAACGGATGGGCCCCAGCGTCAACGCCAGCCCCAGGATGAGCCCGATGTTGACGACGTTGCTGCCCAGCGAGTCGCCCAGCGCGATGTGCGGCTCTCCGTCCCACGCCGCGTTGATAGCCACGGAAAGCTCCGGCGCGGACGTGGCGAAGGCCGCAAACGTGGCAGCCACCACGCCGGCGGAGATGCGCAACCAGCGTCCCAGGGCCACGGTGGCCCCCACAAACAACTCACCTCCGAGCGCCGCGAGGGCGAGACCGGCGAGGAGAAGGAGCACGTCCATGCGGACACCCCCGCTCCTCAGCCGCCAGCCGCGCGCGCATCGGGCGGGGCCGGCGCCGGTGCGGAAGCCGTGGGGGCGGGAGCCGGCGCGTCCTCCAGCGAGGTGAGCCGGGCGTCAATGTCGGCCAGCAGCGAATCCAGCGCTTCGGATCCCACCACGCCCTTCTGGGCGGCCTGCAGCGCGGCGTCGCGCTCCGCCACCAGCACGCGACGACGGGCCGCACGTTCCTCCTCGTGACGGATCTCCGCGCGCTCCAGGTGCAGGCTCTTGAGCACCGCGTCCGCCTGCTCCACCTGGCGCCGGTATTCCGCCTCCAATCCGTCCAGCACCGCGGAGGGCGCGGCATGCTCCCGACGCATCCGCTCCACCTCCTCGAGACCGGCTCCCGCGGCCTTCAGTCGCCCGCGCTCCAGCTCGTAACGCTGCTGCTCGTCGGAGCGGACACCCACGATCTTCAGGCGGCGCAGCAGGGGCGCCATGGTCAGTCCCTGCAACAGGATGGACAGCAGCACCACGCCAAAGGTCATGTTCACCAGCAGCACGCGGTGCGGGAAGTCCTGCGGCAGGCCCAGCACCAGCACCATGGACAACGCCCCGCGCAGGCCACTCCACACCACCACCGTCGACCACGACCAGGGCACCCGCTCACTGGTGCGCTGCAGCAGCGCCGTCACAACGAACACCACCAGCGCGCGCCCCGCCATCACCGCCACCCACGCAATCACGATGGGCAGCCACGAGGCGAGGAGCTGGTCGACGTGGATCTCGAAGCCGATGAGCAGGAACACCACCGAGTTCAGCGCAAACGCGAGGTACTCCCAGAACGTCTCCACGGCCACGCGCGTGGTGGGGCTCATGCCGGTGCGCGCCGCGTAGTTGCCGCACAACATGCCCGCGCCCACCGCCGCCATCACGCCGGAGACGTGGAAGCGCTCCGCCAACACGAAGGAGCCGTAGGCGGCCACCATGGTGAGCGTCAGCTCGATCATGGCGTCGTCGATGTTGCGGATGATGTGGGAAGCGGCCAGCCCCACCGCCACGCCCACCAGCGCGCCCAGACCGGCCACGCGGATGAAGTCCACGACGGCGGAGCCGAGCGAGATGCCCCCGCCCGCCATGGCGCCGAGGATGATCGTGAACACCACCACGCCGGTGCCGTCGTTGAGCAGGCTCTCTCCTTCCACCATGACCGCGAGCCGCTTGGGAGCGCCAAGGCTCTTGAACAGGCCCACCACCGCAATCGGGTCGGTGGCGGCGATCAGCGCGGCGAACACCAGGCCGTGCATGAAGGTGAACCCGGTGACGAACGCCAGCGCGTTGGCTGCCGGCACCAGGATGGCCGCCGTGGCCAGGATGGCGACGATGAGCCCGGGAATCGCCAGCGCGTGGATGCTGGTCTTCTCCTTCCAGAACTTCGCGGCGTCGAGGTGGAACGCCGCCTCGAAGATCAACCCGGGCAGGATGACGGCGAAGAGGAGCTCCTTGGTGAGGTGCGGCGGCTCGAAGGCCTTGACCGTGCCCAGCGCCAGCCCCGCGAGCACCAACGCCACCGTGTAGGGCAGCTTCAGCCACCGCGCGCCAATGGCCACCGCCGTGGCGACGGAAAACAGGATCACGAAGAGGAATTCAGCGTGCATCGTCCACCTCCCGGCACGGGGGCGGGATGACGGTGCGCGCGCCCGCGCGGAGTGCGCGGAGCAGGTTGATGAGATGGCGCCGTCCCAAGAAGGACCCCCAGCGGTCGCCGCCGCAGCGACGAGACCCGGGGGCGGCCCGACCCGCCGGGATACCTGCGGCGGCGGAATGGCCACCACACCCTTGGCTCTGCAACGAGAGCGGACGCCACGTAACCGGCGCGCCTTGCACGGGTCAAATGCGTGCCGTGGCGCTGGCCCGTGCCGCCGCCCGGTGCCGGCCCGCACCACGTCCGCGCCTCCGCCCCGCACCATGATGGAGGACTCCCCGCAACCGCCTCGCTAGACCCTGGGGCCCACCCGCACTGGGGCGCGCATGCTCGAACGGCCGCGGCCGCGTGTCTCCGGACCTGCGCTTCACCGCCGCGAATGAGCAGGGCCGGCGGGCTGGCGGAGGGAACGGATTCTGCGTCGCGCCGCGGGTGGCGCAGGAATGGGAGGACACGGATGTCCGAGCTCATGCGAGATGGCTGGCACGCGCTGGACTCGCAAACCGTGCTGCACCGCCTGGCCGTGGAGCCCGCGCAGGGCCTGTCCGAGAGCGAGGTTGCGCTCCGACGACAACGCCACGGTCTCAACACACTCAAGCCCAGGCGGCCACGCCCCGCGCTGCTGCGCTTCCTGTCCCAGTTCCATCAGCCGCTCATCTACATCCTGCTGGCGGCCACGGTGATCACCGCGGCGCTTCGCGAGTGGGTCGACGCCAGCGTCATCCTGGCCGTGGTGGTGCTCAATGCCGTGGTGGGCTTCGTGCAGGAGTCCAAGGCGCTGCACGCCATTGCCGCGCTGGCGCGGACGCTGGTCTCCGAGGCCACCGTCATCCGTGACGGCAAGCGCCGCCGCGTCTCCGCCGCCGAGCTGGTGCCGGGGGACGTGGTGGTCCTGCAGTCCGGAGACAAGGTCCCGGCGGACCTCCGCCTCCTCACCACCCGCGACCTGGAGGTCGACGAGTCCACGCTCACCGGAGAATCCCAGCCCGTACCCAAGCAGGCCGACATCACCCTGCCCCCCGACACGCTGCTCGCCGAGCGGCTGAACACCGCGTACGCCTCCACGAACGCCACCCGTGGGCAAGCGCTGGGCGTGGTGACCGCAACGGGCGACCGCACCGAAGTGGGACGCATCTCCGAGCTGATGGCCAGCGCCGAGCAGGTGGCCACGCCGCTGACGCGCAAGATCCATCACTTCAGCCACCTCCTGCTCACCGCCATCCTCGCCCTGGCCCTGGCCACCTTCATCCTCGGCGTCTGGCGCGGAGAGTCGGCCTTCCACATGTTCATGGCCGCCGTGGCCCTCATGGTGGGCGCCATCCCGGAGGGACTGCCCGCCGCCATCACCATCATGCTCGCGTTGGGCGTCTCCCGCATGGCCCATCGCCGCGCCGTGATCCGCAAGCTCCCGGCGGTGGAGACCTTGGGAAGCACCAACGTGATCTGCTCCGACAAAACCGGCACGCTGACCGAGAACCGCATGACGGTGACGCGCGTGCTCGCCGGCGGGGAGGTTGTGGAGGTGCCGGGCGCCGGGTACGCGGCCACGTCGTGGGAGGCCGCCAGCCGTCCCGCCCTGCGCGAGTGTCTCCGCGCTGGCCTGCTGTGCAACGACAGCCGCGTGGTCGAGCGCGAGGGTCACTGGCGCACGGAAGGAGACCCCACCGAGGGAGCCCTGCTGCTCGCCGCGTCCGCCGCCTGCCTGGACCTCGCGCTCGAGGAGCAACGGCATCCACGCCTGGACACCATCCCCTTCGAGTCCAGCCACCAGTACATGGCCACGCTGCACGCTCCCGCGGGCGAAGGCCCAGCCGTGGTCTACCTGAAGGGTTCGGTGGAAGCCGTGCTCGCGCGCTGCGACCAGGTACTCGACGCCGCGGGAGCGACCATCCCCATCGACGCCAACGCCATCCACGGTGCCGCGGAGCGCATGGCCTCCGACGGACTGCGGGTGCTCGCCCTGGCCCGCACCACCCTGCCCCCGGGACGTCGGGTGCTGAAGCCAGGTGAAGTGGCGCGCGGACTTACGTTCCTGGGGCTGCAGGGCATGCTGGACCCGCCGCGCGACGAGGCCCGCGTCGCGGTGCGCAAGTGTCGGAACGCCGGCATCGACGTCAAGATGATCACCGGTGATCACGCGCTGACGGCGCGGGTGATTGCCGAGAAGCTGGGGCTGGGACCCGTGGGACGGAGCGGGCGGCCCGTGGCGCTGACCGGCCGGGAGCTGGACACGTTGGGCGAGGAGGAGCTCCAGCTCGCCGCGGAACAGACCACCGTCTTTGCGCGCGTCACGCCGGAACAGAAGCTGCGGCTGGTCAGGGCGCTGCAGACCCGCGGCCACGTGGTGGCCATGACCGGCGACGGCGTCAACGACGGCCCCGCGCTCAGGCAGGCCAACATCGGCATTGCCATGGGCATCACCGGCACGGACGTGGCCAAGGATGCGGCCGACATGGTGCTCATCGACGACAACTTCGCCTCCATCGAGGCGGCGGTGGAGGAAGGCCGCGGCGTCTTCGACAACCTCACGAAGTTCATCGTCTGGACGCTGCCCACCAATCTGGGGGAGGCGCTCATCGTGCTGGCCTCGGTGGTGCTGGGGACCACCCTGCCGGTGCTGCCGGTGCAGATCCTGTGGATCAACATGACCACCGCGGTGCTGCTGGGCCTGACCCTGGCCTTCGAGCCCGCCGAGCCCGACGTCATGGAGCGCCCGCCCCGCCCACCCGACGAGCCCATCCTGACCCATGACCTCATCATGCGGACGCTCTTCGTGGGGAGCCTCATGCTGGTGGCGGGCATGGGACTGTTCGAGCTGGAGCTGGTGCGCGGCGCCTCGGAGGCGCAGGCCCGCACGGCCACCGTCAACAGCGTGGTGATGATGGAGCTGTTCTACCTCTTCAACTGTCGCTCCCTGGTGAAGCCCATGCGCGCGGTGGGCTGGGGGAGCAATCCGTGGGTGTTCGTGGGCTGCGGCGCCATGCTCCTCGTCCAGCTCCTGTTCACGTATTCCCCGGTGATGAACCGCCTGTTCAGCTCGGCGCCCATGCCGTTCGAGAGCTGGCTCCTCATTGTCCTGGCGGGAGTTGCCGTCCTGTTGCTGGTGGGCTTGGAGAAGAGCATCCGCCTGCGGCATGGCATGGGAGGGCCGCAGCGCGCGGTGGGTTCGGCCACCTGAGTGGCGGCCAAGTGGCGGCAGGGGGTGAGACCGTCCCCAGAGCCGCGGCGCCGGTTGCGGGGCAGGGTCGGAGAGGGCCCGCCAACGGGTCGGAGTTGGCCCGCAGGCGGTCGGAGTTGGCCCGCAGGCGGTCGGAGTTGGCCCGTAGGCGGTCGGAGTTGGCCTTCGGGCGGTCGGAGTTGTGATCCTGCTCACGCACCCGACCCGCCGGAGGGGTCGGAGGCGGTGCGCTCAGGCGTCGACCGGCTCGGGGGTCCCCGCGGCCTTCTTGGCGCCGCCCTTGGGCTTGAGGAAGTAGCTGCTGGAGGCGATGGGCTGCAGGAGCGGGACGTTGGGGTCGTCCTGGCGGGTGGCCCCAAACAGCGAGCGCAGCGCCGTCATGTGCGAGAGCACCCGGCCGTCCTGCTCATCCAGCTGCGCCTGCGTCACCGGTCCGGACACGCCGGCTCCGCTGGCCTTTCGCGCTGCGGCCTCCACCTCGTTGGCCAGCGCCGCGGCGGCCGTGAAGCGCTCGGCGGTCACCCGCGACGCCGCCAGGCGCCGACCCTGCACCGCGCCGGAGCTGAGCCACTGCAGTCCCAGCGCGCTGAGCTGCTTGAGGGATGCCACCAGGCCGTCGGTGTCCGGCGCGGTGCCGTGCGCGGTTTCCACGGCCGCCTGCGCGGTGTTGTCGCGAGCCGCGTTGCTCAACATGGCGTAGAGCGCGCGTCGCTCCGCCCTGCCCTGCAGCACCTTCTCCTCGGCGGCGGTGGCGTCCACCTCGCGCTGGTCGCTGACCACCTCGGCGCCGGCCCGACGGGCGCGGTTCCGCTGGTCCAGCTCCACCACGTCCTTCCAGAACACCCGCAGCTGCGCCGTGGAGAAACCCATCTGCTGCAGCTGTTCCGGCGTGGCCTGCGCGCAGAATTGCGCCACCTGGCCGCCCCAGCGGATGGCGTCGGTGAGGATCTTGCCGCTGCTGATGAGTCTGCCCATCTCCACCAGCTCCGCGGACGTGAGCGCCACGCTGAAGAGCTCGATCTCCTCGGGCGTGGCGGTCCCGACGAGAGCGGAAACGCTCTGCAGCGTGAAGGTGGCATTGGTGGTCGTCATGGAAACCCCCTTGGGTAGGTTGTGGTGGCCGGCGATCTAGCGGGGGCGCTCAGGATTGGGAAGCGAGGTCCAGGAAGTTCCAGCGAAGCGCATAGTATGCGGGCCTATGGGGCCGACGCTCTCCCGCCAATGAGATTGGGCGCGGCTCTCTTGGGACGACGCCCTGGACTCCCTGCCAATCTCATTGGGCGCGCCTCTATTGGGACGACGCCCTGGACTCGCTGCCAATCTCATTGGGCGCGCCTCTATTGGGACGACGCCCTGGACTCCCTGCCAATGAGATTGGCAGGCAACAAGACGACAAGTCCTGCTCACCTCTCGCGGCGGTGTCGATTTCGCAGGACTACCCTGGAAGAGGCGTGCAGGCGGAGAGGGACGACCGAGCACCGATCCACTCACCGTCAGTCCTTTTGTGGGAGGGAATGTCAACACAGATCTGCCCGTCACGTCCCACGTCCGAGCTTTGCGCTGGACATGGAGCGTCCGCCACGAGTCGGCACGCGCTTCGGGCGGCGAAATGGTGTCGA
>JBFMGU010000321.1:0-11211 GCA_040752415.1 Myxococcota bacterium
CCATTTCGCCGCCCGAAGCGCGTGCCGACTCGTGGCGGACGCTCCATGTCCAGCGCAAAGCTCGGACGTGGGACGTGACGGGCAGATCTGTGTTGACATTCCCTCCCACAAAAGGACTGACTGGGGTTGGGCCCCCGTTGGCCTCTCGGACCGTGCACGCTGTTCCGACGTCAGTCCTGCGACACGACAAACCCGGCCCAGTGGTGAGCAGGACGTACCCGTTTCTGATGCCTGCCAATCTCATTGGCGGAGCCAAGAGCGTCGTCCCAATTGAGCCGCACCCAACCCACATTCCGCAAGCCACCTCCCTACCGCCACCAAGGTAGAGCCCTGCCGACGATGACGTCGTGGAAGTGGTCCACGAGGGCAGGGCTTGGTGAATTTCCAGGTGCAGCCTCGGCTGCCGGCGATACCGACGGTCGCCTGATCCGCATCACGTGGGCAGTGCTTGCCCCCTTCCCCGCAGCGGTTGACGTCGACGCAGCGGGTGTGGGGAAGGGGGGCGAGCGAGCGCACGGCTTGAACGTGGGGGGTTGGGTGTTCGCCCGCCTCGCCCCCACGGCGAGACCGTTCCCACGCGCCCTCCGACCCGAGCCGTCGTCGGCGGAAGGCTGGTTTTCCGTCGGGAGGCCCTTTCCAACCTGGAATCCCACACCCCGCCACCCCGGCGCTGCTTGACCGGCGTCACGCTCGCGCAGCCGCGGTCGATGCCATGCTCGCCCTTGCCGCGCGCGGCCAGGCTGACCTACGACCACGCAGTCCGCGCGAACCTGCGTCGGGAGAGAACGGGGAGTGGTCATCATCATGCTGCGCACATCCGTCTTCGGCCTGCTCGTCAGCTGCCTCTGGGCCACCAACGCCGTTGCCGCCGAGGGAACGGCCTCCGGCGCGTTGAAGGTGCTGGTGCCCAACATTTCCGCGCCGCCTTCCGTGCTGGAGAAGCTGCAACTGCAGGGCCCCGCGCTCACCGCCTCCGTCACCCAGACCGTCCGGGATGGGCTCCACCTGCAGGCGCTCTCCGCCAGTGAGCTCGTGGCCGTCCTCGACGAGACCAACAAGGCCAAGGCCGGTTGCGAGGACCTGTCCTGCTCCCTGGAGCTGGCGCGGCTCTCCAAGGCCAACCTGGTGCTGCGCACGGAGCTGGGGCAGGTAGGGAGCAGCATCGTCGTCACCGCGTCGGTGATCAACGTGGGTGATGGACGGGTGGCCAACACGGTGACGCACAGCGTGGCCACGCCGGACGTCGTCACGCAGGCGCTGGGGTACGTGGTGATGAAGGCGTTCGGTCGGGAGGTGGCGCCGCCCGCGTCCGCTCCGCCCGCGCAGGCCGCCGGTCCCAGGGAGCGCGTGCTGGTCATGCCGCCGCAGGTGACGGCGGGATTGCTGGACCCGGCCGCGCAGGTGGGTCTCAGCAGCAAGGCTGCGGGCACGGTCACCAAGCTGGGCAGCTATGACGTCCTCACCAGCGACGACGCCAAGAACATGCTCCAGAGCCAGGCCGACCTGCAGGCCCTGGGCGAGGGCAACCCCGACGTGTTCGCCAAGGTGGCCAGCGCCATGAACGCGCGCTACCTCGTCACCTCGACGGTCGCCAAGACCGGGACCACCATCCTGGTGACCGCGACCCTCGTCGACAGCCAGGCCGCCAGCGTGGTGAACCGGGGCACGGTGACGGTGCCGCGCGCGGAACAGCTCGACGCCGCCATGGACGTGGCCATCAAGCGCGTCTTTGGCGTGGCCGCGGAGCTCCCGCCCCCGCCCCCCTCCAGCCCCAACCAGTTCGAGCAGGCGCTCAAGGCCCTCTCCGCCGACGTCAAGAACGCCTGGACCGCCATGGGCGGCGCCGGCACGCTGGCGGTGGTCCCGTTCTCCGAGGGCAGCTCCCGTGCCCGTGACGCGAAGATCGGCAAGCAGGCGGGCGGCTTCCTGCGCCATGTCCTCTCGACGGAGTACGGCCTGAAGGTGGCCCCCGCCGAGCAGGTCACCAACGCCACGAAGAACAAGGACGTCATCAAGGACGGCGCCGTCAACTCCGACGCGCTGCAGGAGGCGGGACTGGCGCTGGGAGCGCAGGCGCTGGTGGTGGGCAGCGTGGAGGACGTGGGCACCGACTACATGCTGATGGTGCGCCTGGTGAAGACGGTGAAGGCGGAGGAGGTGTGGGCCGGCCACGTCATCCTGCCCAAGCCGGACAGCGCCGCGCTGCTGCCCAAGGGCGCTGTCGTCGTGCGGACGCGCACGGAGTCCATGTTCCGCGCCATCGTTCCCGGCGGTGGACAGGTGTTCAACGGTCAGGCCTGGAAGGCGCCGCTGTTCATCATCCCCACCGTCGTCAGCCTGCTGCTTGCGCCGCTGCCCATCCTGGCCGGTATCGCCGTGGCGGCCTACGGCCAGTACCTGTGGAACGACAAGGTCATTCTCTTCAACCTGGCGTCGTTCGGCCTCCCCGCCGCCGGCGACAACTGCATCAACTACCAGTTCAACCACCCCGAGGCGAAAGACCAGGAGGTGGCCGGCTACTGCACGCAACAGGCAAACCAGTACGCCGGGATGGGGGCCGCCATTGCCGCGGTGACCCTCGCGCCTATGATCGTCTTTGGCATCTTCTACGCGCTCGGCTTCGTCGACGCCGCCATCTTCGGTGAGGACTACTCCGACCTCGCCGCCGAATAGGCCGCTCCGCTACGGCCGCCACTGCGCCAGCACCGCGTCCACGAACCTGACCACGTGACGCAGGTCGGCGGCCTTGTCGAAGAACGGACAGCCCAACGCCAGCGCGCTCTCCGCGCAGTCCGGGCTCGACATGAAGATCACGCAGGTGGGGCCGGCGCTCATGATGGTCCGCGCGGCCTCCACGCCGCCCAGCCCGGGCATCTTGACGTCCATCAGCACCACGTCGGGGAGGGTCCGCGCCGCCTTCTGCACCGCGTCGTCACCATCCAACGCCGTCTCCACAATGGCGCCCGCGCTGCGCAGCTGTCGCGACACCGCGCGCACCACCACATCTTCATCGTCGACGAGGAGAATCCGTTTTCCGGTCAGCGCCATGGTGTCCCCGCTGTCACGGGACACCCGCCCGGTTGGTGTCTGGCAAGGTCCGTCAAGGGTCCTGCCACCTGACATGTCATCTACGGCCTCCGCACCCCCGGATCGCCGAAAAACGAAACTACCAGATTACGTTTACGGGCGATGGACTTCGTCGGATCGATCCGAAGATCCTGATCTTCTCGTCGGATGGTGTAGGTATGTTTCGGTGCGCCTTAGGATGCCACGCAAGATTCGCGCCTCTCGGGCGTCGGGTGTGCGGCGCATCACGAAGCGCCAGATGTGGCCCATCATCCGCTCGGCCCGGTTGCCACGCAGGAACTCCACCCGGGTCAGGACGCGCTGAAGGTGAACCTGCAGCTCCCGCAGGTCGTTGGGGGCGGCCGCGGCCAGGTTTCTCGACGTGGTGGCGCCGCGTTGGCGCTTGAGCTCATAGGCCCACAAGGCCACCGCGTGGGACAGGTTCAGGCTTGGGCATGGCTCCTCCGTGGGGATGCGGACCGCCCAGTGGCACAGGGCCATCTCCCCGGTACGCAGGCCGTCATCCTCCCGTCCGAACACCGCCGCCACCCGCGCCGGTGCATCCGTCACCAGGCGCGACACCGCAGCCTCCAGCTGCAGCTCATCACCGCGCTGCTTGCCACCACGCGCCGTGAATCCCAGGACGGTGTGCGCGTGCGTGAGAGCCTCCTCCAACGTTGCCACCGTCCGCGCGCGTTCGATCACCGGCGTCCCGGAGCGCGCCAGGTTCTGCGCCTGGGGGTGCTGCAGCAATCCTGGAGCGGGGTTCACCAGGACCAGGTCGTGAAGGCCGAAGTTGGCCATGGCGCGCGCCACACTGCCCACGTTGGCCGCGAACCTCGGCTCCACCAGCACCACCGTCACATCCATGCCCGCTCCACCGTCCGCAGAGGCATCCCAGCATGACACGCCCTGTGACGGAGGTGGGCGCCCCGGCGCCTCCCGTCCGCGCACCAGCCCACGCCTCCGCACCCACCCGGTGAACTCCAGATGACATCTGCCAGTCACGGATTGCGGCAGCGGCCTCGCCCGTCACATTCCGCCGAGCGGGCCGTCCTCCCGACGCAGTCGTGTTCCCAACAGGGCCTTTGCCCGCGGCTCAAGGAGTCGTCGCCATGGGCTCGTCCGTGATGCCGTTGCTGCTGCCCGCGTTGTTGCTGCCCGGTGCCAGCGCCGACCTTCCCTTGGAATGCCAGGAGATCAACAACCACCACCCCACCTTGCCGGAGTGCACGGAGGACGACATCCGGTTCCGCGATGACACGATCGTCGTCCGCGGCGAGGTGACCTGCACGCTGTCCCGGATCGCGGAGGATGTCCCGGAGCGGGCGCTGTCCCGGCTGGAAGACGTGGCCAATGGGTGGCGGCTGGGCGCGCCGCTGCTCCTGGAGGAAGGGGCCCGGCTCCACCTCCACGGGTCCGGCGCCGGCGGGGACGTGGACCTGCTGCGACTGCGCAGTGACTCCGACGAGTTCGTCGACATCCGTGCGGAGTGGGGAAGCATAGACATCCGGGCCACGCGCATCGTCGGCTGGGACACCAGGCATGACGCCCCGGACCAAGACCACGACGACGGACGCGCCTACATCCACGTCCGGTCCTTCAAGGACGGAGACCGGGCGCGGGAGTCCCGCATGGACATTGCGGACAGCGAGCTCAGCCACCTCGGCTACTTCGGCGGGTCCGCCTACGGCCTCTCCTGGCGGGTGGACGACACGGGGAGCAGCGGCGAGGACTCACCGGTGTTCGACGAGGTGGAGGTCTACGGCACGGTCCGGAACAGCCACATCCACCACGCCTACTACGGCATCTACTCGTGGGGCGCGCTGTGCATGGAGATCGTCGGAAACGAGCTCCACGACAACGTCATGTACGGCATTGATCCGCATGACAACTCGGACCACCTCCTCATTGCCAGCAACTACGTCCATCACAACGGGCAGCACGGCATCATCTGCTCCAAGAACTGCGACCACCTGGTCATCCGCAACAACATCTCCGCACACAACGCCAACCACGGGATCATGCTGCACATGAACGTCACCGACTCCGTGGTGGAGAGCAACCGGGTCCATGGCAACGGCTCCTGCGGCATCGCCGTGTTCGAGAGCCACCGCAACCTCGTCGTGGGCAATGATTCGTTCGACAACGAGACGGGCATCCGCGTGTACCGCGGCAGCGTCGACAACCACTTCGAGGACAACGTGCTCCACGACAACGAGAGCGGCCTGTACTTCTCGGACGGCGCGGACGACAACGTTGCGGTCCACAACATCCTCTTTGACAACGACGACGACCTGGACGGCGACCGCCTTCGCAGCCAGGACGTCGACGACAACTCGTTCGAGCGGATTGACGGCCACGATCATCCACCGGGCGAGGACGGGGTCCCGCTGGACCAGGACGCGCGGCCCCCACGCTTCTTCACCGACGACCCCATCTACCGCGTCATCCGCGCGACGACGGTGCCCCCGCTGCACCACCCGGACGTGGCGGTGGACGCCGTGCCAGGTAAGTGACTTACCCCGGAAGGTAAGACAGGACGGCCGCGGGCTCGGTTGTGTTCATGCGCGGGTTGGCTGACGGGAGGGTCCCTCTCCTGCCGCGGGCGCCGGGGGGACGCACGGAAGCTCCACGATGAAGGTGGCGCCTTCTCCCGGCTCGCTCTCCACACGGATGGTGCCGCGGTGCGCCTCCACGATCCCCCGACAGATGTAGAGCCCCAACCCCAGGCCGCCGTAGTGCCGGGTGGGCACCCCGCGTACGAACCTCTGGAAGATCCGCTCCCGCATCTCCGGCGCAATGCCGAAGCCCTGGTCCCGCACCGCCAGCCTGGCGCATCCGCCCTTCTCCTCCACGGAGATCTCAATGGGCTTCCGCGCACCGAACTTCATGGCGTTGGCAAGCAGGTTGGTGATGACCTGGTCGATGCGTGAGCGGTCCCACGCGCCCACGACGGGAGCATCCGCCCGGATGAGCAGGGAACAGCCGGCACGCGCCAGGTCCGCCCGGAACCGGTCCCCCACCTCGTGCGCCAACGCACCGAGCTCCACCTGGGTGCGCTCCAGCGGGAGGCGCCCGGTCTCGATACGCGCCACGTTCAGCATCTCCCCGATGAGCCGGCTCAGGCGGTCTCCCTGACGTCGGATCATGTCCAGCAGCTTGGCGGTGGCTTCCGGCAGGGGCGGCGCGCCGGAGGACGCGCGCTGCAGCGCATCCAGGGAGAGCTTGAGGGACGTCATGGGGGTGTAGAGCTCATGGGCCGCCACGGAGAGGAACTCGTCACGCTGGCGGACCGCCTCCTGGACCCGGACGTAGAGCTGCGCGTTGTCGATGGCGATGGCCGCGCGGTAGGCAACATCCTGCGCCAGCTCGACCTCGGCGCGGCCATAGCGACGTCCCGGCGCCTCCGACCCCATGCTCATGACCCCCAGGGTGCGTCCCCGCGCCACCAGCGGCACCGCGAGGGCGGTCCGCGTTCCCAGCGCCCGGATCAGCCGGAAGTGGTCGTCGTCAATGCAGGTCTCGCGGAGGACCGCGTCCGGGAGCTCCGGCATCAACACCGGCTCGCCCGTGCTCAACACGCGCGCCGCCGGTTGGGGTGAGTCCGGGCCCGGCGGATAACGACGCTGCAACTCCCGCAGCAGCGGCTCCCGCGCGGGGTCCACGTGCGCCCCCGCCGCACGCTGCCGGGTCCCGTCGGGCAACACGATGTCAATGACGCACCAGTCGGCCAGCTCGCGCACGGTCAGCTGCGCCAGGCGGTGGAGCACCTGTTTGTCGTCGAGGGACTCGGTCAGGACCCTGCTTGCCTGGGCCAGGAACGCGGCGCGCTGTTCCGCGGCCTCCGCTGCCCGTCGCGCTCCCTTCTCCCGCGAGAGCAACAGCGCGTTCTGCAGTGAGATGGCCGCTTGCGAGGCCAGCAGGTCCAGGACCCCCACCCGGGCCGACGTGAAGGCGCCCGCCATGAGGTTGTTCTCCAGGTACAGCAGGCCCACCACCTCCGCCTGACGGACAATGGGAAGGCACAACACGGAGCGGGGCTTGTGCTGCTCGACGTAGGGGTCCGCGGAGAACCGTCCACCAGCGCGCGCGTCCTCGAGGATCACCCGCTCCCCCACGCGCGCCACGTAGTTGACGATGGACATGGGAACCAACGTGGATGCCGCCGCGGGGAGCGCCTGGAGGATCTGCATCTCGCCGCCTTCGTCCTCCAGGGTGGCCCCGGCCTGGATGGACAGGCCGCCCTCCCCCGCCAGCAGCAGGTAGCCCTTGCGCGCGCCGCCGTGCTGCAACACCACCTGGAGCAGCGTGCGCACCAGCTTCTCCAGGACAATCTCACCGGAGATGGTCTGTGAGGCCTTGATCACCGAGCGCAGGTCAAACTGCTCGGGGCGCACCGTGATGGTGGTGATGGCGGCCGCCGCGCGCGGTTCCACCAGGCGCGGGTAGCGATGGTCGATCTGCCGCACCTTGCCGTCCGCACCCCAGCGCGCGTAGCAGGCCCGCGCCTCGCCAACGTACACGTCGGCAATGAGGGCGTAGCCGCGGGCGCGGTAGAAGCTGGACGCCAGCTCGTAGGCCAGTCCTTCCACCTGGATGAAACCACTCTCGTGCGCCGCGCGGATGGCCTCCTCGTAGAGGCGCATCGCGTCCAGGTCGCGCTCCTCCAGCCGGGCCATCTCCGCGCGGACCAGGGCGTGCTTGGCGGCAAAGTTCTGGGGACAGCTCCGAGCCCAGCGCTGCAGCAACCTGGCCCGTCGCGCAATGTTCTCCTCGTAGCGGAGCCGCTCGCCCGCACTGCCCTCGCCGGCCGCGGCCGCCATGGCCAACGCGGAGTAGAAGCAGTGCTCGGTGACAATGAGCATCCCGGTGGCCGACCACAACAGCTCCTCGGCACGCCGGGCCGCATGCAGGGCCGCGGACACGTCACCCGCCAGGAAGTGGGCCTGGAGCTTGAGCACCTGGTACCAGCACTCCGCCGTCGGCAGCAGGGCGCGGATGCGCTCCTCGAACTCCGCCTCCCGGAACCCCGCGTCGTCGAAGGTGGCGAAGTGCGCGGTATGCCCCCGCATGGCCGCCACGAAGCGCTCCAGGGCCCGGATGAGCAGGTGCAGGTCGTGGTAGCCCGTGCGTGAGACCACCTCCAGGCGTTGCTCACACTCGCGGTGCACGTCGGCAAGCGGGTCGCCCTGGAGCAGCAACACCACCAGGATGTCCGCCGAGGTGTAGCAGGTCCAGGTGAGGTTGCCCGTCAGGGTGGCGGCGTCAAAGGCGGCCCGCAGGTACGGCAGGTTGGAGCGCAGGTGGCGCGTCCAGTAGTTCACGAAGTTGCCAAAGCGGTCGTAGACCTGGGCCTTGTAGGTCAGCAGGTCGAACCTATCGACGAGGGCGCAGCCCAGCTCACCGAAGCGCCGCCCCTCCTCGCACTCCCCCAGGACGAGGCTGAGTCCCATGCCGAACTCGACGTAACCCACCGCGGAGGCGTCGGCGTTGCCGTGACGGAGGCTCAGCTCCACCATGTGACAGGGACGCAGGTGCAGGAGGTTGGCATCCACGAACCCGGCGGCATTCATCACCGAGAGGATGTCCATGGCCGCGCGCATCTCGGGGTCTTCCATCCGCGGCAGGTCCACCAGCTCCTCCACGCGACGAGCCCCGACGATCCCCCGGGTCCGCAGGTAGGCCTGGCGCAACGTGGCCTCGTCGGGATGCAGCGGCAACTCGATCCCGAACAGGCGCAGGCATTCAATGGCGCTGGCCACCGCCGCGTCGCTCTCTCCCTTGATGGTGTGGAGGTTGATCTTCACGCGGTACGCACGGGCCTTGTCCAGGCGGGTGCGGGAGCACGCCAGAAGCTTGCGCAGGATGCCTTCCGCGTCGTCGAAGTGGCGGTTCACGTACGCGCACTCCGCCAGCTCCAGGTGGAGCGCGTAGGCAAGCTCGTAGGACTCCTCCCACGCATGGGGCGGGAGCACGGCAATGCCGGCCGCAATGAAGTCGCTGGCGTCCTTGTAGGCAGCGGCGGCCTTGGCCTTCCTCCCGGCGGTCAGGTCCAGGTGGGCCACGGAGCGCCGCTCGTCGGGGTCGGTGATGAGCGCGGCGCCCAGGTTGAGCTGGTTGACCACCTCGTAGACGCGCTCCTGGAGCTCCTCGGGCGGCGTGTGCGTGAGGAACAAGCGGCCGATCCTGAGGTGCAGCTCGTCGCGGGCCGGCTGCGGCAGCATCAGGTAGGCGGCCTGGTGGATGCGGTCGTGGGCAAAGGAGTACCAGTCCCGTGACGTGTAGAGCAGCCCTTCCCGCAGCGCGTCCCAGAGGTCCTCACGCGCCTGCTCCTCCGACGTGCCGCGCACCAGCGCCAGGGTCTGCAGCTGGCCCTTGCCACCCACGCAGGCCGCGCTCCGGAGCGCCTCCTGGGTATCCGGCGGGAGACGCCCCAGCTTCTGCACCATGAAGTCGACGACGTTGTCGGTGTAGCCCTGCTCCTCGATCCGCGCGACGTCCCACTGCCACGCGGCGCGGGACTCGTTGAATTGCAGGAGCCCTTCCTGGCGGAGCGTGCCCAGGAACTGGATGACGAAGAATGGGTTGCCCGCCGTCTTGTCGTAGACCAGCGAGCCCAGGGGCCGGGTGACGTCGGGGGAGGCGCGAACGGTCTCAGCCACCAGCCGCACCACGTCATCCCGACGCAGCGGCGTCAGCACCACCTCGGTGACCTGGGCACCCGCGTGACGAAGGCGGTCCAGCGTGCGCGCCACCGGATGGGCGGGTGTGACCTCGTTGTCGCGGAAGGCGCCAATCAGCAGCACGCCATGCGTTCCCTCCCCGGTGACGATGTCCTCCAGCAGGCACAGGCTGGCCGCGTCCGACCACTGCAGGTCATCCAGGAACAGGACCAGCGCGCGCCCGTGGCGGCAGAACACGTCGACAAAACCGCGGAAGATGCGCCGAAACCGTACCTCCGCTTCCAGTGGGGGCAGCTCTGCCACGGGAGGCTGCTCACCAATGATGAGCCGGAGGGGCGGAATCACGTCCACAATCAGCTTGCCGTTGATCCCCAGGGCGGCCTGGAAGGCACCACGCCATTCCCGCAGCGGCGCCTCATCCTCACCCAGCAGCTCACCCACCTTCTCGGCGAAGGCGCGGACAATGGCGGAGTAGGGAGCGCGCTGCGCGTAGGGGTCGAACTTGCCGGTCACAAAGTGCGCGTGCTCGTCGAGAACCGCCTTGCGCAGGGCCAGGGCCAGCGCGGACTTGCCAACGCCGGCATAACCCGAGAGGGCCACCAGCTCGGGGGCTTCACTGGCCAGGACGCGCTGGAACGTGCGGTGCAGCAGCCCCAGCTCCTCGTCGCGGCCGAACAAGCGCGAGGGAACCTGGAGTCGGTCGGAGACATCCCGCTCCCGCAACGGGAAGGGCCGCACGGTGCCCTCGGCGTGCCACTGCTCCAGGCATTCCTGCAGGTCATGCCGGAGACCGCGCGCGGTCTGGTAGCGGTCCCCGGGTTCCTTGGCCAACAGCGTCAGGACGATGGTGGCGACCGTCTCCGGGATGGCGGGCACCAGCTCCCGGGGTGGGCGCGGGGTGCGCGCCACGTGACAGTGGATCCACTCCAGCGTGTCGCGCGCCTCGAAGGGAAGCTGCCCGGTGAGCATCTGGTAGAAGGTCACCCCGAGGGCGTAGAGGTCCGCGCGAGTGTCGACGGGCCGGTTCAGGCGTCCGGTGAGCTCGGGCGCGATGTACGGAGGCGAACCCTCCATCTGCTCGGGGCTCGGCAGGAGCTGGCGGTCCCGCGGAAGCCGCGACGCGCTGCCCAGGTCCGTGATCTTGACCTCACCGGTGGCCAGGTTGACGACGATGTTCTGCGGTTTGATGTCGCGGTGGATGACGTCGTGCTGGTGGATCTCCGCCACCGCGGACGCAATCTCCACGGCCAGGCGCAGGAACAGCTCCACGTCCATTGCAGCGCCAAGGAACTGGTCCAGGGACTGCCCCCCGAAGTCCTCCATCACCAGCGTAGGCATGCCCTGGTACGCGTCCAGCGCCAGCGGCTTGACGACGGCACGGGTGTCCAACATCCGTCCCAGCTCGTATTCGCTCTTCAGCCGCTCCAGGGCCTTGGGTTGGCACAACCTGGGGTCAAGC
>JBFMGU010000322.1:0-11165 GCA_040752415.1 Myxococcota bacterium
CGGGGTCACACCCGATCCCATCCCGAACTCGGAAGTTAAGCCCGTCAGCGCCGATGGTACTGCAGACTGCGTCTGTGGGAGAGTAGGACGCCGCCAGATCCCTTCTTCGCCAACGCCCCGGTAGCCCACCATGCTGCCGGGGCGTTGGTCTTTCGACCTCCCCGGCATCACCCAGCCATCATCCCAATCCCGCCCGACGGCCAACGCACACGTGCAAAAGACCGCCGCCCGCGGAACGCTTGGTCCGATCAGCCCTAAACGAACTCGAAACGACTTCTCGCGCTCGTCGGCTGTGCCGGGCCGGGTGAGCGCGATTGAGTCGCGACGACGTTGAAGCGCGTGGGAGATCTCGCGACAACGGGCCCTTGGCGAGGTTGCCGGTGCCGAGCTTGGGCTCGCTGCCCTGCGTGAAGTAGAAGGCGCCATGCTTCGAGTCCGAGCCCGGTCGGTGAGCTTGCTGAGCGTCGCGTTGGTGATGGCGGCAGGCTGCCGCTCTTCCTCAAACGCGCCCGACGCCGCGGCGCCACCCCCGCCTGCACCGGTGATGGCGACGGAGATCCCCGACGCCGCAGCGCGGTGTGATCTGGAAGCCTGGGGCCGCGATGTCATGGACATGGTGAAGCGGGGACAGGAGGGCGAGAGCGTGGTGGCGCCCGGCGGCTGCTCGCTGTTTGACGGGAAGCTCCTGGTGCGCGGGTTCCCCGAGACGGCGGAGAAGGCGCGCATGGCCCTGGTTGCCGACGAGGACTGCGTGCCCACCCTCAACACCCCCCATGCCCAGCTCCGCCTCACCCGTGTGGACGGCAAGGCGATGGTGACGTTGGCTCGCAGCACCGGCCCGGGGACCGACGTACCGCCCAGCGCCATCCCCGAGGGCAAGGACTGGGAATCCGCGCTCCTGCGCGCCGCGCGGTGCCCCTCGCCGGAACGACGCATCAAGTCCGACAAGGATGCCAGCGTTACCCTGGCCTACGCCGTGGCCATGGATGCGCTGCAGGCCTCGCTGGAGGAGAGCGTTGGCCAGGGAACGGGGCCGAGTGAGAAGGCGCGCGAGTCGTTGGTCAGGGTGTGCAAGGGCGTGAAGAAGTTCTCCCCGGTCAAGGACCCGTCGGCGGCGCGCGCCAAGGGGGAGAAGGCCGTTCCCTCGTCGGGTGGCAACGCGGAGGTGGAGCCGCTGGCCGCCACCGCGCTCATCATGGCCGGAAGCTTCACCGTGTTTGGCGAAGCCGCCACGAAGTTCCGCGTGGACGACGCGAGCCTCAAGGCTGTCCGGGGCATGGCGCTGGGCGTGGTGTCCAATCCCCCCAAGACCAACCTGGAAGGCGTCTGCGCCATGTGGGCCATGGCCAACGACATGCACGGGAATCTGCGTCGCCAGGCCCGGTGACGGCCGCGCCCAGGTCCAGGTCCGCTCACGCCCCCCGGGTCGCGCCCCGGGCGAGCGCTCCGATGACGTCGGGATGGCTCCGGTCCGGGACGTCTTGGGGGAGCGTGCATCTCGTGCCAAGCTCCCGCGGGCTCGAACTCCGCGGTGGGTGTGATGCGCGCTTCTCCGTTCCTTATCCTCGTCGTGATGCTGGGCTGTCATCCCATGCCGCCGCCCCTGGGCTGGTCGGACGCGGACACCGTGGCGCTAGAGGAAGTCCCCGAGCTGGCGCACGTGGCCAAGCGCATCAAGGACGCCGAATACCTCCAGGTCCAGCACCTCTTTGACGAGACCAACGCGCGCTTCACCGGCGCGCCCAATCCCGAGGCCCTGCTGCTGGGCTTCCACGAACTCAACCAGACCCGCAGCGCGGGCAACGCCGCACCCCTCACCGTGCTCACCTACAACGTGGCGCTGCTGCACGCGCGCCCGCTGGGCATTGAGTACGCCAAGAGCCCGGAGCTGGAGGTGCGTCGGGAGAAGCTTGCGGACCTGGTGCTGGAGAAGGGTTTTGACGTCGTCATGCTGCAGGAGGTCTGGCTGGCGGAGGACGTCCAACGCTTCACCGACGCCGCGTCCCGCCACGGCTACCGCGCCTTCTCCGCCAACCGCGACGAGTACTCCGACGGCCTGGTGACGCTGATCAAGGAATCCATCATTGCTCCCAGTGGGGAGGTGGACGTGCTGGGCGTGCCGTACGTGGAGCAGCGCCAGGAGGAGTATCTTCCCGGCGTGGGCATCCGGCGCGGCTTCCTGCGTGTCGCGTTCAATCACAAGGACCTGGGGCCGCTGCGCATCTACAACACGCACATGGCGGCCTTCGTCGAGCGGTGGTTGGCGCGCATGTCCAACGCGCGGCAGATGGGCCTGACGGTGCGCGAGGAAACCGGTCCCCAGGAGCTCGCCATCATCGGCGGCGACATGAACGCCGGGCCCTACTACCGCGACGACATCTGGCTCGCGCCCGACAACAAGCAGGTGGGTGATTGGTGGGCCAATGCGTTCGCGTACCCGCTGTTGCTCTACTACGCCAGGTCGGTGGACCTGTTTGCCATGGGGCTCCGCTCACGCGAGGTGGAGATCGGCAACACCATGGTGAACAACCCGGAGAAGTCCACCACCGTCCCCGCCGCCGAGGAGGGCTGGTGCGAGCGCACGCCCCACGTGGCGCTGACCGGGAGCGACTGCAACTCGCTCTACTTCCGGCAGTACGCCGGCACCGAGTACTCCGCCCGCTACGACCACCTGCTGGCGCATGACCCCGCGGGGCGCGTGAAGGTGCTGGAGACGGAGATCGTCTTCACCGAGAAGCTGGATTGGGGCAGCGCGGGCAGCTTTGAGCTCAGCGACCACTACGGCGTGCGCGCCACGTTGGCGGTGCAACGTCGCTGAAGCACATCAGTGGCGGGTGGCCTCCGCCCCCGCGCCCGTCTCCCCGCCCTTGAACTGCTGCGCGCCCCGACTGGCCCGCTCCGCCAGCAAGTGCATGGCGCGCTGGGCGGTCTGCCGGTCCTGCGCCATCACCTCCCGGAAGAACTCGACGAGGTTCTGGTCGCCGCCCTGCTCGGCGTCCTTGATGTACTGCGCGCACGTCTCCGCGCCCTGCAGCGAGTGGTAGAGCACGCTGACCAGGTCGTAGTCCTGGTTGGAGGTGCCGGTCTGCTGCTCGCCTGCGTATGAGGCCTTCATGGTGATCTCCTCCGTGCCGCGCGCGCCCCCGGTGAGCTCGCTCTTGTCCCGGCTGGACGCGGCGTCCCCGTGCATGAACTCATCTCCCGACGACAAATCCGCGTTCAAGGTGGTGTTGCCGCTGGTGGGGTCCGCGCTTTCCCGTCGACCGAACTGCTGGTCCACCGGGGTGATCCGCTCGCCGGCAAGGTCGTGGCCGGATTGACGGACGCCGCTGGGGGGACCCCGCCTCGGGCGCTTTTCCGTCGCCATGGCAGCGCTCCTCTCGTCGGGAATGGAGGTAACCGCGCTCCCGTGCAGCAGCAAGATGCGGTGTCCGCGGTGGCGGTGACGTCGAGGGGACGGGTCAGTGCCAGGTGGTGCTGACGCGCATCACCTCGCCCATCACGTTGCTGAGCCCGTGGTAGAGGACCGCGCCCATGATGCTCCCGCTCACCGAGCGCAGCGCGCAGAACAACAGCGCCGGGAAGAACGGGCCCAGCCGCTGCGGGTTCCACTCCCCGGCGAAGTGCCCCAGCGCAAACAGCGCGCTCCCGACGAGAACCGCCTTCCCCACGCTGGCCCCCAGCACCGTGAAGCGCGGCGGCCAGGCCCGCACCAGCAGCGTGTGGATGTACCCGCGGTAGAACAGCTCCTCGGGGATGGCCACCAGGAAGATGTGCGTGGCGGCGAGCGCGAGCACGTCGTCCGGGGCGCGCAGCGCGAACTCCACGGAACGACCCTGTCGCTCGGCGAGGAACCGCTGGAAGAGCACGTAGCCCACCGCGAAGGGCGGGAAGGTCAGCACGCAGGCGAGGGTGGCAAAGGCCAGGTCGCGGGCGGCGCCGCGCAGGTCCAGGCGTGCGGGACGGGTGTAGTGCCACAGCCAGCCGGTCACCGCGCGCGCCGCGCCACGGAAGCCCAGCGCCCGCCCCAACCGGCCCACCAGCGCACGCAGCGCACGCAGCGGAACGCCGATGAGCCCGTGGGCGTGAATCCCGTAGTCGGCCGGGTCCTCGCGACGCGCCTCCAGCCGGCCCAGGGGCAGGTAGAGCTGGTAGGCGGCAGCCAGCGTGAAGGCGGCCCCCGCCAGGCCCAGGACGCCGTCCAAGACGGGCTTGGTCACCGCCAGCAGGGCCACCAGGCCGACGGCCAGCCACAGCGCCTCCCGCGCCGCATCCGGGCCGTGGCCCGTGACGGAGGGCGAGAGCTTGAGCCTCAGGGTTTGCAGGGGACCGGCCATGGGCGGCGCCAGTCTGGCGTCCCTTGCTCCGCGCGGCTAGGGTGCGCCGCCCCCCCCGCCGGCGTGCGGGGCCGTCAAGACATCCGGTCACAAGGAAGCATCCGTGGAAAACCACGCCACCTCGCTTGCGCCTGCCTCCCCCGTCGACGCCCCCGCCGCGGTGCCCGCCGCCCCGCCCGAGAAGGGCCTGAAGGCCTGGGTCCTGCGCTCCCTCAACAGCCCCTACGCCACCGCGGTGATGGCCGGCGTGGCGGTGATCGACGCCAGCTTCTTCCCCATCCCGCCCTTCGCCATGCTGGGACCCATGGTGCTGACCCGGCCACGTCGGGCGGCCATGTACGCGCTGGTGGGGACCATTGCTTCGCTGCTGGGCGGCTTGGCCGGTTACGCCATGGGCTACTTCGCCAGTGAGTGGGTGAAGAGCAACCTGGGCATTGACCTCGACGTTCGCATCACGCGCTTTGGCATCGACAAGACCATTGCCGAGATCCTGCGCGACAGCTGGTGGATGCTCGCGTTGTTGGCCAGCGTGCTCCCGACGCCATTCAAGGTGGTGGCCATTGGCAGCGGGCTTTTGCGCGTGGAGTTCTGGGTGTTCATGCTGGCAGCGGTGATTGGTCGGACCAGCCGCATGTTCGGCTTCTGCCTGACGCTGGCGTTTGCGCGTGAGTGGGCGGTGAAGCGCTTCAAGGTGAAGCTGCCGCCCGGCATGACCTGAGCCCGGGACCCACTGTGGCGCTGCCCAAGCTGAACAGACCGCTGGTCTTCGTGGACCTGGAGACCACGGGGACGGACCTGACGCGCGACCGGATTGTCGAGGTGGCGCTGGTGCGCCTGGCGCCCGACGCATCCCGCGTGGAGGTGCAGATGCGCATCAACCCGGGGATGCCCATCCCGGAGCAGAGCACGCGCATCCACGGCATCAAGGACTCCGACGTGAAGGGCGCGCCCAGGTTCGCGGAGGTGGCCGCGCAGCTGCGTCCGCACTTCGTGGGCGCGGACCTGGCGGGCCACAGCGTGCGCAAGTTCGACCTGCCCATGTTGCACACGGAGTTCGAACGCGCCGGTCTGGAGAGCCCGTTTGACGACGTGCGCGTGGTGGACACCTACGAGATCTTCCAGCGCCTGGTGAGCCACAGCCTGGAGGGCGCGTTGCGCTTCTTCTGCGGCAAGGAGCACAAGGACAAGCACACCGCCATGGGCGACGTGCTGGCCACCATGGAGGTGCTGGCCGCGCAGCTGGAGAAGCACCCGGAGCTGCCGCAGGACGTGGAGGGGCTGCACGGACTGGCGCCGGAGCCGCAGGGGCGCTTCGTGGATCCCGCCGGCAAGCTGGTGAAGAACGCCAACGGCGAGTACGCGATCAACTTCGGCAAGTACAAAGGCCGGACGCTGAAGCAGCTGCTGCGTGAGGACGAGAAGTTCCTGCGCTGGATGCTGGGCAAGGAGTTCCATCCCAAGGTGGTGGAGCAGGTGCGCAAGACGCTGGACAGCGTGGTGGCCGTGAAGCTGCCGCTGGAGAACATCAAGCTGAAGTCGCCTTGACGCGCCCGCGGCGCCGCCCGACGGTGCCCCCATCATGGGCGCGCTCCTCTTCCAACATCGACTCGCGGTCATGGTGGGCGCCTTTGGCGCGGGCATGCTCTCGGCCATCTACGCTGGTCGCGAGGGGGCGGCGCGCTCCTGGTGGGACCGCCAGCTGTGGCGCTGGTTCGAGGACACGCCGACCATCACGCTCGCCGTCACCGGCGCCCTGTGCGTGCTGGCGTTCCTCCTGCGCGTGACCGCGGAAGCGCGACTGGGCGCCGCGGTCTACGGCCAGGGCGAGACGGCGGGCCTGGTCTCCGGCGGTCCGTACCGCTTCCTGCGCAACCCGCTCTACGCCGGCACGTTCCTCTTCTTTGCCGCCGCCACCGCGCTGTGGGCCCCCGCGCCCAGCTGGCTCATCCTGTGCGTGCTCTTCTTCCTGGCGCTCAACACCATGGTCTCCCACGAGGAGCAACTGCTCACGCGCTCCCTGGGCGCGCCGTACCAGGAGTACCTCAAGCGCACGCGACGCTGGCTACCCTGGCCCTCGTCGGGCGCGGCGGCCGCGTCACCGACGGGGAGCGCGTATCTCTCCGCCGCGCTGGGCAACCTGTTCTTCCTCAGCCTGGGGCTGTTCCGCCTGGGCGTGGCCGCGGGTGGGCCCGCCGGTGCGCTGGGCGCGGCGAACCTGGCGTGCCTGGTGATCTGGCTCGGCGTGCTGGTGGCGCGACGCACGCGTGGCGGTCGCGCGGGCTGAATCTGTCGAGGAGAAAGACGCGGGGCGCGCGGTGAGGGGCGCGCGCCGTGGCTCACGCGTCGATGGACTCTCCGGCGTCCTGGCTCTCTTCCGCCACGGTGCCGTTGACCAGCTGCTGCGCCACGTCCAGGGCCTGACGGAGGCGCTTCTTGATCTCCTCCTCCGTCTTCAGCTTCTTGTAGGCCTTCACGGCGCGGTCCTCGTTCTGCTGCGCCTCTTCCTGCGCGGCGCGCAGCTGGCCTTCCAGCTCTTCCACGCGGGCGCGCAGCTCGGTCACCTCGGTGCCCAGCGCTTCCGCGTCGGCGGCGCGCTGCTGCGCCTCCGCGAGCTGGTTGTTGAGGTCCGCCACGCGGCTCTCCGCCTGGGCCTCCGCGTCGGCCAGGTGCTGCTCCGCGCTCTGCAGGCGCGTCTGCAACGTGGCGATCTCCACCTCCTGGTCGGCCTTGGCGGACTCCATGCCGGCAATGCGCTGCTCCAGCTCTCCCGCCTGCTCCGCCTTCTCGACGACCTCCTTCTCCTTGGCGAAGACCTGGTCCTTCAGCGAGATGATCTCCTTGTCGCGCGCGTTGAGCTGCTCCTTCAGCGACAGGATCTCCTTGGCGGAGCTGGCCGCGCTGCTCTTGCCCTCGCCCTCGGCGCTGCGCGCCTTGCTGGCGGCTTCCTCGGCAGCCTTGAGCTTGGTCTGCAACGCCGCCATCTGCGCCTTGAGGTCCGCGTTCTCCTTGCGCGCCTCCTTCAGCGCCTTCTCCGTCTCCGGGTCCGGCTTCACCACCTCCACCGGCGGCGTGCTGGTGCGCGGCGGGATGGACGGCTTGGCCGCCGCCACCGGGGCCGCAGCGGGACGGGCCGGAGCAGGGACGGCGGGCTTGGCGACGGCGGGCGCGGGCTTGGCGACGGGCGCCTCCAGGTCATCCAGCGGGTCGCGGGCCGGGGCGGGCGCGGGCTTGGCGGCGGGCGCGGGCTTGGCGGCAACGGGAGCCGGCTTGGGCGGCGGCGGGGGAGGCGGCGGAGGCTCGGGTTCCACCTGCAGGTTGTCGCCGAAGTCCAGGGACTCCCCGCCCAGTGCGGCCAGGGCGTCCTCGGCGCTGTCGGCGGGCGCGGGGGCGGGCTCCGGATCGCTGGTGAGGCTGGCGAAGTCCAGGTCGTCGCCACCGCCGGCTTCCGCGGCCGCCGGCACCTCCGGCAGGCCAATCAGCGCGCCAATCTTCTCGATGAGCGCGTCGGCGGCGAAGGGCTTGATGATGTACTCCTCCGCGCGCGTCTTGAGCTTCTTGTGCTGCTCGAAGGTCTCCGGCGTGGCCTCGCTGGACGAGATGATGAGCGGGATGCCCTTGAGGTCGTCGTCCTTCTTGAGCTTGTTGCAGATGGAGTAGCCGCTCATCTTGGGCAGCTCCACGCACAACACGATGAGGTCCGGCCGCTCCGCCTTGGCAACGTCCAGCGCTTCCTTGCCGTCGGCAATCACCTTGGTGGTGAACCCGCTCGACTGCAGCGACGGAAGCAGGGTGTCCGTGAACGCCTGATCCGCATCAACGACGAAAATGCTTTTGGACATGCCGTGGTTCCCTGCCCATCTCGGGGCGCGTTGGGCGGCGGTGCAAGAGAAGGCCATCCGGCCGTTGCCTGTCCCACCTTGGCGCGGACGCTAGCCAGCCCGCCCACGGCGGTCAAAGTATTTGCCCCCACCCCAGGCGGCGCGGACCACGCAGGTTGCGGACAAGCTCCCGCCGGGCCGGAAGGCCTGTGGACAGGCGGTGGCGGGGCGCTATGAGATGGCTTCGTCCCATCCCGAATCACGCAGGAAGTCCACCCGATGGTCACCACCACCCAGCACAGCTGCCAGCACCACGCGCCCCAGACCCCCAACCCGGCGGCCAAGGAGGCGGAGGTGATCACGCCCCACCGTCGCTTTGACCGGCTGGTGCGGCTCACCGGCGCCGAGGGCTTCACCCGCCTGCGCGCGGCCCACGTGGCCGTCTACGGCCTGGGCGGCGTGGGCAGCTTTGCCGCCGAGAGCCTGGCCCGCAGCGGCGTGGGCACGCTGACCGTCGTGGACTTTGACGACGTGTGCGTCACCAACACCAACCGCCAGCTGCACGCGCTCAAGGGCAACGTGGGCAAGCCCAAGGCGTACATCATGCGGGAGCGGCTGCAGCTGGTGGACCCGCAGGCGGTGATCCACGCCAAGCGGGCCTTCTACAACGGCGCGCGCGCCGACCAGCTCATCCCCTCGGACCTGGGCTTTGCCATTGACGCCATCGACAACATCAGCGCCAAGGCGCACCTGCTGGCCACGCTGACGGCGCGTCGCATCCCGGTGGTGACGTGCCTGGGCAGCGCGGGCAAGTGGGACCCCACGCGCATCCAGGTGGCGCCCTTGCACCAGACGCACACCTGCGGGCTGGCGCGCGCGCTCAAGAAGATCCTGCGGGAGAAGTACGCGCTGGCGCCGGAGGACAGCGGGATCACCGCGGTGTTCTCCGACGAGCAGCGGCGCGGCCCCTTCCCCGTCCCCTACGACGGAGAGGAGGGCTTCCGCTGCGTCTGCCCCAACGGCGACAACGGGGTGAACGAGTGTGAGGAGAAGAGCGTCATCGACGGGAGCGCCAGCTTTGTGACCGGGGCGTTCGGGCTGTTCGCGGCCTCGGTGGTGGTGCGGCAGATCTGCGAAGGCGGGTGATCCGCCCCCCAAACGGTGCCGTTCCTGCATCCCGGTGGCATCCGGCGCGTGTCCTCATGCGGAACGTGAGGCGTGCCGCTAGAAGAAGGGCGCCCAGATCCGGTCACGCTTGACGGCACAACGCGGCGGGCCCTACGCACGCGCCCACACGTTGGGGCAGGGGTTGGAGTGAAGCCATGGCACGCGCACGGACCAAGTTCATCTTTGTGACGGGCGGGGTGGTGAGCTCCCTGGGCAAGGGCATTGCCGCGGCGTCCATGGGTGCGCTCATGGAGAACCGCGGGCTGAAGATCAGCCACATGAAGCTGGACCCGTACATCAACGTGGATCCCGGCACCATGAGCCCGTTCCAGCACGGCGAGGTCTACGTCACCGAGGACGGCGGGGAGACCGACCTGGACCTGGGCCACTACGAGCGCTTCACCTCCGCCCGCATGGGCAAGAAGAACAACGTCACCACCGGGAAGATCTACCAGTCGGTGATCAGCAAGGAGCGCAAGGGCGAGTACCTGGGCAAGACCGTGCAGGTGATTCCCCACATCACCGACGAGATCAAGGCCTCCATCCAGGCGTGCGCCGAGGGGAATGACATCCTCATCGTCGAGATTGGCGGCACGGTGGGTGACATCGAGAGCCTGCCGTTCCTGGAGGCGGCGCGACAGTTCCGTCGGGACGTGGGGCAGGAGAACGTGGTCTACGTGCACCTGACCCTGGTGCCGTACATCTCCACCGCCGGCGAGACGAAGACCAAGCCCACGCAGCACTCCGTGGCGGAGCTGCGCAACATCGGCATCCAGCCGCACATCCTCTTGTGTCGTTCCGACCGGCCGCTCTCCAAGGAGATCCGCTCCAAGATTGCGCTGTTCTGCGACGTGGACCCCGGCGCGGTCATCAACGCGCCCAACGTGGACTGCATCTACGAGGTGCCGCTGCGCTTCCGCGACGAGGGCCTGGACGACAAGCTGGCCGAGTTCCTCAACATCTGGAGCCGCCCCGCCACCATGGAGAAGTGGCAGTACGTGGTGGACCGCGTGAAGAAGCCGGAGCGGGAGACGGTCATCGGGATCGTGGGGAAGTACGTGGGGCTGGTGGAGAGCTACAAGTCCATCAATGAGTCCCTGACCCACGCGGGCATCCACCACAACGCGCGCGTGGTGCTGCGCCACCTGGACAGCGAGGACGTGGAGAAGCAGGGCCCGGACAAGGTGCTGCACGGCGTGGACGGCATCCTGGTGCCCGGCGGCTTTGGTGAGCGTGGGGGCGAGGGGAAGATTGCCGCCATCCGGCACGCGCGGGAGACGGGGCTGCCGTTCTTCGGGATCTGTCTGGGCATGCAGATGGCGGTCATCGAGTACGCGCGCAACGCGGCGAATCTCGACGGGGCCAACAGCCGCGAGTTTGCGCCGGAGTGCAAGCACGCGGTGATTGACCTGATGGGCGAGCAGCACGGCGTCACCGACAAGGGCGGCACCATGCGCCTGGGCAGCTACCCGTGCCTGCTGAAGGACGCCACGCTGGCGCGCAAGCTGTACGGCGCGGGCAAGGTCAGCGAGCGACACCGTCACCGCTACGAGGTGTCCAACACGTACCGCGCCCAGCTGGAGCAGAAGGGGCTGGTGTTCTGCGGCACGTCGCCCGACGACAAGCTGGTGGAGATGGTGGAGCTGCCGAATCACCCGTTCTTCATCGGGTGCCAGTTCCACCCGGAGTTCCAGAGCAAGCCGTTCAAGCCGCACCCGTTGTTCGTGGGGCTGGTGGGAGCGGCGCTGGACCGTCGCGCGAGCCGCTGAGAGCGCCGGGCGCTAGGTTTTCCCCCGCCCTCTCCCCCTCCCTCTCCCCCTCCCGGGCAGTCAGCGGTAGGGTC
>JBFMGU010000323.1:0-11062 GCA_040752415.1 Myxococcota bacterium
GTCGCGCCTTGTGCGCCCAGCGGACGCGGCACATCTACGCCTCCCCACGCCGTGGGGGAGGTCGGCCGCCACGACGAGAAATCGGTGAAATCGTGAGGCGGCCGGGTGGGGGGGCCGACCCGCCACCATCCCCGAGTGGTGACACGTTCCACCCCCCGTCGTCCCCCTGGGCCGGGTTCCCTTCGTGGCACCTGGCGGAATCCCGCCTGTGGCCGTGCCTCCGCTGCGGACTCCGGCCCATCCCGTCGGTACATGCACGGTGAGCCACCACGTCGGGAGGCCGCCATGTCCCTGGAAAGGTTCTGTCGCAAGCACATCGTGTCCACCACGACGCAGCAGTCCGCGCTGGAGGCCGCGCAGCGCATGAACGAGTCGCACGTGGGCGCCGTGGTCGTCACCGACGACGGAAAACCCGTGGGCATGCTCACCGACCGGGACCTCGTGATGCGCGTGGTGGCGGAGGGCCGCGACGCCGCGCGCACGCCGGTGGGCGACATCATGAGCCGCGACCTGGCCTTCGTCTACGACGACGACAACATCGACTCCGCCGCCGCGTGCATGCGCCAGGCGGGGGTGCGGCGCCTCCCCATCCTGCACCACGACGGGACGCTGGCCGGCATGGTCACCCTCGACGACCTGATGGTGCTCTTCTCGGCGGAGCTGTCCACCACCGCGGGCGCGGTGCGGGAGAACCGCGGGCCCTGACCGCTCACGCGCTCCACGTCACCTGGAACACCGCTCCCTCGCCATTCAACGTCCCGGCCACCTGCGCGCCCTCGCGTCCGGTGAGCGTGAGCACCGTCTCCAACCCCGCCGAGAGCGAGCGCACGTCGCGCACGGCAATGCCGGGATACCCGCGCAAGTTCAGCTCCGCCCGTCCCGGCGACACCAGTCGCGCCTGCATCTCCCCCACGTTGCGAGTGCGGGAGTAGATGAGCGGCGTGCGGGCAATCAGCGCCTCGTCGGAGGTGAAGCTGAGGAGGATGCGCCACAGCGTCTTGAAGGAGCGCTCCATGGCTTCACGCAACAGCTTCTCGTGGAAGGCCAGCGGCTCCTGGCCCAACGCGCGCGCGATGGCGTCGTGGACGGCGTACTCGGTGGCGGTGGGCACCCAGGAGACCGCGGACGCGCCCAGATACTCCTCACGCAGCGGTTCCGGCAGCTCCGCCAGCGCCTTCTGGAGGAACGCCGCGCCGTGCCGCTCCTCGACGATCTTGCGCATGTGCAGGATGCGCGTTCCCGCTGCGCACGGCACCACCGGCTGAGTCATTGCCAGCTCTCGTCGGGCAGGTGGTGCGGTTTGTCAACCGGATCGACACGCGCGCTGCATCAGTCCCCACAGGTGCGGCGCCAGCATGCGCGCCCAATCGCGACATCCTACTGGCCCCGGGTGATACCCGTCCTCCACGAAATCTCCGTCGTCGCGGATGGGCGTGGGGACGTGCGCCGCGTGCGGTGTGCGGCCCGCCAGCTCCGCCAGCGACGCATCCAGGCACGCCGAGCGCCACCCCATCACCGTGCGCAGCGGCTGGGGCAACGCGGGAAAGGCGTGCAACGGCGGCACCCCCGCCAGCATGAGCGGCAGGACCGCCCCGCGTGACGTCGTCACCCGCGTGCGCAGGGTGGCCAGCAGCGTGTGCATGTCGCGGGAGAACTGGGTGGGCGAGCGCAGCCCGGTGGTGTCATTGACACCGAACACCACCACGCACACGTCGGCGTGCTCCTGCCAGTCTTCGCGTTGCAGCGTCGTCACGTAGTCCATCACGCGCGTGCCGGTGATGCCGCGCGCCTTCCACCACACCGTGCGCCCACTGACCTGCGCGAGCGCCGCGCCGAGCTGACCCCCGATCGCGCTTTCGTGCGAGCCGTGCCCCACGCCGGCCACCGGGGACTCCCCGACGACGAGCAACCGCACCGCGTCCCCGTCGCCAGCATGCGTGCCCTCGGCGGCGCCGGGCGCGTCGGGGAGGCGGGGCGTGCGCGCGCGAGTCCAGCGTCCCTGCAGGAACAACAGCGGCGCCAGCGCCAGCGTGGCGGCGTGCACCAGCGGATACCGCCACGCGTACTTCATGCGCGGGCGCGTTGTGTCACGACGTCACCGCTTCCGCCACCGGCTCCCTCACGCCGGGGACATGCCTGCGCCGCCCGTAACACACCCGCACCGCGGGCATCACCAGCTGCACAATCCGACGCAAGGCATGGACCTACGGACAGGGTGGGGCGAGGTTGGCGCTGCCCGGGCTGGGGGGCGCGAGCACGCTGAACCGGCGGCCGTCACGACGCCCATCCGCGCACCGTTGCACCGACTGGGCGTCCGAAGGACCAGGGGTCGCAGCCTCATCCAGCTGCACGCGGCCCGGGGTTCCCGTCGGTCCAAGCAGCGTGTCCAGCAGCGTGGGATCGTCGGTGTCCCCGGTCTCATACACCAGCGCGTCGATCAGCCCGCTCGCGGTGACGGCGGTGTTGTTGGGGAAGTTGCTCGCCGCCGCCTGATAGATGCCCACGGCGTCCTGGCCGTTTTGCAGGGTGTTGCCGGGCCAAGTGATCGCGGGGGTCGGCAAGACGCCAGTGTTCCCGAGGAGGAGCAACCCGTTGGCGTCGGTGGACGCGTTCAGGTCCACCGCCAGGTAACTGACGTCGGTCGACCCGTTCCAGCCAATGAGCGAGTAACCCGCGAGCGACACGTAGGGGACGCCAGCGCTGATCTCCACGAACTCCGCTGCGTCCACGCCCGGCGTGTCCGAGTCCAGCTCATTGATCTGCAGCCGGATCACCGTGACGTTGTACGGCGTGGCCGTCCCGTTGGGCGTGGTGACCGTCAGGTCCTGCGCGCCCAGCGGCGTGGCGTCGTCGAGCGCGGTGACGGTGATCTGCGTGTCGGAATCCACCGTGAAGACCTGCGCCACGCCGCCCACCGTCACCGAGGTGGCGCCCGTGAGCTTGCGTCCCGTCGCCACCAGCTGGCCGCCGTGCGCAATCACCGCGTAGTCCACCGCGCTCACCGTCGGGACCAGGCAGATCGGCACCGTGTCGCAGTCGGTGTCCGCGCAGTCCACCGCGCCGTCGCAGTCGTTGTCCGTCACGTCGGTGCAGTCCTGCTCCACCGTGCCGCCCGGGCAGAGGCATTCCACGGTCGCCAGCGCGCACACGCTGCCGTTGGCGTCACACGCCAGGCCGTCGCAGTCGGGGTCCGCGCAGTCCGCCACGCCGTCGCAATCGTCATCGCTGGTGTTGTCGCAGACCTCCGAGGTGCCCGCCGGACAGGTGCACGCCAGCCCGCTGCACACCAGCCCGAAGTCACCGCAGCCCAGCCCGTCGCAGTCCTGGTCTTCGCAGTCCGCCAGGCCGTCGCAGTCGTCGTCGCTGGTGTTGGTGCAGGACACCTCGGTGGTGTTGCCGCTGGGGCACAGGCACTCCGCCGTTGCCAGCGCGCACAGGCCGCCGTAGGCGTTGCAGGACTGCCCGTTGCACTCGTCGTCCTCGCAGTCGGTGGCGCCGTCGCAGTCGTCGTCGGTGCCGTCGCCGCACAGTGTCTCGCTGCTTCCCGTGAGGCAGTTGCAGGTGAGGCTCCCGCAGGTCTGGCCGGAGAGGCCGCAGCTCAGCCCGTCGCAGTCGGTGTCCGCGCAGTCCACCGCGCCGTCGCAGTCGTTGTCGCTGGTGTCCCCGCAGCTGGTCTCCGGTCCGCTGCCCGCGCACTGGCATACCTGGCTGATGCACACCTCGTTCACGTCGGAGCACACCTGCCCGTCGCAGCCGGCATCCTCGCAGTCCGCCAGGCCGTCGCAGTCGTCGTCGGTGGTGTTGCCGCACACCTCCACGGCGCTCTCACACTCGCACGCCAGGCTGATGCACATGAGCCCGTTGGCGCCGCAGGCCAGCCCGTCGCAGTCCGGGTCCTCGCAGTCCGCCAGGGTGTCGCAGTCGTCGTCGACGTTGTTGTCGCAGGTCTCCGCGTAGCAGCCGCACGCCTCGGTGAAGGTGCAGGTGTCATCCGCGCAGTCCACGGTGCCGTCCACGTCGTCATCCAGCGTGTTGGTGCAGTCCTCCGCGGGCACCATGTTCGCCGCGCCCGGGGTCACCGCGGTGGTCGCCGCCCAGTCGGCCTGCGCGTCGCCGGTGTCCTGCCCGTCGGGGAAGCGGATGAGTGAGCGGCTGGGGGTGGTGGCGCCCACGTCGTCAATGACGCTGGTGGCGGTGCCTTCCACCAGGCTCAGCGTCTGGCCGTCGACGGCGGCGTTGGTGAGGCTGCCCTCGTAGGAGAGCGCGTCCAGCAGCGTGTGGTGCGTGTGGTCGTAGAGCGCCACACCGTCGGGGCCGCCGTTCTGGATGAAGCTGTCGGTGCCGCTGGGGAAGGGCACCACCACCGCGCCGGCGCCAATCCCGGTGAGCCCCGGGCTGGCCACCACCAGGTACTGCCCCGACGCCAACGTGCCGCTGAGCGGGATGCTCTCGTAGATCAGGCCGTTGTTGCCGTTGACCAGCTCCAGCGTCACGCCGTCCAGCACCACCGGGCCGCTGCCCGCGTTCAAGAGCTCCACGAACTCCGCGGTGTCCGTGCTGGGCTGGTCGTAGTCCACCTCGTTGATCACCACGGTCCCGCACACCGCCGCGGTGGCGCAGTCGGAATCCGCGCAGTCCACGTCGTTGTCGAGGTCGTCGTCGGTGGTGTTGGCGCAGTCTTCCGCGGGACCGCCGCTGCTGGATGACGAGGACGAGGTGGAGCTGGACGTGCTGGAGGACGTGCTGCCCGACCCCGCCGTCCCCGAGGAGGTCGACGACGAGGAGGAAGCGCTGCCCACCCCACCCGACGAGGAAGAGGTTCCACCCGTGGAGGAACTGGCGCCCGACGACGACGACGACACCGACGACGAGCTCTCCCCGCTGGAGGAACCGGAGGACGTGCTCGCGCTGCCCGACGACGTGGCTCCGCTGGAACTGCTGGAGCCCACCGTGCCGGAGGAGGACGACGCCTCGCTGCTGATGCCGCCGGAAGAGGAGCTCGACGACGAGCCGCTGGTTCCCGACGCCACCGACGAGCTGGTGGTGATCCCGCCGCTGGAGCTGGTGGATTCCTCCTCCGTCGGGGTGGTGCCGGTGCTGGTGCAACCCGTCAACGTCAGGAACAGCGCCATCCCCATCGTGGGGGTCCGCCAGGCCAGGGGTCTCGTCATCGTCATCTCCGTGGAAGCGGGTGCACCATACACCGCGCCCTCACCCCACGTGACGACCCGTCACCGCGGCTGGTAGGCATCGCTCATGCCCTCGCTGGTCGCCTGCACCTTGCTGGGGTTGTCTCTCTGCATGGACCGCGGCGACGGCCTCAACGTCTGCATGTAGCTCGTCGTCACACAACGCGGACACCTCCGCACCTTTCCGCTTCTGGCAACGCTTGCGTCCGCTTTCACCCTTGCCGCTCCGTGATCTGTTGGGAGAGGATCCCACGTCGATCTGCCGCGCGGGGTGCAGCTTCATGGTGGATCAGAGCCCGGAAGGTCGTGTGACTGCACTGCAGCGGACCCTGGTGGTGAGCAATGAGCAGCTGCTGCTGTTGGCCGCGCCGGACTGCGGCCCGTGGCTGGCGTGCTCCTCCCGCGCGCTGGGCACGCTGGGCGTGGTGCGCGTGGTGGCGGAGGCGCGGCTGAACGGCGCGCTGGTGGTCAAGGACCCGCGCGGGAGCCGCACGCTGCACTTCGAGGGGGGGCAGTTCATTGGCGCGCGCAGCGACCACGTCGCGGACCGCCTGGGCGAGGTGCTGTGGCGCCAGGGGCGCGTCTCCCTGGACCAGGTGCTGATCGCCGCGGAGATGATGAAGGAAGGGCGCAAGCTGGGCCGGTGCCTGGTGGACCTGGGCTTCATCTCCATGGCGCAGCTGCGCGCGGGGCTGGTGGACCAGGCGGCGCACATCCTGGAGGCGGCGTGCCTGGAGGAGAACGCCACGCTGGTCTTCTCCGCCGCGCCCCCACCGGAGCGGCCCATGCGCTTTGGGCTCTCCCTGGACGCGCTGCTGGCCCGCGCCGCCCAGGCGCTCGACGAGGTGCGCGCGCTCCAGGCCACCCTGCCCCCGCTCCAGGAGCCGCTCCACCTCGAGCTGCTCACCCCGCCGGAGGCCATCAGTGAGAGCGAGCACGCGCTGTGGCAGCTGGCCGCGAGCGCCAAGCGCAATCTCACCGGGGAGGAGCTGCTGGAACGCTCCGCGCTGGGCAAGCGCCAGGGCCTGCGCGACCTCGCCAAGCTCCTGCAGGCCGGACATCTCTCGGTGGAGGGCGGCGCACCCAAGGGCCCCAGCCCCGAGCCCACCCAGCACGTCACCCACCAATGCCTGGCGCTGAACCTGGTCTTGCGCGTGCTGGACCGCGCGGGCTTTGGCGCCGGCGACGCGGTGCGGGAGCTGGTGGCCACCCCGCCGCCGCAACACGCTCCCGCGCTCAAGGGCCTCTCCCTGGCCGAGCCGCTGGACCCCGACGAGGTCCTGGCCTTGGCCCGCGAGAACACCGGCGGCGTGCACGCCATGGCCGCGGCGCTGCAGAGCCTGCTGGACGAGGCGCTGCAACAAGCGGGAGAGATCCTCTCCAATGAGGACGCGGTGGACCTGCGTCAGCGCGTGGAGGCGGTGCTGCCTCCCACGTGATTCACGGCGTCACGGAGCGCCAAAGAGCAGCGTGCTGTTGTGGCCGCCAAAGCCCGCGGCGTTGGCAATGGCGTAGCTCACCTTGGCGCGCTGGGCCTTGCCCGCCACCACGTTGATGGCGCAGTCGGGGTCGGGGTTCTGGTAGCTGATGCACGGGGTCAGGATCCCGTCGGTGACGGCGAGGATGGCCGCCATGGAGCTGACCCCGCCCGCGCCGCCCAGGCTGTGCCCCACCAGGCTCTTGGTGGCGCCCACCGGCAGCTTCTCCACGTGGCTGCCGAACACCGCCTTGAGCGCCGCCGCCTCGGCCACGTCGCCCTGCTCGGTGCTGGTGGCGTGCGCGCTGACAAAGCCCACGTCGGTGGGAGCCACGCCGCCGGCCTCCAGCGCCTGCTTCATGGCCGCCGCCAGGCCGCTGCCGTCGGGGCGTGGGCTGGTGAGGTGGTGCGCGTCATTGGTGGCGCCGTAGCCGGCCAGGCGCGCCAGGATCTTCGCCCCGCGCTTCTCCGCCCGGTCACGACGCTCCAGCAAGAGCACCACCGCCGCCTCACCCATCACGAAGCCGTCGCGCTCCTTGTCGAAGGGGCGGCTGGCCAGCGCGGGGTTGTCGTTGTTGCGGCTCAAGGCACGCGCATTGGCGAACGCGCTCATCACAAAGCGGGTCACCGCCGCGTCGCCACCGCCGGCCAGGCACGCGTCCACCCGCCCGCTCTTGATCATGTCCACCGCCAACCCCAGCGAGTCCATGCTCGTGGCGCACGCGGTGGCCACGCAGTAGGCGGGCCCGGTGATGTTCCACTTCTGCGCAATCCACGCGCTGGTGGCGCTGTCCATGAGCTGCGGCACGGCAATGGAGCTCAGCGACCCGGCGCTCTGGTTCCACAACACGTCCAGCTCGTGGGTCAGCACCTCCAGGCCGCCGGAGCACACGCCCTGCACCACGCCCACCCGGCGACGGTCGCGCAGCGCGGCGTCGGGGTCCGGGCCCAGCGCCTCCGCGGCGGCGGCCAGGGACATCTGCACCACGCGCGAGGCGTGTGGGATCTGCTCGGGGCTGAGGAGCTTGGTGACGTCAAAGCCACCGCGCACCATGCCGCCAATGTGCACCGGCATGTCGTCGTTCTTGAACTCGGTGATGGTGACCACGCCGCTGCGGCCTTCCAGCACCGCGTCCCTGAAGCCCGCCACGCCACCGCCCAGCGGCGTGACCGCACCGATTCCCGTGACCACCACTTCCACGCCTGCTGCCATGGCCTAGGCCTCCATCCAGGTTCCCGACCGCGCGGGGGATGCGTGGAAACCACAGCGCGGAGGTCTTTTGCAAGTGGCCTGGAATTGTCGCGCGTCTCGAAAAATCCCCGGTGCTTTCAGGGGTTCCCGGTCGCCGCCGACGACGGGCGAGAGCGCCAGGTCCGCCAGGCCGCCCCCAGGCCGATCACGGTGGGCCAGGCCATCTCCACCACGAGCTTGAGGACCACGCGCTCGGGGTGGAAGCGGTTGCCCTCGTAGACCCACCAGCCGTCCAGGGGATGGTTGGGCAGCCAGGGCAGCTTCAGCCCGGCCCGCGTCAAGAGCACGCCCAGCAGCGTGAGCGCCGCCATGGGTACGTAGAGGTACAGCCCGGCGGTGATGGCGTTGCCGGCGGTGGTGCGTCGTCGGGAGAGCAGCGCCACCAGGTAGAAGCCGGCGGCGGCAATGGCGCAGAAGATCAGCTCATTGACCAGGCGCATCCACACGAAGCCGTTGGCGGAGAAGAGCCGGCTCAGCGCCACCGCAACGCTGACCTCCGCCGCCAGCGCGTAGCGCGCCACCGTCATGGGGAACGCCGCGGCCACCACGAGGATGGAGAGCAGGATGGGCTCCAGCGGGTCGCCCTCGCCGTCATGGAGGATGGAGAGGAGCGTGCGCACCGGTCTCACCAGGATCCCGCCCATGCGCCAGAGCACGCCGCGCAGCACGCTCACACCTCGGCAAAGATGTACGGCTTGAGCGCGTCCAGCCGACGAGCCATGCCCTCCGGCTCCATCAGCCACAGCACCGCGCACAGGGCGCTGTACAGCTGCGTCCCCGTCCTCCCCGCGAACGCGAAGCCGGCGAGATTCACGTTGCGACTGCCGTGCACGCACAACGCCGCGTGCGGCACCACCAGGGAGTTCAGCAGCCGGCCGGCGTAGCCATTGTCGCGCGCGAAGCTGACCACGGGGTTGGCGGAGAGCTTCTCGGTGAGCGCCACGCGCGGCTCCTCGCGCAGGCGGGAGAGCAGCTCGCTCTTGCCCATGGGATCGGCGAGGCGGAGCTGGAAGTGCACCGTGGAGAGCAGCTGCGTGTGCAGCTCCACCGACGAGGAGAACACCGGCAGCGCGGTGTTGCCGCCCAGCACCAGGCTGGCGTCGCGGGCGTGGTGGGTGCCGAACTGCGGGTCGGGGTGGCGCTGGATGACCGGGCTGGCAATGAAGTCGCTGGCGGTGCCGAGCTCGGCAGCGGGCTCCATGAGCAGGAAGCGACTGTCCTCCAGGCCCATGCTCCCGTCGGGCTTGCGCGCCAGCGCGTGGCACAGCAGGGCGACCACGTGCGTGCCCACGTCGGGGATGGCGAGGAAGCGGTCGGTGCCACGACGGAGCGCGTCCTCGCTGATGCCGTGGATGAACGGCGCGCCAAAGGAGAGGTCCCCGCCCACCGCCACGAAGCCGCGCGTGCCGGTGAGCGCGGAGTACTGCGCGTCCTTGTTGGCCACGGCCGCGCCGGTGGTGTCCACGACGACGGTGGCGCGCGTCAGCGCGTCCGCGGGGGAGAACGCCACCTCCACGCCCATGCCCTCCAGGGCGGTGCGGGTGGGCCCCTCGGCGGCGAGCAGCACGCCGCGCTCCAGCAGCGCGCGCAGGGCGGGACGGTCGCTCTCGGCGGCGGAGCGCTTGTGCAGGGTGACCTCGGTCAGGCCCAGGTCCGCGCCAAAGTCCGCCAACAAGGACGCCAGCGTCAGCCCCGACGGCCCCGCCCCCACCACGTGCACCGTGCTCGTCATGACGGTGTGGCTAGCAGAGCGCCCCGTGGCCTGGGAAGGCCCGACCTGCCAGTGTGTTCGTGCCGCCGACAACCACGGCGGTCGCGGTTCCCAATGCGCTGGTTACCAGCTGAATCGATCGAGGCCGGTTGTGCCGCATCGGTCCGAGCGAAAGCGGTACTTCATACCGCAGTCCGAAAGTGCCGGCGCGGAGATCGTGGTGGACAGTCGGGCCGGCACGGTTCGCTACGTCAAGCGGGTGCGGGCGCTCGCACCACCAGAAGTGAGCGGTGCCCGCACCCTTTCGGACTGCGGCATGAAGTGCCGCTTTCGCTCGGACCCCTGCAGGACGGCCGACCCGAATGACTCAAGCGTGACGACTTCGACGTGACCGCTGTAACGCCCTGGCTTCGTGTCATCGGTAAAGGGCGTTCACCCCAGGTGCAGCAGCGTGCGCACCGTCTCCACGATCTGCGCGAGCCGCACCGGCTTGTGCATGAACGCCTGCACCCCGAGGTCCAGCACCTGCTCGCGCGCCTCCTGGTCCCCCGCGGTGATGACGAAGACCGGGGTGGCCTTGAAGCGCGGGTCGGCGCGCATGCGCGAGATGAGCGTGAAGCCGTCCATCACCGGCATGTGCAGGTCGGTGATGACCAGGTCCACCGCGGGCGCCCGGTTCAGCCGCTCCATGGCGGTGAGCCCATTGTCGGCGAACTCCACCGACACCTCCGGGCTCACCCCCTGCACCCGCTTGAGCGCATAGCCGTACAGCTCGGTGGTGTGCGGGTTGTCCTCGACGAGCAGGATCCGATAACCGCGCCCCGTCCCCTTCCCCGGTTCCCGGCCCGCCGCCTCCACCAGCGCACGCAGCCTGGCCAGGTCCGGGGAGCTGGGAAGGAAGCGCACCTGCATGCCCGCGGCGTGGTGCACGCTGGGGTCCTGCTCACCCAGCACCTCGGCGTCGATGCTGAGGGGCTCCATGAGCCCGGGGAAGCCCAGCCCCAGTCGGAGCCGCTCTCCCACGGGGAAGCGCTGCTCGGTGACAATGAGCGTTCCCTCGGGCGACAGCCCGTCGGTCCATGCCCGCGCAAGCTCCCCCAGGTGCGGGAAGTCCACGCGCAGCATCAGGTGGATCGGTTCCGGATGCGCGTCGGTGGTCACGGGCCGGATGCTAGTCCAGGCGCGCGCGGGAGGAAAAAGCCCAACTCGTCAACCCTGCAGCTCAAAGCGGAAGGAGTAGCGCGGGATGGTGTACTGCACCGCCTTCCCGTCGACAGTGGCCGGCTTGAACCGGAACCGCCGCATCGCCTCCACCGCCGCCTCGTCCAGCCCGTAGCCCAGGCCACGAACCACCCTGGCGCTGCGCACCGTCCCGTCCTCGAAGATCTCCACCCGCAGCTCCACCACGCCCTCGATCCCCGCGCTCTTGGCCT
>JBFMGU010000324.1:0-10974 GCA_040752415.1 Myxococcota bacterium
CGCCGTCACGCCACACCACCGGCGTCCCCACGCACCCGCCGTCCTGCGCGCCCGCCCGGTACACCGTGACCCGACCCAGGCTGCGCGTGCGCCACGGCGCGTGCGTGCTGTCCCGGATCTCGGCAATGACCTCGTAGTCCGCCAGGTCCTCTCCGGCGGAGATGTCCACGTCAAAGCCGTTCTCCACGTCGTCCTCGGAGAGCCCCTGCGCCACCAGCACCGGCTCCTGCTGGCTGAAGGACTTCTTCAGGTACAGGTCGATGATCGCGTCGTCGTCGGGGTCGTCGTCCACCCAGCGGGCACGGAAGCAGGTGTCCACCAGGTCGCCCACGCCGTCTGGCTCCGTCACCAGCATGGCCGGCGGCACGTTCTGGCCCGGCTTGCGCACCCGCACCACGCCGCGGCTGCGCGCAAAGCGCACGTTGCCGCCGCCGCCGTCCGGGTAGTGATCGTCAACGACACCGAGGATGAAGTAGTTCCCCTCCGCCACCGCGCTGACGTCCCACGCGTAGCAGTCATTGTCCGGGTTGCACGCGCCCGCATCCGCGTAGGAGCGACAGTACAGCTCCGTCAGATCCCCGCCCGCGTCGGCGGCGCCGGTGTAGACGGGGCCGGCGTCGGATGGGTCGCAGTCCTCGGGGAGGCCGGCCACCAGCGCCTGGGCCTGCGCCGGCACGTCCGGGTCCGAGGAGAAGCTGAAGGCGATGTTGGCGTCGTCGTCGGGGTCGGCGTCAATCCACCGCAGCTCCGCCACGCCCTCGGCATCCATGATCTGCGCCGGGCCGGGCCGGTCAATGTTGAGGAAGGGAACCCCCGCGCCGCCATGCGCCCAGGCCCCCGCGCCCCCCAGGGTCCCCAGCACCAACGCCAACGCAACACTGTGCTTCTTCACGGGGCGGGAACCTAGCAGCAGCCCGGCGCGCAAACCCGAGGTCAGCGGGCGACGGGAGGAGCGGGCTTGGGAGGTGGTTGGCTTGGCGTATTGGCGGCGGCCTTGCGCGCACGCACGTACGCCGCGCCGACCATCACCGGCCCCACCAGGGACAAGGCAAGCTGGAGCGCTTCATGGTGCTGCGTCTGCGCGGGTTCAAACGTGGCCATGGTGCCGGCGGCCTACCATGGTGCTCCGGGCGTGTCATCCCGGATGTTCGCGCCTCCGTCAGCGTGCGGAGGGCTACTGACAACGCGGGCGTGCTTCGCCATGGTGCGCCCCGGCGTGGGCTAGGCTCGCGGCCCCCTCACGCGGGAGACCTTCCATGCAACGACGATTGGCAGCGGCGGTGGCCTTTGTTTGCGGCACGGTGCTGACGTGCACCGCGGGCCCGCCGTTCCCCTTCATGGCCGACGCGGGCCACGGCGGCGTCGACGCGGCCACCCCGGATCCCGGCCCGGAGCCCATCTACGACGGCGACGCGCAGGACGAGGTGTGGCGCGCTTTCGTCGACGCCAAGGGCCGCACCACCGACGACGCCACCGAGGGCAGCACCTTCCAGGTCCCCACCGAGGGCCAGACGCTCACCCCCGCCACGCCGGTGACGTTCGTGTGGAACACTCCGCTCGCCTCGGCATTGCCTGCCACCGGCCCCGCCGTTCCGCTGCTGCGCGGCCCCGCCGGCCTGGGGGTCTTCTCGGTGGCGCACGCGCACGGCCCGGAGCTCACCGGGGACGCCAGCTGGCTCATCTTCCACATCCCCGGCCGTGACGACTTCACCGTGCTCACCACCAACGGCAGCTGGACGCCGGAGGCGGACGCGTGGGCCGCGCTGACGGCGCAGAGTGACGTCGAGATCACGGCGGAGATCTACACCGCGTACTTCGAGCGCAACCGCATCACCGACGGTCCGTACAAGGCTCCGGGGGTGCGTCGCTTCCGGATCCAGTGATGACGCGCGGCTGGCAGCTTGCTCCGCTCCTGGCGCTGGCGGCGTGCGCTCCCACCACGACGGAGACGGCCGACGCCGGCGTGACGATCAGCTTCAGCCTCACCGAGCATTGGCCTGCGCCCACGGACTGGGACGGCTTTGGCGCGGGGATGCTGGTCACCACCAACAACTCCGACGACACCCTCACCTTCCTCTCCCTGGAGGACCAGGCCGAGCTCTTCGAGGCGCCCGTGGGCTTCCTGCCGCCCGAGACGGAGGGACCGCACCACGTCGCCTGCGACGAGGGCTGCGAGCACCTGTTCATCCCCATCAGCAACTACGTGCCCGGCACCGGCAGCGGACCCCACGGCTCCCACGGCACCGGCAACGCGCGCGGACGGCTGCTGAAGGTGGATGCCCGCACGCTGTTGCCGCTGGATTCCGTGGTGGTGGACCGCAGCCCCGGCGACATCCTGCTGGCCCACGACGGGAAGACGCTGTTTGTCTCCCACTACGACCTCGTGAAGGTGCAGGAGGTGCTCTCGCGGGGCGGGAGCCTGGCGGAGATGGCCAGCACGGTGGCGATTGTCGACGGGGAGACCATGGAGAAGCAGCCGCTGCTCCCGGTGTGTGCCGGCGGGCATGGCATGGTGCAGAGCCAGGACGGCAACACCCTTTACGTGGCCTGCGCGCTGGCGGACCAGGTTGGCGTGGTGGATCTCGCGAGCACGCCGCCCGTCGTCACCACGGTGGACGTGGGGGAGAGCCCCATCACCGGCCCCGACGCCACGCGCCATGAGCCCTACGCGCTGAGCATCCATCCTGTCGACGGGAAGTTGTGGGTGAGCTGCCTGAAGAGCCAGAGCCTGCGCATCTACGACCCCACCACCGGCACCTGGACCGCCGGCCCCACGTTCGACGCCAGCCCCATGTTCGGCTTCTTCAACAACGACGGCACGCGCTTCATGGTGCCCATCCGGGAGAGCGCGAGCGTGGCCCTCGTCGACACCACCACGCTGGAGCTGGCGCGCCCCATCCTCACCATGGGCCCGGAGACCTGCGAGAACGCACACGCCCTGGAGCCCTCCCCCGACGGGACCCACACGTTCCTGGTCTGCGAAGGCGATCACCGGGGCCCGGGCACGGTGGTCACGCTGGCCACGGCGGTGCTGGCGGTGGTGCGCGCCACGCCGGTGGGCGTCTACCCCGACGCCGTGAAGGTGGTCCGATGATGCGCGTCCTGGTTGCCACGCTGGTGCTGTTGGCCGGCGCCGGCATGAGTTGTGACGTCCCCGGCCCCTACCCTCGTCAGGTCACGGCGGTGGAGTACGGACGGGAGCTGTTCAACACCACGGCGCTCAGCAGCAGTCGGTTCAATGCGTTCTCGTGCGCCACCTGTCACGCCACGTCGTCGGAGGGACCGACGATGATTGCCGGTCGCAGTCTGGAGGGCGTGACCCAACGGACACGCTGGTTTGGCGGCATGGAGCGCGACCTGCTCTCCGCGGTGAACTTCTGCCTGGTGTACTTCATGCGCGGGGAGAGACTGGGCCGTGACGACGAGCGGGGGAAGGCCCTGTACGAATACCTGGCCAGCATCTCCCCGGGCCGGCCGCCCGACGGGCTGCGCTGGCGTCCCATGACGGTGGTGGGGAACGTTTCGGACGTGCCGAGGGGGGACCCGGGGCGGGGCGCGGTGGTGTACGCGGAGGCGTGCCAGTCCTGCCACGGCGCAATCCACGACGGAGCGGGCCGCCTCACCGAGCTGGCGCCGGTGCTGCCGGAAGTGCGCTCCGAGTACGACGCGCTGTTTCCTGGCGTGAGCCACGCGCTGGTGTTCGTGGAAAAGGTGCGCCACGGGCAGTTCTACGGCGTGGGAGGCAACATGCCGTTCTTTGCGCGGGAGACGCTTTCCGACGAGGACCTGGGCGCGCTGCTGACCTTCCTGGGGCTGTGAAGCACGGATCCGTCGCAGAAAACGCTTGTGGACAGCGCCGCGGAAACATTATGAGGCCGCCTCCCGTGCGCGGGCCCGCGCGGTTCCGTCGACGGGGGATCACCTTTTTCCCAACAACGAGGAATGACAATGGCGTCCAAGAAGGCAAGCAAGGCGGCCAAGGGCGGCAAGAGCGGCAAGGGCGGCAAGGCGCGCACCAAGAGCCAGGTGCTCACGGACCTCGCCACCGCCACCGGCCTGAGCCGCAAGCAGGTGGCCAGCGTGTTCGATAACCTGGCCAGCATCATCAAGCAGGACCTCTCCGGCCGCGGCGGCCCGGGCATCTTCACGCTGCCGGGTCTGCTCAAGCTGCGCCTGGTCCGCAAGCCCGCGGTTCCGGCGCGCAAGGGCATCAACCCCTTCACCAAGGAGCCCACGACGTTCAAGGCCAAGCCGGCCCGCAACGTGGTGAAGGCCTCCGCGCTGAAGGCGCTGAAGGACATGGTGGCCTGAAAAGGTGACGCCATGACGGGGTGCCGAGCGCGTCCAACACCTGGACCGCTCGCGCCCCGGCCTCCGTCCTCGGCGGTGCGCATCACGCTACGCACTGCCACCGCGCCGACGCGCCACCAATCTTGCTGGGCGCGACGCGCTTGCTTCCCACCCCATCATTCTGCTTTGGCTTGGCGCCCATTTGCCGCCCGGGTCTGAAACTCCGCGTCCCGCCGGTGTTGGAGTCCACGCCATGGTGTCCGTTGATACGTCCTCTCCGCTCTCCCGCACGCCCGAGCTTGAGCCGCTGGGCGCGCGCATTGTCCGCGCCGCGCTGCAGCGGGTGACTGTCGGCGCGCGCGCGGAGGCCATCCCGCTGGTGCAGCCGGGCGCCGGGTACGTCAGCGTCAAGGACGCGCTGCTGGTGTGGCTGCGCATCCCCGACGCCACGCTGCTGGACCTGGGCACGCTGGTGCAGGGCACGCACGGACAGCGGCTCATGGCGTTGCGCTACATCCTGGCCAACCAGGAGAGCTGGCACGCGCGCTTTGCGTGGAAGGCACCGCTGCAGGCCCTCCCGCTCGACGGGGATGCGCACGTGGCGCGCGTGGAGGAGCTCTTTGGCACCGTCAAGGCGCTGCGCGCGGAGCTGCTCTCCGACGTGGACGCGCACGCCGGCCTGGTGAGCGAGTTCCTGGGCGGCAACGTGGTCTCGTGTCTCACCGACGGGCTGGACAGCCCGGAGACCATGCGCTTCCTGCTGGTGATGAACGAGCGGGAGGAGCTCCGCACGCAGGTGCGCGCCATGGTGCGGGCCCGCGCGGGCGAGATGTTGCGCAAGGACCCGGTGGCGCTGGACCTGTTGTACCTGGCCACGGTGGACCTGCGGACCTACCCCGCCACGACGGTGAGCGCGGGCAGGCTCAAGTACGTCATCGTGGCGGACAAGGGGGAGATGGGCGTGCGCGCCGTGCGTGAGGCGGTGGCGCTGGGGAAGATTCCCGTGGTGTGCCACAGCCTGCAGGACGACGAGAACGCCCTGCAGGTCCGCCTGGCGCACAAGCACAAGGGCATCACGGTGGGCCTCAAGGGCACGTTCCGTGAGACGTACGCCAACTTCGTCCAGATTGCCGACCGGGTCATCAAGACCTTCCAGCAGCGCTTTGGTGACCACTGGCGCACCGAGCTGGCGCAGGCGGCCATCTACCCCGGCTACGGCCCGCTGGCCGAGAACGCCTCCGCCATCCGCCACTTCCGCAACCACGGGCTCGTGTTCGTGGGTCCCATGCAGGATGTCGTCGAGAACGCGGGCGACAAGCGCACCTTCCGCTCCATCGTCCAGCAACTGGACCCCGGCGCGGTGACGCCGGGCATCACGCTCCAGTCCAGCAATCCCGCCGAGATCCTCCAGCGCATCGAGGACGCGCACCGCAACGGCGTGTTCGGCTTCCCCGGTCGACTCAAGGCCGCCAACGGCGGCGGCGGACGCGGCCAGGCCATTGTCCCGTCCGTCGAGGCGCTGCCCGCGGCAATCACCAAGGTGCTGGGCGAGATCAAGACCAATGGCTGGGATGACGGCGTCATGTTCGAGCAGAACATCCCGGAGACGGTGCACCTGGAGGTGCAGGTACTGCGCGACCGCTACGGGAACACGCGGCACTTCTCCATGCGTGACTGCACCGAGCAGCGCGCCAGCCAGAAGATCCAGGAGGAGGCGCCACCGGCGCTCTTGCGCGACAACCCCGCGCTGCAGCAGCGCATCCAGGAGCTGGCGGTGGGGATTGCCGACAAGGTGGGCTACGTGGGCGCGGGCACCATCGAGCTCATGTACAAGGACGGGAAGGTCTACTTCCTGGAGATGAACACGCGCATCCAGGTGGAGCACCCGGTGACGGAGGAGGTGCACGCCATCCGTCGGGGAGACAAGCTGGAGCCGCTGAACCTGGTGCAGTGGCAGATGCGCATTGCCAACGGTGAGCCCATCGACTTCGCGCAGGATCAGCTGGTGCGCACGCACGTGGGCCGCGAGTTCCGCATCAACGCGGAGAGCTGGAAGGCGGACCTCAAGGACAGCCGCGACGGCGGCCTGGGCCTGTTCCTCCCCAACGCCGGCATCTTCGACGTCATCAAGCTCCCCAAGCCCACCGCGGTGCGCAAGGCGCTGGAGAAGCAGGGCGTGCGCGGCATCAAGGACCTCAAGGTCCGTTTTGATTGCGGCTTCGAGCGCGGCGACACGCTGGTCAACAAGGACCCCACCTTCGGCAAGCTGATCATCTCGGTGGCCGCCGACGCGGATGCCTACGAGCTGCTCCGGCTCGCGTGCGTCGAGGTGCTGGAGGAGACGCACATCGAGGGGCGGCAGGTGCGTCCGGATGGCTCGGTGATCGACGACACCGAGTTCCAGACCAACATCCAGGACCACATCCGCATCCTGAAGAGCCCGCTGTTCAAGCAGCACAGCCAGAGCAAGGCCCCCACCCGTCACGTGAACTGGGTGGTGGCCGCGCTCCGCGCCAACGGCAAGGCCCGCTGAGCTCGACGGGCTACGGCGCCGGCAGGCAGTAGCTGCCCAGGGACTCTCCGGTCTCCGGGCTCACCACGTCCTGGCAGGTCTGTCCGGTGGGACACGGGTACGGACCGGCCACGCACGGCTGGCCACACCGCGTGACGTTGTTGGCGCGCACGCACGCGGAGCCCTCACCGCACAGCGCCGGCGCGTTGGGCGCGCTGTTGTCGGTGGCGCCGTCGCAGTCGTCGTCCTCACCGTCACAGGTTTCCGCAAACGGCGCACGGCCGCCGGAGCACACCACCTGTCCCTGCTGACACGAGTACACGCCAGGGATGCACTCGCCGGTGTCGACGCCGCAGGGCTCGCCCACCACGGCGGCGGGATCGCCCGCGGGACTCACCGTCCCGTTGATGCCGTCGGGGGCCGCGCCGAGCTCGTCCACGTTGCCGTCGCAGTCATTGTCCACGCCGTCACACACCTCCGGCTGGGGCCCCCTGCCTCCCACGCACACCGTGCCCGCCGACGGGTCGCATTGCAGCGCACCCGGCTGGCATGCGCCCCGGTCACGCGTGCCAGGGTACAGCAAGGGGTCGTAGGGGGCCGTGCACACGCCGCCCACCGGAATCCCGTTGTCCGTGTTGCCGTCGCAGTCATTGTCGCGCCCGTCGCAGGACTCCGGCGCAGGCGGGATATCACCCACGCAGTCCAACACGCCGCCGGAGCACTGGAAGACGCCCTGCTGACACTCCGGCACGGAGGAGCCGCACAGCTGACCCACCGGCGCCATGTTTCCGTCGTCGGGTTGGCCGTTGCAGTCGTTGTCCACCCCGTCGCACTGATCCGGCGCGGGGGCCCGCGCGTTCACGCACTGCCAACCGCCGGCGGTGCACAGGAGGGAGCCGCGGCTGCACGGCGAGGTGAGCGTGCCGACGTCATTGCAGGTGGCGCCGGGCGGCGGGCACCAGAACACGGTGGGATTGACGGCGGGGTAGCTGCAGCAGTTGCCCGGGTTGGTCCAGCAGCCGTTCTGGCCCGGTGAAGGCGCGTCGGCCAGCGGCACCTCGTCGACGGAGCCGTTGCAGTTGTTGTCCACGCCGTCGCAAACCTCGGGTTGCGGACGGGTACCACCCTGGCACACCAGCGCGCCGTTCACGCAGGCGGTGAAGCCCGTTGTGCACGGCGGCTGGTTGACCCCGCATGATTGGCCCGCGCCAGCAACGTTGTTGTCGACGACGCCGTTGCAGTCGTTGTCGATGCCGTCGCACACCTCGGCGGAGGGGCCCACCCAGCCCACGCACTGCGTGGTGCCGCTGGAGCACACCGTGGTGCCCTGCCTGCACTGGCTGTTGGGCCCGTAGTCAAGGCCGGGCGGCGCTCCCGCGGGGACGCACGGCACGGCGACAACGTTGTCGTCGACGATTCCGTTGCAGTCATCATCCTGCCCGTTGCAGGACTCCACCTGCGGCGAAATGTTGCACGCGTTGAAGCCGCCGTTGGCAACGCAGGTACCCGGCGGGACGTTCTGCGCCGGCTTGCACGCCAGCGTGCCCGTGCACCAGGCCGGCTCGCCGGGGCCGCTCAGGCCACAAGCCACGGCGGTCTGCGCGGCACCGTCGTCGGCAACGCCGTTGTTGTCGTTGTCGCAGCCGTCGCAGACCTCCGCGGTGGGTCCGCCGCACTCCTCCACGATGGCGTTGCAGTTGTTGTCCAGTCCGTCACCGCAGATGTCCGCGGCGGCGGCGCAGTTGGGATTGCACACGCCCGACGGGAAGGTGCAGCGCCAACCGCCATTGACACATTCCACCGTCACCAACGTGGTGCACTCCGACGAGCTGGCCTGGGGGTGGACGCCGCACGCCTGCGCGGGTGACGGAGGTGTCACACCCTCGTCAACCTGGCCGTCGCAGTCGTCATCCACACCGTTGCACCGCTCCTGCGCCGACGTGAACGTGCACGCGTAGCCGCACTTGTTGTCACCGGCCACGGCATCACCCGGCCCGCCGTTGTCGTAGTAGCCATTCTGGCATCCCTGGAACTGGCAGCCTCCGTTGACGCAGGCCCAGTTCGCGTGCACGGCGCCCGCCAGGCAGTCATTGCCGCAGGATCCGCAGTTGCGCACGTCCGTGTTGAGGTTGGGCTGGTTGGTGAGCTGGCCGTCGCAGTTGGCATCCACGCCGCAGGTGTCGGTCGTGGACTGGGCGGCGATGGAGTTCACGCAGGCCACGCTGCCGCCGACGCAGGCGAGGTAACCGGCCTGGCACACGGTGTCCGCCCCAGGAGGCGGCGGCACGGGGACGTTGCAGGGCCCCACCGCCTCCGGGGGCGGCTCGCCGGCGGCCAGGTCGGTGTCGCCGTCGCAGTCGTCGTCGACGCCGTTGCAGATCTCCTGGCGCGGCTCCACGGCCCCCACGCACACCAGCTGTCCATTCTGGCACTGGTTGACGCCGTAGGCGCACGGGAACCGGTTGTTCGACCCACACGCGCCGCCCTGGTCCACGGGCTGCTCGTCGGTTACCCCGTCGCAGTCGTCATCCAGGTTGTTGCACAGCTCGGGCTGCTGGTTCTCACGCAGGGCGTTGGGACCGGTGCACACAATCACGCCCCCCTGGCACGACGTCACACCCTGACGGGTGGGTTCTGCACACACGCCGTCGGGGTCTCCTGCGCACGGCAGTGAAAGGCGCGCGTCTCCCGCAAGATCATCGGCCACGTCGACGAGCCCGTCGCAGTCATTATCCAGCCCGTCACAGATCTCCACGCCGCCGTTCGTGAGGTCGCACGCGTACTCGCACCCGGTGGCGTGGCTCCCGTCGACGTCATGCCAGCAGTTGCCCGGGCCGGTGCATTCGCAGCTGGTGATGGCGCACTGCGTGTCCGCCACGGTGCAGGAGGACGGGTCACCGGTGTGGATGCATTCCGCCGTTCCGTGCGTGGCCGCACAGCGGTTGTTGCAGGCGCCGCAGTTCTCCGTGCTGGTGCACAGGTCCACGTCCTCGTCGGTGAGGCCGTCGCAGTCGTCGTCAAGCTGGTCGCAGCGCGCGTCGTCGGAGGCCACCTGGACGCAGAACGTCTCGCACGAGCCATCCCCGTCAAGGTCCTGGTAGTTGAGCGCGCAGGCCACCGAGCCACACGTCCCCGCAAGGCCGGGCACCGTCACCGTGCAGGTGACCGCGTCGGCCGGGACGTTGAGCACTTCCTGGAAGCAGTTGTGGCTGCACAACCCGCAGCTCTCCGGCGCCGTCAGGTCCAGGCCGGGGATGTCGTCAACGATGTCATTGCAGTTGTTGTCCAGGCCGTCGCAGATCTCGGTGATTCCGCTGAAGCCCTCGTCGGTCTGGCCGTCGCAGTTGTTGTCGATGTCGTCGCAGATCTCGGTCAGGAGCAGGAAGTCCTCGTCGGTCTGGCCGTCGCAGTCGTTGTCCTCCTGGTCACAGGTCTCCGCGACGTTGTCGAATCCCTCGTCGGTCTGGCCGTCGCAGTTGTTGTCCACGCCGTCGCACAGCTCCGGGTTGTTGTTGGGCGCGCAGCCGCTGGAGCTGGTGGAGGACGTGCCCGCGGAGGACGAGGTTCCCGACGTGGTCCCCGTGCTGGTGGACGCGGACGACGTGGTGGAGGTGGTGGCCTGCCCGCTGGATGACGACGTCGCGGACGACGTGGCGCTCCCGCTGGTCACCGCGGAGCCCGAGGACGAGGCGCTGCTCGACACCGCGCCAGACGAAGAAGCCGACGAGGTGCCCCCCGACGCCGAGGACGAGCCCGATGAGCTGCTCGCCGACGACGAAGACGACCCCGACGATGACGCCGAGCCCGACGAGGTGCTCCCCGACGACGAGGCGCTGCCTGACGACGAGCTGGAGATGGCGCTGGAGCTGGAGGTCCCACCGGAGGAGGTGCTGGAGCTGCTGGACGGTTCGCCGCTGCAGGCGGTCACGAGCAGGGCCAGGAGCGCGGGGAGCGGACGGGAGACGGAGCGGAAGGAGGCAGCCATGAACGACCCTCGGGGAGGCCGCCCAAGGGTCGTTGGCGCCCGAGGTCGTCTGCAAGCATTTTCTCGTCGGGGCAGAAAGCACCAAGGCCGCGTTCCCGGTTGAGAACGCGGCCTTGGAGTGGTCGGGGCGAAAGGATTTGAACCTTCGGCCTCTTGGTCCCGAACCAAGCGCTCTACCAGGCTGAGC
>JBFMGU010000325.1:0-10895 GCA_040752415.1 Myxococcota bacterium
GGCCGTGGCCACTGACAAGGAGCACACGGCGATTGCGCATCAGCCGCGCGTAAGGCACACCATCACACGCAACTCGCACTCCATTTCAGCGATTCTTCAACCGTCGCGTTCACGCTGAGCCAACACACCCTGGGCGCGGGTCCATGCGCCTCGAGGGCCCGGCACTGGCGACAACAGCCGCGACACCTCAGGTCCAATGCCATTGCTTGGCGAGCACGCGCCCGCGCTTCCGCGCGTGCGCAGTGTCCACGTGTCGTCATGACCACGTGGGAAGGCCATTCCCCGGTGAAGGGCGATGCGTCTGCGCGGCCATGCACCGCAGGGCTGGCTGCCATGCGGGATCCTGACAATCGCCTCCCCACCCGACACGTCGTCAGCGGCGTCAGAACAGTCCCGGCACGAACCGCGGCTTGTTGCCCATGGCCTCGCGGTAGCCGGGGATGGAGAACAGCGTCTCCTCTTCCGTCTTGATGCGCGCCATGAGCACCAGCCCATTCATGACGCTGAGCAGGATGGCGCTCAGGAACGCGGTGTGGATGAGCGGGATGACCGCCAGCTCCGTGATCACCACGAGGTAGTTGGGATGCCGGATGAAGCGGTACGGCCCCTCCGCCACCACGCGCGACGGCGCCACCACGCGCGCATTCCAGCTCTTGCCCAGCGTGCTCAGCGCCCACCAGCGCAGCACCTTGGCCAGTCCCAGCATCAGCAGCGCCGGGCCACCCACGCTCCAGCTGAAGGGCCGGTTGAACACCAGCACCTCCAGCGGCGGAGCAATGAAGAGCAGCGCGTGCGTGGCCACCATGAAGTACCAGGCCGCTTCACGGACCGGCTTGACGCCGTCGCCCGCGCGCTCACCCTGGCGCTTCTTGCTGACAATCAGCTCGACAATCCGCTGCAGCCCCTCCACGCCGAGCACGGCGACGAAGAGCGCATGCGTCCAGGTCAATTCCGGCATGGATGACCCTCCCGAGTGCAGGCCTGACGAATCAGACCTCCTGCCACTCCAACAGGCTCATCTCACAGGAGAACCCGGGACCGAACGCCGTGAGCAGACCCTTTTGGCCCGCCTTGGGACGGTAACGCTCGTACAGGTTCTTGTAGCAGACGGTCACCGACGCGCTGGACAGGTTGCCGCACTCCCGCAGCGCATCCCAGCTGCACGCGGTCTGCTGGCTGCTGATGCCAAAGAACTTCTCCATGTTCTCCAGCACCTTGCGGCCACCCGGGTGGAACACGAAGAAGTCCAGGTCCTTGGTCTTGTAGCCGTGCGGCGCCAGCAGCTCCTCGACGAGCGGGCCCACCTTGGTGGTGACGGCGTCGGGGATGTCCTTGTCCAGGATGATGGAGAAGCCCTTCGCGGACACGTCGAAGCCCATGTAGTGGTAGCTGTCCGGGAAGATGAAGCTCTGGCTGGACAGGATCTTGGCGCCGGAGCGCGGGCGGTTGGTCACCACGCAGGCCACCGCGCCGTCGCCAAAGAGCGAAGCGCTGACCAGGTTGGTCATGGAGAAGTCATCCGCCTGGCACGCCAGCGAGGCCAGCTCCACGCTCACCATCAGCACGTTGGCGTCGGGGTGGGCGGCGCAGAAGTCACGCGCACGCGCCAGGCCCTGGGCGCCACCGGCGCAGCCCAGCTCCGTGATGGGCAGGCGCTTGGTGGTGCGCTTCATGCCCATGTCATTGATGAGGAACGCGTCCAGCGACGGAATCATGAAGCCCGTGCAGCTGGTGGTGATCACGAAGTCGATGTCGGTCGGCTTCATGTTGGCGTTCTCGATCGCCTCCTTGGCGGCCTTCATGCCCAGCTTCTTGGACCACTCGATGTAGAGGTCGTTGCGGTACTTGAAGTCGGTGGGCTTGGCGTTCTCCAGGATGGGGCGCACCGAGTAGCGCGTCTCCACCTTGGAGTTCAGGAAGATCTTCTTGATCTGTCCCTTGTGGGGGAAATCAGGCCCCAGGATCTGGTCAAGAATGCGGTCAGCGTCCTCGGAGTGGCTGCCTTTGTAGTCCGGGAAAGCCGTGGCGGGGCGACAGATGACGGGCACAACATCCTCCAACGCATCAGCGCTCGAAGGAGCGCAAGGTCCAACGTGGGGGGGCTTGGTATACGCGCCACGCTCCCCACGCAAGCAGGAATAAATCGAGTTGAAGTCCAATTTGGCCCGACCTGCCGCGGAGTTCACTGACTGGTGAATTGATGGTGATCACGGTGCCGCCGTCGCAGCGGGGCCTTTCCCCCTCCCGCTCCCGCGCCCTCTCCCCCTCCCGGGCCGTCCGGCGGTGCACGCTTGATGACGTCGTCACTGCGCGGTTGCGTGGCCTTCCGGGAGGGGGAGCGGGAGAGGGAGGGGGAGGGGGAAAGGCCCCGCTGCCACGACGTTGGCGCGGACGGAATCACGCGCTGGCGGGGTGCGAGCGCGCCAGCAGGGCGGCGAGGGCATAGCCGGCGGCGGCGGTGATGAGCGTCCACTGCAGGCCCATCTCGACGGAGAGCAGCACGCTGAGCGCCCCACCCAGGACGGAGGCCGCACCGTTGAGGGCCCACGTCCACGCCACGCCGGAGGCTCCGGAGTGCCCCAGCGCCTGGCGCAGCAGCGCGGGGAAGGCCAGGCCCAGGGACGAGCCCAACGCCACCACCAGCAGGGCCGCACCGGCGACGCGCGGCGTGGGTTGCGCGGGCATCAACGCGGACGCCACGGCGGGAACCACCACCGCCGCCAGGGCCACACCCACCGCGGCCAGCGCGCAGGCACCCCGTGGCTGTTGCAGGAACGGCACGTGGATGCGTGAGGAGACCACGCTGGACGCGCCCGCGCCGACGAGGAGGCAGCCCACCACAACCGCGAAGCTGATGGACGGCGCGCCCAACAACACCGTGAGTCGACTCACCGTGGCCAGCTCCGCCAGCATGAACGCCACGCCCACCAGGATGGCGCCGAGCCGCGTGCCAAGGGGAAGGGGCTCCACGCCGTGGGCACTCGCTCCCAGCATGGCCAGCAGCCCCACCAGCGCCACCAGCACCGCCAGCAGCGCCAACACCAGCGCGTTGGGCAGCTCCTCCAACGCCATGCGCGCCGCGCGCGACTCGCTCTCCGCCCCGCGCACGCCATCCCGCCCGCCACGCAGCACCGCCACCACGTCGGAGAACGTCAGCGAGCCGAGCGTGCGACGCGCATGGAAGTAGGGGCGGTCGTCGGTGGGGAGGGGGCCGGGCACGCGCTCCGGCAGCGGAACCACCACGCCCCCCGGCGGAGGCGGGACCGGGGCACCACCCGCGGCGCTGTAGAGGAGCGCGGAGAGGAACCCGCCGTGGCCGGGAAAGGACCAGAGCGTGATGGCGCCGGAATCCCCCTCGGGGAGCGCACCCTGGAGGAGCCGGGCCATCGCGGACAGCTGGGCGTCGGGGCGGGTGAGGAAGAGCGTGCCCTGCTCCGTCAGGTGCGCGCGCAGCGTGGCCATGGATTCACGGGTGAACAGCGGGTCCTCCGCCAGCGCCATGGCGCCGCTGGCCGCCGCGGCGTTGGAGATGGTGTGGATCATGACAATGGCGTCGAATCTCTCGTCGCTGCGCTCGAGATAGCTGCGCGCCTCGTCGTGGACGAGCAGCACGCGCGGGTCGCGGAACATCTCCCGCACCTCGGCGGGAGCGTGATGCCGCACGTAGTCCACCGTGACGCCGCTGACCTCCACCGCCACCACGCGGGCCACCCCGTGTGAGAGCGCGCGGAACACCTCCCAACCGCCACCGCTCCCGACAATGAGGACGCTGCCGCCCCGGGCGCGTCGGAACGGCTCCGCCAGCTCATCCTCGACGGGCGGCAGCGTGCGCCAATGGGGAGGCAGGTTGGGCGCGCGGCTCACCGCGGTCCCGGCGTCCATCAGGATGCGCGGCCCCTCCGGCGTGCGCAGCACCTCCACGCGCGCCACGCCGTCCTCACCGCGGAAGTCCACGTGGCGGGGATCCTTCAGCACCCGCTCCGCCGGCAGGTTCCCCACCACCTTGGTGTGCGTGACGTGCGGCATCAGCACCGGCGTGGCCACCGTGGAGAGGCCGCAGATCAGCGCGGCGCCCACGCCCAGGCCCAGCCGCACGCTGCGGTGCTCCGCCATCAACGCGCCCGCGGCGAGGCAGAGTGCGCCACTGAAGGGCAGGATCCCCGTCGAGCCGAGCACCGGGAGCAGCAGGAGCCCCGCGGCCCCGCCCACCGCCGCGCCCAGCAGGTCCGCGCCGTAGATCACGCGGGAGGGCAGCTTGGGATTGCCCAGCAGGTCGGTGAGGGCCAGGCCCACGGAGAACAACGGGGCCGCCAGCGACGCCACCAGGAGCGGGGCGTCGAGGAGCTGGAGCGGGTCGTCGGCCAGGCGCGTGGGCTCCAGCGGGATGAGCCAGAGCATCACCGGCTGCAGCAGGAACAGCGCGCTGGCGCTGAGGGCGGGGAGCAGGGGCCAGGGCGCGGCCGTGGGACGGATGGCGCGCAGCACGCCGGCGCACGCGGCACCCAGCATGGCCACACTGACCAGCAGGAACGCAAAGTGGTACCACTGCGCGAACGAGAGGGCGCGGGTCAGCGCCACCTCATCCGCCATCACGGCGGCGGACAGGAGCGAGGCGGAAACGCAGGCTCGGGCAACCAGGCTCTTCACGGCGGTATCCGTCCAACCATCAACGCATGCACAGCGCATTCTCCCGACGCAGCTTCCTTGCCACCACGGCCCTGGGCATGGCCAGCGGTTGCGTGCGCCGTGAAGGCGACGCTCCGCCGCCCGACGGCTCCGTGCAACCCACCGCCGAGCACGCCGAGCAGGCGCTGGGGCCCCGCACGCTGGGCATCCTCGAGGCGGCCATGGCCCGCATCCTCCCCTCCGACGAGGATCCCGGCGCGAAGGAGGCCCGCTGCGTCGAGTTCCTGCGGACCCAACTGGAGGATCCCCAGCTCGCCGCCGTCAAGCGGGAGATGCACCTGCTGGCGCGCGTGCTGGAAGCCGCCGCCAAGAAGGCCACCGGTGGTGCATTCCCCGCGCTCACCGCAGTCGAGCAGGACGAGATCCTGGGGCGGGCCGCGGAAGGGAAGCTGCCGCACCCGCGCGGCTTCGACGTCACGCACGCGTTCCGGGTCCTGGTCTCCTTCACGCTGGAGGGCTTCCTCTCCGACCCGCGCCACGGCGGCAACGCTGGCGGGGTGGGCTGGAAGTTCGCGCAGTTCGAGCCGCACGCGGGCCACGCGCACCACGGGCTGCCGGTGGTGGACAAGTGAGCGCGGAGGTTTTTGACGCCGTGGTGGTGGGCTCCGGCGCGGGTGGCATGCCGGTGGCCCTCACGCTGGCGCGCGCCGGGTGGAAGGTGTGCGTGCTGGAGAAGGGGCCGTACCGCCAGGCGCATGAGTTTCCGCAGGACGAGGTGCTGAGCTGTCGTCGCAACTACTTCGTCCCCTACGCGGCCGACGAGCCGCACGTGCTGGTGCGCGAGGGCGGCGGCGGTCCGGAGCGCAGCTTCGAGGGGTGGACCAGCCACGGCGTGGGCGGCGGGACCGTGCACATGAGCGGATTCTTCTTCCGCCTGCACCCGGTGGACCTGAAGCTGCGCAGCACGCTGGGCGCGGTGCCCGGCGCCGAGCTGGCCGACTGGCCCTTCAGCTACGACGAGCTGGTGGCCGCCTACGACGAGGCCGAGCGCGAGGTGGGCGTGGCCGGCGTGGCGGGAACCAATCCCTTCGAGCCCAAGCGCGGCGCCTATCCGTTGCCGCCGGTGGAGACGCACCCGGTGTGCTCGCTTGTCGACGAAGCGGGCCGCAAGCTGGGCTGGCACCCGTTCCCCACGCCGCGCGCCATTGTCACGCGCCCCTACGACGGGAGACAGGCCTGCGTGTATTGCCGCTTCTGCGGCAGCTACGGCTGCGAGGTGAACGCCAAGAGCTCCACGCTGGCCTCCCTGCTGCCCAAGGCGCTGGCCACGGGGAGCCTCACGCTGCGGCCGCTCAGCATGGCCGCGCGCGTGGAGCTGGCCAAGGACGGGACCGCGCGTGGCGTCGAGGTGCGGGATGCCACGCCGGGCAAGGAGCAGACGAGCAGCTTCGTGGCGGCGCGGGTGGTGATCCTGGCGGCCTCCGCGGTGGAGAGCGCGCGGTTGCTGCTGATGTCGCCGGGGACGGGCGGAAAGGCGGTGGCCAACGGCAGCGGGCACGTGGGCCGGCACCTGATGTTCAACACGTTCTCGGAGGCGGGCGGCATGCTTCCCTACGCCACGCACGAGAAACGTGTGCCGGATTTCCGCAGCAGCATGCCCTTCGTGGGGCGGAGCCTGTGGGATCACTATTACGACGCCAAGGCGCCCGAGGAGGTGCGCAAGAGCGGCATGCTGCGCGTGGGGTTCATGCATCCCAACCCCATCTTCCAGGCGGAGCGCGTGGCCACCCGCGACGGAAAGCTCCTCTGGGGCTCCGCGCTCAAGCAGGCCCTGCGCAAGCACTTCCACGACGGACTGCACGTGGAGGTGGAGACCTTTGGTGAGTTCCTCCCCACGCCCGGCACCCACGTCACGCTGGACCCCGAGGTGAAGGACCGCTTCGGCCTGCCCGCGGCGCGCATCAACATCGCGCATCATCCGCGCAACGGCCTGGTGGCGCGGCGACTGGCGACGGCGGGAGAGCAGCTGTTGCGGGCCATGGACGCCGTGGACGTGCACACGCGCGTGCCGCACGGCGAGACCATGGTGCTGCAGCACGGGACGTGTCGGGCGGGGAAGGACCCGGCGGAGAGCGTGCTGGACCGGGACTGTCGCAGCCACGAGGTGAAGAACCTCTACGTCACCGACGGAAGCTTCATGCCCTCCAGCGGCGGCTGCCCCACCACGCTCACCATCCTGGCCAACAGCTTCCGCGTGGCGCACAAGATCATCGCCCAGTGGAAATGATGCAGGCTGAACGGCGCCTGTTCCGGCGGTATGCTGGTGCGTGGCCGATAGAACGCTGGAGGCGCTCGTGCTCACGCAAATCACGCTGCAGAACTTCAAGAGTTTTGGCGTCCGGCAGGACGTCCCCCTGCGGCCGTTGACCGTGCTGGTTGGGGCGAACAATTCCGGGAAGTCGAGTTTCATGAGCGTGAGCCGGTTCATTCGGAACGTGCTTCACCTGCGTCAAGACGCGTTTGATTTGGAGGGCGGCGCGGAGGGCCTGGTGCACAGACCGCTCGCCGGAAGCGGGGAGGTGGTGGTGGGATGGACCACCGCATCGGGAGGGTATGAGAGCAGGTCGGCGTTGGCTCGTGAGGATGGTCAGATCCACCAGGAGCATGAGCGACTGTGGCATCGCGACGCCGGGGATGCCTGGGCGGTCCATAACGGCGTCATCGGCTTTGGGGGGCCCATGAGCATCGAGCCGCCCCCGCGGGTGGATGAAGCGTTCAACGGGCTCGGCTGGACGAGCCGCCTACTACGCGATGGAATCGAGAAGTTCAGGCCGTTCGAGTCGGTATGGTCGCCCGTGGAACACTCGCGCATTGTGCGTTTGGAGGTTGCTGCTCTGCGGAAGGACCCGCACGTCACCGATGTGGCCAGCGAGTTACGGGAGGATGGAGGCGGACTGCCGACGACGCTGGAACGCTGGAGAAGGGAGGCCAAGGAGCCGAAGGTCACCGGGGTGCACGAGCCCGCGATTGACCGCACGCGTTTGGAGGAATTCAAGAAGTTCTTGTGCGCGGCCATCCCAGAGGTCATCGACGTGGTCGTCGACTTGACGCCAGACCTGCTCCACCGTCGGCTCTACGTTGTCCAACGGGACGGGCAGAAGTTTGCGGCGCCCCAGGTCTCCGACGGGGTGCTGGCCATCATGGCCATGGCCGCGCACGTATTCTCCTTGCCGCCTGGAGGGGTGCTTTTCATTGAGGAACCAGAGAATCACGTTCACCCCCTTCGGCTGCGTGCCCTGGTGGACATGCTGCGCAACGCGGTGACGACCCGGCGATGTCAGATCGTGCTGTCCACGCACTCGCCCGTGCTGCTCAATGAGTTTCGCGACGAACCTGACGCCGTACTGCTCTTTCAGCGCACGCCGGAGGGTTCCCGGGTTCGCCCCCTGGCGGAGATTCCGGAGCTGCAGGCGGAGCTGGAGGCCGTTCCCCCTGGCGAGTTGATGCAAGCGGGGTTCTTCGCGGAGGCCCGTTGATGCTCACCGTCGCCATTGCGACTGAGTTCGACGACTACGATGCGGAGGTGTCACGAGTGCTGCTTGAGCAGGCCTTGGCGCGTTCAGTCGTTCGATGGCAGACATCCATCCGGTTCAACGGCGACAAGTCGGTCAAGAAGCTCGCGCCGCTGTATGTCCGGCGGGCGTTGGCGGAGGGAGTCCGCCATTTCCTGTTCACCATCGACAATGATGGTGGACAGCGTCGGCGCCCACAGCATGCACCCGAGCACGACGAGATTGCTGAGGCTGCTGATGAACGCGATGGTTGCCGTTGGTGTTGGATTTCCCGCGCCGCGCAGGTGGATTCGCCCGCAGTTCGATGCATCGCCGTTCCGGTGCAGACCATGGAGACGTGGTTGCTGGTCGCGCGTGGAGAGGCACTCAGCCCTTCACCGGAGCAGTGCTATCACCGTCCCACGCTCAAGAAGCGCTTCTTCGGGACTCCGCTGCCTGCAACGGACGTCCGCACAAGGCTAGCGGTCGACGTCATCCGGCAACCCCATGCGCTGCACGCGCTTCGCGGGCTTCGGAGCTTCCAGTTGTTTGAAGCTCAGCTTGGGATTGAGGGGTGGCGGGGATAAGTGGGGCCCGTCAGCTCTGTCCGGCGAACTGGGCACCTCGCGGCGCGCGTGCTGACGGTAGCGGGTTCACGCCAGGTTGATGACGGCGCGCAGCGTGTCGCGCAGGGTGTAGTCCGGCGTGAAGCCCAGCTCCCGCGCCGCGCGTTCTCCGTCGACGAGACAGGAGTACTTGATGTGGTCCAGCTCGGGCGGCGGGAAGGTGGTGAGGCGCCAGCTCCACATGCGGTTCAGCGCGCGACGGGCCAGCGGCTCCGGCAGCGGCAGACGACGACCGCCCACCTCGTCAATGGCCATGGACAGGGGCAGCTGCCCGGGGCCGGTGAGGTTGAACACGCCGCGCACGCGCGGGGCCAGCGCCAGCTCCAGCGCCTTGGCCACGTCCTCGTCGGAGATGAGCTGCACCATGGGGTCAAAGCCCATGAGCGTGGGGATGGGATTGAGCCGCAGGTAGTTGCTGGGCGCGTTGCGCACGCGGCCGAGGATGTGCACCGGGCGCAGGATCACCGTCTCAATGCCCGGGTGCTTCCAGAAGAAGCCCTGCGCCAGCATGTCCACCACGATGAGGTCACGCATCTCCGCGAAGCTCTGCGCGGCCAACAGCGGCGCGTCCTCGTTCAAGAAGCCGGAGGTGTCCGCGCGCGGACCGTAGACGTTGGCGGAGGACAGCACCACCACCTTCTCCACGCCGTACTTGTGGCAGTGCTCCAGGAGCCGCGTGGTGCCAATGACGTTGAAGGTGTGGTGCTCCTCCGCGCTCTGTCGCGGGTCATGCATCACGCCCAGGTGGATGACGGCGTCGGGGCGGTAGCGTCGGAAGACGTTCTCCAGCGCCTTGCGGCGGATGTCCAGCCGCATGTGGACGATGTCCTTGGCGCGCGAGGGCATGGGCCGACGATCCACGCCGACGACGTTGTGGTGCCGGTGCAGTCGTCTTGCCGTCAGCTGGCCCAGCGTCCCGGCAATGCCGGTGAGCAGCACCGTGCGACGCTTGGCCTTGTGCCCGCCCGCCATGGGAGCCCCCTTCACAGGAACACGCGCCTACCGCGCCGCTGCAGCCCTTCCTGGATCATGCGCTGCATGGTGCTCTTCACCTGCGCCACCTTCTCGCCAATCACCTCGTCCTCGTCGTTGGGGTCCCCTTCAAAGTGCATGGGGTCGCCGAACTCGATGTAGTAGCGGGCGGGCAGGGGGATGGGCAGCACCGTGGCGGTGACGGGGAACGCGGGCATGCGCAACGCGCGCGCCACGCCCTTGAGGTTGGCAAACGCCACCGCCTGCTCCTCGTGCCCCACAATGGCCACCGGCACGACGGGCGTGCGCGTCTCCAAGGCCAGCCGCATGAACCCCAGGCCGAAGTCCTGCAGGTGGTAGCGCTGGTTCCACAGCTTGCTGATGCCCTTGGCGCCCTCGGGGAAGACCAGCACGCACTCGTCGGCGTTCAGCAGGCGGCGACAGCTGTCCGGCTCCCCGATGATCTGCCCGCAGCGCGCGAAGAGCGTGCCCACCCAGGGCAGGTCGCCGGCCCAGCGCTCCACCATGGCGCGCGCAATGCGCGGCACCGGTCGCTCCGCCAGCACGGACATGATGACCATGGCTCCGTCGAGCGGGAGCTGGCCGCCGTGGTTGGCCACCAGCAGCACACGCCCGTCGGGGATCTTGTCCGCGCCGCGCTGCTGCACGCGGAAGTAGTGCTTGTAGAGCCACCACGCGGGGCCCACGCAGACCTTGGCCGTCTCGGGGTTGAACCCGAAGGGGTCCACGCCAAACTCGTTGAGGTTGGAGCGGTCCAGTGCGTCCAGGCGGCTGATGAGCCGGTCGTCGAGCATGGAGAGGAGCAACGCGCGGCTGATGTCACCCAGGTCCGTCCCGCCGCGGGGACGCCCCACCGCCTTCATGCCCGTTGTGGTCAGCGACACGGATGCCTCCGTCACTGCATCGTGGCAACCGCCACACCCAACGCGGTCAGCCCGAGCAGCACCAGCACCACCGCACCATAGACCAGGTAGTCCGCGCCGCCCTTCACCTTGGGAGGAGCCTCGTCGTTGGCGGCGGCGTCACCGCCGTCACCACCTTCCGCGGGCGCGCCCTCACCACCTTCCGCCGGGGCTCCCTCGGCGGGCGCGGCTTCTCC
>JBFMGU010000326.1:0-10888 GCA_040752415.1 Myxococcota bacterium
GGAGGACGCGGCGGGGGCATCGTGTTCGTCTTCGCGGACTACGTCCTGCCGGACAATGATTTCGGCAACGTGGAGGCGCTGCACGCCAACGGCGGCATTGGCAACGTCGGCACCGTCGACAACGGTCTCCCTCCTCCACTTCCGCGCGCGCTGGGCAGTGAAGGCGGTGGTGGCGGCGGCGCGGGCGGCAGCGTGTTGCTCTACGTGGGGAGCGTGGGCGCCGAGATTGCCGTGAGGGCCAATGGCGCCAACGGTGGCGACGGCGCTGGAACCGGTGCGGCGGGGGGCGGCGGCGGAGGCGCGGGACGACCGGTCATCTACGGAGACTTCTCCAGCATCACGTGCGAGGCCGAGGGCGGTGCGGGAGGCGTGGGCCCCGGAGCCGCCAACGACGGACAGCCCGCCAACTCCGGCACGTGCACCACGCGCGCACCCATCCGGTGACGACGAGCAACGGCCCTGTCAGCCTTTCACCGCGCCCGCCGTCAGCCCACCCACCAGCTGCTTCTGCAGCGCAAAGAACAACGCCATCACCGGGATGGAAACCAGGATGGCCCCCGCCGCGAACAGTCCCCACGCCGTGCTCTTGGCGCCCACGTACTGCGCCAGCACCACCGGCAGCGTGTAGCTGGTCTCCCGGCTCATGAACTTGGCGGCCAGGATGTACTCGTTCCACGCCGTCATGAAGCTGAAGAGCGCGGTGACGGCAATGCCCGGTCGCGCCAGCGGCAGGATGACCTTGGAGAGGATCTGCGCGCGGTTGGCGCCGTCGAGCATGGCGGCCTCCTCGAGGTCCTTGGGCAGGGTGTCAAAGAAGCCCTTCAGCATCCACGTCGAGAACGGAACGCTCGTCGTGGCGTAGACCAGCACCAGGCCCACGAGCTGGTCGAGCAGGTTGAGCCGGTCCAGGATGGCGTAGAGCGGAACCATCATCAGCGTGCCCGGGAACATCTGTGTGAGCAGCATGGCGCTCAGCGTGAGTCGACGACCGGGGAAGCGGAAGCGGCTCAGCGCGTAGGCAGCCAACGTCGCCAGCAGCACGCCCAACACCGCGGTGGCCAGGGAGACGGAGATGCTGTTGAAGAGCTGGTGGCCAAACACCCACGTGCCATCCAGGCTGCTGTTGCCCACCACCTTGCGGAAATTCTCGTCGCTGACCTGCTGCGGGATGGGTGAGAGGCCCACCGCGAACGCCTGCGACGGCGTCAGCGCCATGCGGATGACCCACAGCACCGGGTAGATGGTGGCAAAGCTGATGAGCACCAGCGCAACGTGGACAAGGACGTTCATGGCTACTCCAGCGCCTTCTCCAGGCTGCCCGTGACGCGGTTGGTGAACAGCGAGTACCCCAGCAGGATGAGGAAGATCAGCGTGCTGTACGCCGCGCTGAGACCAAACGCGCCACCGGGCCCACGCTCGAACGCCCAGCGGAACGCCTCGGTGACGAGGAGGTCGGTGCGTCCGTCGGGATTGCCGCCGCTGACCAGGTAGACCACGTTGAACTGGTTGAAGGTCCACACGCTGCCCAGCAGCACCGCCGGAAGCAGCGCCGGCTTCAAGAGCGGCAGCGTGATGAGTCGGAACTGCTGCGCGCGACTGGCTCCGTCGAGACGCGCGGCTTCATACAGGTCCGAGGGAATGGACTGCAGCGCGCCCAGGCACACCACCATCATGAACGGGAAGCCCAGCCACGTGTTGGTGACCAGGTTGGCCAGGAATGCCGTCGTCACCTCGCCCATCCAGCTCATGCCGCGCGTGTTGAGCCCGAACTGCGCCAGCACCTCGTTCACCGCGCCCAGGTCCGGGTGGAACATGCCCTTCCAGATGAGCGCCGTGATGTAGCTGGGGACCGCCCACGGGATGATGAGCAGCACGCGGTAGAAGCCCTTCAGCTTCAATCCCTTGATGTTCAGCACCAACGCCAACGCCAGCCCAATCCCCACGTGCAGCGACACATTCAGCACCGTCCAGAACACCGTCATGCCCAGCGTGTACAGGAAGCGTCCGTCGGTGCCGGAGAGCAGGTCGCGGTAGTTGGCCAGGCCCACGAAGTCCCAGCGCCCGTAGGTGTGCCGGAAGAAACCCATGCCGATCCCGACGAGGAACGGGCAGAACGTCAGCACCGCCATCGCCACCAGCGCGGGTGACATGTAGACGTAGGCCAGTCGTGTGATGCGCGAATCGAACGTGCTGGAGAGCGCGCGCGTCATCTGGAGCTTGCGGTTGGTCCACACCCCCGACGCCAACGCCAGTCCCACCATCAGCAGCGTGAATCCGTGGAACGGGCCTTCCTCCTTGGGAACATCCACCTTGGCCAGCACGCCCTCCACCTTGCCTTGCGCCTCCTTGAGGGCCTCTTCCGCCGTCGTGGAGCCGTGCAGGACCAGGCCAAGCACGTTGTCCATGGGCGACCAGAGGCTCTTCATCGCCGGCGTGTTGGGCGTGGCGTAGGTGTTGGGGAGCTGGTCGCGGAAGGCCCAGAGAACTTCCCCGTCGGTGCGGCTGAGACCATCCCACGCGGACTTCAGCGCCACCGGCTGCTTCCCGACGAGAAGCCGTTCCCTCGCACTGGCTTCTCCGGCGAGAAACGCGGCGGCCATCATGGCCAGCTCCTGGTTCTTCCCCTTGGCGCTGACGAACACGGCCTCGCTGCTGAGGAACGGGCGCGCGGGCTTTCCGCTCTCGCTGATGATGGGCAGCGGCGCCACACCGACGGGAATCTTGGGGTCCAGGTCCCCCAGCACCCACGGACCGGTGATGGCCATGGCGGCCTTCCCCTCGCTGAACAGCGCCGTCACCAGCGCCCCATTCACCTCCTGCGGGACGATCTTCTCCTGCTGCAGGAGCCGCGCGGCGAACTTCACGCTCTCCGCGTTCTCCTTGCTGTCCAGCTTGGGTCTTCCGTCGTCACCAAAGAGGGAACCGCCGAAGCCGAAGAGCCACGGCGCGTGGAAATAGAGCAGCCCGTTCTCGTAGACGAGGCCGTACTTCCCTTCGTCAATGTTCGTGATCTTCCTACCCGCGGCGATCATCTCGTCGGTGGTGCGCGGCGGGGTGGGGAGCAGGTCCTTGCGGTACACCAGCGCCGCGCTCTTGAAGGCCAGCGGGATACCGTAGAGCTTGCCGCGGTAGATGAGCGGGGTCACCGTCTCGGGGAAGAAGCCGCGCAGCGTGGTCGGGTCCACCTCCCCTTCCATGGGACGGAGGATGCCGGCCTCGGCCCAGTCACCAATGGTGTCGTGGGCGAAGATGAAGAGGTCCGGTCCGCGGTTGCGCGGGACCGCCGCGGTGATCTTGTCGACGAGCGCGTCGTACGGGATGGCCAGCGGGTCCAGCGTGTATGGGACCGTGGCGTCGTCGTTGAGCCGCTTGGCCAGGTTCTCCAGCGCCTCGCGCTCTGTGCCGCGGTAGGCGTGCCACAACACCAGCCGCGTGCGACCACTGCTGGCGCCAGCGTCGGGAACCTCGTCGGCGCGCGCGGTGAACGGGAGGAGGAGCAGCGCTGCCAGGATGAGGCGACGCATCTTCACCCCTCCATCCGCACGCCCTTGGCATCGAACAGGTGCGCGCTTCCCTCTTGGACGGACACGGGAACGCGCGTGCCCGGCTTCGGCTCCTCGCTCCCCACCAGCGACGTGAAATGCGTTCCCCCCAACGTGCCCAGCGCATAGCTCTCCGCGCCCAGGCGCTCCACCACTTCCACTTCCATCTCGCCCAGCACCTTGCCGTGCTTCCCCACGGTGACGTGCTGCGGACGGATGCCCAGCGTGACCTCACCCGTGCCCCTGGTGTCGACGTCGATGAAGAAGCCCTTCCCGCTCACTGTTCCGTCGCTGAGCGTGCCGGGGAGGAAGTTCATGGTCGGCGTGCCCAGGAATCCCGCCACGAACTTGTTGGCCGGCTTGCGGTACACCTCCAGCGGCGGGCCCACCTGCTGCACGTAACCCTCGGCCATCACCACCACGCGGTCCGCCAGCGTCATGGCTTCCACCTGGTCATGCGTGACGTAGACGGTGGTGGTCTCGAACCGGCGACGGAGCCGGGCAATCTCCGCGCGCACCTCGCTGCGCAGCTTGGCGTCCAGGTTGCTGAGCGGCTCGTCGAAGAGGAACGCCTTGGGCTTGCGCACAATGGCGCGACCCATGGCCACGCGCTGCCGTTGTCCGCCGGAGAGCTGGCTGGGTTTGCGGTGCAACAGGTCCGTGAGGCCCAGGATGCCCGCGGCCTCCTTCACGCGCGTGTCCACCTCGGACTGCGGCGTCTTCCGCACGCGCAGGCCAAACGCAATGTTCTCGTAGACGGTGAGGTGCGGATAGAGCGCGTAGCTCTGGAACACCATGGCCACGTCGCGCTCACCGGGGTGGACGGCGTTCACCTTGCGCTCGCCGATGAGGAGGTCCCCGCTGGTGGGCTCTTCCAGGCCCGCGATCATGCGCAGCGTGGTGCTCTTGCCGCAGCCGGAGGGCCCCACGAGGACCACGAATTCTCCGTCGGCAATCTCCAGGTCCAGGCGCGCCACGACGACCTTGGGCGCCAGGTTCTTCCGGCTGGCATCCACAAAGCTCTTGGTGACGCCACGAAAAGAGATGCTGGCCATGGGGGAACCTGTTCAGAACGACGCGCTGACCGTGGCGATGCTGCGCATCACATGGTTGAGGTGCTGGTTCAGCTCGGGCTTGGAAGTGATCATATCCTTGTTCAGGTACTCCAACCGATACCAGAAACTCGCCGCGCCCATGACGTAGCGCGCCTCGACGTGAAGCTTGTTCTTGAACGTGTGGTAGTCGGGATAGTCGGCCACGCCCCCCACCACGGCGCCGCTGCGGTTGAGCTCAAGCCAATAGCTGAAGTCATTGCCCGCGGCGAGCGTGAGGTTGTCCGTCACGGGGTAGTCCACGGCGGCGCGCAGGAAGAACAGGTGCCCGTAGTAGTCGTCCTCCGACGGCGTGAAATAGATGCGCCGGCCCTCGGCGTCGTTGGTGCCGGTGTCGCCGGTGGGGCTGCGCCAGTCGACGTCGAAGATGTACTTGCCCTTGGCGCGCAGCGTGATGCCGCGGAGGACGGGGACGGTGTAGGCGCCCTTGAGCATGGTGATGATGCTGAAGCGGTTCTGGTTCTGCGCGTAGACGGCGCGCGGGTCACGACCGCGGTCATTGGTGTTGGCGAACGTGTAGAAGTCCGTGTCCGTCATGCCCTCGTTGTAGAGGAAATCCGGGTACACGCTGCGCGTGTTGCGACCATTGCGACACATGCCCGGCTCCCAGATGGGGTCCACCGGGAGCGCGTTGATGATCTGCTGTTCCACGTCGACACCGGAGCGCTGCAGGTCGGTCTGTCCGGGGAAGCAGGTGTTGGTGTTGTAGTAGATGCCGGTGAGCTCCCCGAGGATCTGGCTGGTGCCGGGCGCCCACTCTCCCTGCAGCGTGACGCCGTGCCAGCCCACCGCGCTCTCGTAGAACGGGTCGACGAAGTCCTGGAACTCATTGGCCACGTTCAGCGTGGGGACCTGGCCGCCTTCAATGAACCCGTCGGTGAGCAGCACGTCCGCCTCCCGACGCGCACCCATCGTCGCCACCCAGTCCGGACCGATGTTGAAATATTCGAGGCGGAGGAACGTGGCCCAGCCAAACGGGTCCAGGATCTCTCCGCGCGCAATGGCGGCCCAGCCATAGGCCACGCGGTACGGAATGGGACTGAACCCCTGGCTCCCCTCGACGGTGTTGAACGCCAGCTTGCGGTTCGGCTCACTGCGACTCACGCCCAACAGCGCCGTGCCCTTGAGCCACTCCCACTCCGCCTTTCCCGCAACGGTGCTGTTGAGATTGGTGTAGCGGAGGTTCGTCTGCACCACGCCGTCGCGCTCGTCGATCACGTTGTCGCTGCCAATGGCGTCGGGGTCGTCGGTGTCGGCCTCCTCGTCGACAATGAAGCTGTTGACGTTCTCCAGCTGCAGGTAGCGCCAGGGCTCGGTGGTGAACTTGGCAACGTAGACGGCGTCACGCGCCCAGAAGGGGTTCTGCACCAGCGGGTCCTGGATGCCGGTGTTGTATCCCGCCGACGCGTACAGCTTGGGCAGCGCCACCCGCGCGAAGTGGTAGCTGAACCAGCGCTTGTACCCGCCGTCCAGGAAGATGCCGCGCGCGTTGTCGCGGTCGATGTAGCGCTGTTTCCCGACGGTGAAGGAGTTGAACTGGCCCAGGTCGCTGCTGCCGAAGTGCACGTAGCGCACCGTGGGGATGGGCGGGGCGGCGCGGATGAAGACGCCACGAAGCTGCATGTACGCCGCGTGGTCCATGCCCAGCGACTGTCCCGATCCGTCGATGCGACCGAAGTTGCCACTCACGGGGTCAATGCGACGGTCGCCGTTCTCGTAGAAGTCGGCCCACTGCATGCCCCAGCGGGAGGCCACGCGCGCGCCCGCCTCCACCTGGTCCCCCACGCGACCATTGAAGAGCAGCTGCAGCTCGCTGGCCGCGCCGTTGTTGCCGGAGAAGTTGTCGCCTTGCGGGTTGGGCGTGCCCCAGGTGACCGCGCCGTTGCTCTGGTCATTCTGGAAGAGCAGCTTGTTGTAGATGTCCGCGCGCATGGTCAGCGACGGAGGCGGAGGCGGCGGAGGAGCCAGGGCCGCCTGGTCCGCGCTGTACTGCTGCAGCCGCGCCTCGATGAGCTGCTCCACGTACGCCTGCTGTTCCGGCGTGAGCGGCGGTGGAGGCTGCGCGGTGTCGGCGGGGGGCGTGGTGGCGTCCTGGGCGCGTGCCGGGGATGAAGACAGCGCGGCCAGGAGGCTCAACGACGCGACGGAAAGGGACGGCCAGCGGGGCAAGTGCACCGTTGGGCGCGGAGTGTTGAGCATGTCTGACGGGTTCCTCTCGCGTCGTCGACCGATGGATGACCCAGGAACCGACCCACCGCCCCGCATTCATCCGCGACGGCGGGCGGCCCTATGTTGGCCTAAGCGGGATCAGCCGCCGTAGACCATGGGCAGCACGGGCTTGGCCCACTTGTCCTTGTTGGGCTTGAGGAGCTTGTGCTGCGCGTCCTTCTCGGCGTCACCGCCCTTGGCCGGGGAGACCAGCATGTCCATGAAGTGCGGGTCGTCGTCGGCGTCCATGCCGCCGCCAAAGCGGTGCGGCCCCTCGAACTCGTTGACCTTGCGGTTCAGCACGTCCTTGGCGTCGGGGTAGCCCTCGTTGGAGGACACCAGGGCCTGCCAGCCCCAGGAGGCCTTCGGCTCACCCAGGTCCTTCTTGCTCACCAGCGCGGTGATGGTCTTGCCCTTGGCGCTGACGGAGCGGGGCACCACCAACATCGCCTTGTGCTTGGGGCTCTTCTGGGCCACCTCGGAGCGGACGCGCGCGGCGGGCTGCGGGGAGATGAGGATGACCTTCTCGAACGCACTCTCGTCGGCAAACGTGGCGTTCATGCCAGCAATGGCCTGCGTCTCACCGCTCTTGGGCTTGTGGTCGGTGTCCACGTAGACCTGCACGAACTGCGTGGAGAAGTTGGCACCGCCCTGCTTGGCCATGCCCCACGGATCCTCGATGGAGGCGTCGAACGTGAGGTCGATCTGGATGTCCGGACCGGCCTCCTTCACGCTCATCTCGACGAGATCAAAGCTGCCGCGCGTGTACACGGCGTCGGTGGGATAGGTGTAGCTGCCGGGGCCGTCGTCGTCACCCTTGGGGTCCTTGAGGGTGACGGAGAAGGCGGCGTGGGCGGGAAGCGCGTGGGTGAGCAGCGCCAGGATCAGGAGAGGAGAAAAGCGCATGGTCAGCCTCCAGCAAGGGGTGGCCCTTCTAGTTCTCGGCATTGTTCAGGGTCAACGCGCACCTGTCCGAGGGACGGCGCGCCAGGCTTGAGACGCCCGCTCAGCCCTTCTTCTTCTGCTGCTTGCGGGAGAGCTCCTGGATTTCCCCGCTGCTGAGCAGGCTGCAGAAGGCCACTTCCGCCACGTGGGTGTCGTCCTTGCGGTCGCCCAGGTACACGCTGTCCACGCGCAGGACCATCTTCACCACCTCGGGCTCCGCCACCTTGATGAAACGCATCTCCGGCTTGTTGGCAAAGCTGACCTCCGTCTTGTTCCCCGCGAGGTCAATGCCCAGGTCGGCGAAGTCCAGGTTGGCGGAGGTGTCGCCGGTGGTGCTCTGCGTGCTCACCTCCAGGACCGCGCGGTGGATGCGGTTGAAGTCCCGGAAATCCCGTTGTCCGGTGCCCTTGCCCGGGTACACTGCCATCAGGCCCACGCCCACCGGCTTGGGAAACTCGAAGGTCAGCGACTCCCCGATCCCCGTCCCCGACGCACCCTCCGCCCAGCTCGTCGTGATGTCCTGGTCGTAGACGTTCTTGACGTCGGCGTTGTCGGTGCGGACGGTGCTGGAGGCCTTGAGCTTGATGCCCCCGAAGGGATCCCCCGCGTCGCCACGGAGGCCCAGCTCCTTGCCCAGCGTGAGCGTGAGCGGGCGCAGGTCATCCGCGGCGCGGTCTCCGCGTGCAAGCTGCAGGTTCAGCTCCTTGCCCTGCACGCCCACGTCGGCGGGATAGGTGTCCTCCAGCAGCACGCAACCGGCGTTGCGCAGCACCCCGCCCTTCTGCTTGAGCACCAGGATTCCCCCAGCGGTGTTGCCGTCGTCCTGGCGGTCGCGAAAGGCGAGGAGCGTCTCCTTGAGGACGTCGCCGTCGAGGTCCACGTCCAGCACCTTGGTGATGCGGTAGTCGCGCGCCAGGGCTTCATACTCGGGCGTGGCCTTGTACGGGCCGTCCTCGGCGCCACGGACCGCCCCCACGGCCAGTGTGGCAACCAGGGGAAGCAGACGGGAGACGAGGTGACGACGCATGGCTCTCAAGGGCTCTGGGTATCGGCCGGGGGTGGGGATGAGTTTCCGGGCCTGATCATGCTCGCTTGGGCGTGGGGGTCAATTTTCGAGAAGACGCCGGTTTGACGGTCCCCGCCGGGGTGGATACGCCTGCGCGCGGGGGACGGAGGTTGCACCATGCCAGGTGGTCGAGAGCGGCGCGGCGGAGGGTTCCTGTTTTCATCCCGTCTGGACGAGACGGTGTTCACGCCGGAGATGTTCACGGCGGATCAACTTGCGCTGCACGACACCGTGGCGGCGTTCACCGCCAAGGAGGTCATTCCCCGCACTCCCGAGCTGGAGCGCAAGGAGCCGGGCCTGCTTCCGTCGCTGCTGCGCAAGATGGGGGAGCTGGGCGGCCTGGGCCTCGACGTGCCCGAGGAATACGGCGGCACCGGCCAGTCCAAGGTGACCAGCATGCTGGTGAGTGAGGCCACGAGCCAGGAAGCCAATTGGACGGTGACATTTGGCGCGCACACCGGCATCGGTTCGCTGCCCATCGTCTTCTTCGGGAACGCGGAGCAGAAGGCGCGCTATCTGCCCAAGCTGGCGACGGGAGAATGGGTGGCGGCCTATGCGTTGACGGAGAGCGGCAGCGGCTCCGACGCATTGAATGCCCGCGCCACCGCGCGGCTCTCCTCCGACGGGAAACACTGGATCCTCAACGGCCAGAAGCAATGGATCACCAACGCGGGCTTCGCGGACGTGTTCACGGTGTTCGCCAAGATCGACGGGGAGCGGTTCAGCGCGTTCATCGTGGAGAAGGGCTACCCGGGCGTCTCGGTGGGGCCGGAGGAGAACAAGCTGGGCATCCGTGGCTCGTCGACGCGCACGCTGATTCTCGAGGACACGCCGGTGCCGGTGGGCAACCTGCTGGGAGAGGCGGGCAAGGGCCACAAGATTGCGTTCAACATCCTGAACGTGGGGCGGCTGAAGCTGGGGATCTTCGCCGTGGGCGGCGTGAAGTCCATCCTGAAGCAGGGGTTGAAGTACCCGCAGGAGCGCAAGCAGTTCGGCAAGCCCATCATCGAGTTCGGACTGATCCGGGAGAAGCTGAGCAACATCATCGTCGACCTCTACGCGCTGGAGGCCATGGGCTACCGCGCGGCCGGCGGCATCGACGAGTTCATTGCCGAGACGAGCAAGGGCATGGAGGGGCTGGAGGAGTTCAACGTGGAGAGCTCCATCCTGAAGGTGTACGGCTCGGAGCTGCTCTTCCGCACCGCCGACGAGGCGCTGCAGATCCTCGGCGGGTACGGCTACATGGAGGACTACCCGGTGGCCAAGGTGTACCGGGACGTGCGCATCAACCGCATCTTCGAGGGCACCAACGAGATCAACCGCATGCTCGTCCCCGGCGTGATCCTGAAGCGCGCCATGAAGGGCGAGTTGCCGCTCATGGACGAGTACACCGCCTTGGACCCCGACAACGTCCCCACCTACCGCCTCCCCGACGCGCCCCTGGCCCGCGCCACCGAGCAGGCCCGCATCCTCGCCGTGGTGCTCACCGGCAAGGCGGTGGCCAAGCACATGATGGAGCTGGAGAACCAGCAGGAGATCCTCGCCGCGCTGGCCGACGTCATGATGAGCGCGTACGCGCTGGACAGCGTGCGTCGACGGGTGGCGCACACCGGCGGCGCACCGGATCACCAGCTGCTGGGTGAGACGTTTGCCGCCGGTGAGGTGGACCGCGTCATTGCGCGCGCTTCCCGACTGGCACTGGACCTGGGCGGACCGGAGCTGCGCAAGCAGTTGTCGACGGTGCTGGAGCCGTTGCCGCTGAACCGCATGGAGGGGCTGAGGCAGGTGGCCACCGCGCTCGTCGAGCACAATGGGTACTGGCTGGGCGCGAGCGCACCGAGGAAGTGACAACGGGCCGGCCCACGTCGTCGACCGGGGCCTTTCCCCCTCCCCCTCCCACTCCCGGGAAGTCAGAGGACCAGGCTCAAAACGTTCATCCCACGTCGCCGAGCGCGCATGTGCCGCCGTTGGGGACAGACGCGGCACCCAGCGGCCCTCTGACTTCCCGGGAGGGG
>JBFMGU010000327.1:0-10676 GCA_040752415.1 Myxococcota bacterium
CGGCGGGCTGGGCAGCAGGTTGCGCGGTGGCCGGCTGTGCCGCGGGAGGCACCACCGTGGCCGGCGCGCCCGCCGGCGCCTTGCCGGCCGCCAACGTCACGGCGGGAAATGCCAATGCAATCAACAACAGGATCGACCGCTTCATGATTGCCTCTCCATCTTGCGTCACTCAGGACGGTTGAGGGGACCTGTGCGTGCCCCGTTCGGTTGGGGTCTACCACCGTCTCGAGCTCGCAGGACGCCATCCTTCGCCGCGACGTGGCCGATTCCTCCGCGATGGCGGCGAATCCGATCACCATTGCGGCGCCGCGACCCTTTGCATCGACTCTTGTCGCAATCTGCAATTCACCATTCGCATTTTGCCGCAGCCCGGAATTCCACATGTCGGAGCTGGGATTACGCTGTGGTTTCGTGTTCGGGCGTTCGCGTCGACCCGCGGGTTCGTCTGGGGGCCACGGTTCGCAAAGTGCAAAAAACGACGTTGCAGATTGCCAGTGGGTATGGCTCTCTTGAAACGACGATCTTGGCTCCCGCCAATGAGATTGGCAGGCAATGTCATGCTGACGTCCTGCTCACCGCTCGACGGGCGGACGCACCTCGCAGGACTGACTGTGGGAGCATCCAGCCGCCCCGGAGCCGCAGGTCATCCTTCCCGGGTCAGTCCTGCGCCGCTGTGACGCGGCCCATGGTGAGCAGGACGTAGGCATTTTCATTGCCTGCCAATCTCATTGGCGGGAGCCAAGAGCGTCGTTTCCGGAAATCCACACCCAATGCAATGCGCACAGCCCTGACCTCCCCGGTGATGCCCCTCCCGCTTTGCACATCCTTTGCACCCCGGACCGGGGATGGCCTCACGCAACGGAAACATCCGCGCGCCCTCCAAGCGCTCCAGGATCCTGCTCGCCGCCACGGTTCTCCTCGTCACGGCTTCCGCCGTCGGTCTGGGCGCGGGAAGGATGCGGACGTCCAGGGTGAACGCACATTCCCCCTCCGCGCCGACGCCCGCGGAGTGCATGGACCACCAGAAGAACGGGCAGGAAACCGACACGGATTGCGGCGGACCGGCATGCCCGCGGTGCGCTGCGAGTCGCGTGTGCGTGCGGGATGGGGACTGCGCCAGCAGCGTGTGCATTCACGCGCAGTGTCGTGAGCCCTCCTGCACTGACGGCGTGCGCAACGGCATGGAAACCGACGTCGACTGCGGCGGCGGATTGCCGTGTCCCGGCTGCGTCGAGGGACGTCGGTGCGAGGGTGACCATGACTGCGCAAGCGGCACCTGCGGGTCCTGGCTGCAGGGGTTGACGTCGGAGGGGCCGGCCACATGCCGCTAGGGCCTGCCGCCTCCCTGACATCGAGGAAGCCTGGCAACCTCACGGCGCCAATCCCGCGTGGTGCGCCCCTTCAGCTTGAGCACGTAGAACCGCCCCTCGCTGCGCAGCAGGACGCTGGCCGCGCCAATGGAGAACACCTCGAGCCGTCCGCCGATCTTCTCGCCGAGGCGGTAGACGCGGGATTGGTTCATGCCGTTGCCCCACCGGACCACCACGTGCGAACCGCGCTGGAAATCCACGGCCACCCCGACGAGCTGGTAGTGATTCTCGGGCAGCTCCGACACCTGGTTCACGTCGTCGCCGGGCTTCAGGCACACCGGCGGCGCCGGGGCCGCGGTGGCCCCCACGAGCATGAGGGTGAGGGCAACCATCCCGGTCATTCGTTCGCGGCTCCGCTGAAGCACAGGGGTGTGCTGCCGCCACCCGCACGCAATTCGCGTGCAAGGTCCAGAAGCCGTTGCTACGGCGCGCCTGGCCGCGTCCCGTGGGCACAATGCAATTCCAACATGGCAGGATGCCAACCCAGGCAATCATGACCCGGTGGACGTTCTCCGCACTGACGTTGATGTTGCTGCTCCTGGCAGCGGTGCTCTCCGTTGCCGTGGACGTCCGCCGTCGTGACCGGGAGCGCCTGCTCAAGGAGTTTGCCGACAACCGGCTGGGTCAGGTGAAGCAGGCCGCCCAGATCATGGAGAACGACCTCGAGGGAATCGCCAAGGACCTGGAGGTGATGGGAGAGCTCGTGGAGACGTCGCGCACCCTGGAGGACCGCGGCCGTGAGCTTCGGGCCATGCTCAACGTCTCCCGCGCCTACCATCGGATTGACGTCCAGGGTGAACGAGGCCCACTGCTGCGCGTCGAGCGCGACGGTCCCGCGCCGTCCCATGCCACGGTGGACGAGCTGATCCTCCACACCATGAAAAGCGCGGTGGCCAACCCGCGGGTGCCCGTCCAGACCACGCCGCCCATTGCCACGGGAGATGGGCGCTGGTCGCGGGTGTTCGCCAAGGCGGTGGCGCTCCAGCATGGCGGCCCTCGCGTTGGCGCGGTGGCGGTTCTCGTCGACACCGAGCCGTTGTTCGGCAAGCTGCGGCTGGTGGCCTCGGATTCCAGCTCCCGGCTCCTGCTGCTGGGCGTGCATGGCCAGCCCACCCCGGTGAGCGATCCGGTGGTTGCCATGGTGGTCTCCACGCGGGCCGAGGAAACGCCTCGGATGGCCGCCGTGGCGGACGCCATGCGCGCGGGCCAGAGCGGAACCACCGTGCTTCCGTCGTCGGAAGCCACCCTGCTGGGCCTGGGCGACGAGCCCGTGGTGGTGGCCCATGCCTCCGTGAACGTGGGCGACAAACACTGGGCCATTGCCACACTCAACAGCACTGGCGCGCTGGCGGAGCAGGAGCGCACCATCACCACCCGCATCGTCCTGACCGCGGGGGCCGTCGGGCTGTGCCTCGTTGCGTTCGCCATCTACCTGTTCGTGTCGTCGCGAAGGGCCCTCGTGGTCCGGGAACGGCTCCGGCACGCGGAACAACTGGCCCACCTCCTGGAGAAGACGGAGAAGATCCTGGACACCATTCCCACCGGCGTGCTCGTCCTGGGGGCCACCGGCGTGGTGACGTCGGCAAACCGCGTCATCCGGGAGAACCTCAAGACCCAGAACATCCACGGAACGCTGGACCAGGTATTCCCGGATGCACCGCCCACGTTGATGGACCGCCTGCGGTCCCTGGTGGAGGCCGCGGTGAGCTCGGACCGCGTGCGCAGCTTCCACGGGGAGCGCATGTCGCTGTTCGGGCACGAGGGTCAGTACAGCATCCACGCCGTTCCCCTGGAGCCGCGTTTCCCGGGAGCCCGCGCACTGCTCGTCATTGAGGACCTCAGTGAGGTGCGCTCGCTCGCCAGCCAGCTGTTGCGCGCCGAGAAGCTGGCCACGGTGGGCGTGCTTGCCGCGGGCGTGGCACATGAAATCGGGACGCCGCTCGGCATTGTCCGCGGGCGCGCGCAGAACACGCTGAAGCGACTCGGCGGTGATCACCCGCAGGCGCCCGCGCTGCGAATCATCGTGGAGCAGATTGACGCCGTCAGCCGCACCATCCGGCAGCTCCTCGACTTCTCCCGGGTGCGCCCGGCCCTCGCCGCGCCGATGCACATTGCGCAGGTGGTGCGTGGTGTCGCGGAGCTGCTCCAGCTCGAGGCGGAACGACGGAAGGTGGTGCTCAAGGTGGACGTCTCCGACGCGCTGCCGGTGATCGCCGGCGACGCCGACCAGGTCCAGCAGATGCTGGTCAATCTCACCATGAACGCCTTGGATGCGTGCCAGCCCGGCGGCAAGGTGCGGATCTCCGCCCAGGCCGACGAGCGTCGCGACGAGGCAGGCTGGAGCCACCTCCGCATCATGGTTGTCGACAATGGCTGCGGTGTTCCGGAGAATCTCCGCGCCCAGGTGTTCGACCCGTTCTTCACGACGAAGAAGCGGGGACAGGGCACCGGCCTGGGGCTGACCATCGCGGCGCAGATCGTGAGGAATCACGGCGGACAGATTGAGCTGGACAGCACGCTGGGACACGGCACCACCGTGACGGTGCGCTGGCCCACCAAAGAGCATGAAGGGATGCAGCATGACGGCCACACCGCAAGCGCGACTGCTGATCATTGACGATCACATCGAGATGGCCCGGACCATGAGTGAGAATCTCTCCGACGCCGGCTTCTCCGTCGACGTGGCGGGCGGGGGCCAGGAGGCGCTGGGCATGTTGGAGGCGCGTCCCTATGACGTCGTCATCAGTGACCTGCGCATGGAGGGCGTGGACGGCATGGACGTGCTCAAGGCGGTGAAGTCGGTGGACCCCACCGTTCCCGTGCTCATCATGACGGCCTTCGGCTCCGTCGAGAACGCGGTGGAGGCCATGCGCGCTGGCGCCTTCCACTACGTCACCAAGCCCTTCAACCTGGATGAGGTGCAGCTGCTCGTCGAGCGCGCCGCCGCCGACCGGCGCCTGCGCGAGGAGAACAACCAGCTCCGCAGGATGATGGAGGGGACCGCGGAGGGGCAGATGGTGGGAACCAGCCAGGCCATCCGTCGGCTGCAGAGCCTGGTGGACCGCGTGGCGCTGTCCCACGCTCCCGTGCTCATCCGCGGTGAGACGGGGTCCGGCAAGGAGCTGGTGGCACGCGCGCTCCATTCCCGCAGCCCACGACGTGACCAGCCCTTCATCAGCGTGAACTGCACCGCCATTCCGGAGCAGCTCCTGGAGAGTGAGCTCTACGGCCACGTGAAGGGTGCCTATACCGGCGCAACCTCCTCGCGACGTGGCCTGTTCGTCGAGGCGGACGGCGGGACGTTGTTCCTCGACGAGATTGGCGACATGGCGCCCGCGCTGCAGACCCGCCTGCTCCGCGTCCTCGAGGACGGCGAGGTGCGACCGGTGGGCGCGGATTCCCCGCGGAAGGTGAACGTGCGCGTCCTGGCCGCAACCCACCGCGACCTGGAGCAGCTCGCGCGGCAGGGCCGGTTCCGTGAAGACCTCTTCTTCCGGCTCAATGTGGTTCCCATCCACGTCCCCCCGCTGCGGGAACGTCGTGAGGACATTGCCGCGCTGGCGCAGCACTTCCTGGCCAGGGCGCGTGCCCGCAACCCGGAGTCACCGGTCACTTCACTATCCGCCCGGCTCCTGCAGCGACTCAGCGAGTACCACTGGCCGGGCAATGTCCGGGAGCTTGAGAACCTCGTCGAGCGGCTGGTGATCATCTCCACCGAGGCAACGGTGGACTCCGCGGATCTGCTGACGCCCGAGCTGGGGGGACCGCCCTTCTTCCTCAAGGAGGCGCTCGAGCGCGTGGTGCCCCTCCGTCGTCTCGAGGCGGAGTACATCACCTGGGCCATCCAACAATGTGAAGGCAACAAGCGCCGGGCGGCGGAATTGCTGGAGGTCGACGTGTCAACCATCTACCGGCGCGAGCGTGACCGCGACGGTTCGCGTTAGTCCTGTCGGGGATTGCATTTTGCCATTCGCCGAGCCGGCGCCAGTTTGCATCCCGCCCGGTGAAATCGGTCGGCACATCAATTGCTGACCACCCGGACATGCGCAAACCCGTCTACCTGCCAAGCCGCAAGGGCCGGGTGTTGAAGATCGGCGACAGCGACCCGGCGTTGGATCAACTCCTCGCGGATGAGCTCGTCGACGCGTGGGATGTGGTCCTGGAGGATGCGGCCCCTGACGTGGTCCTGGCGGTGGTCGGCCGCTTTGGCATTGAGGAATGCATCCGGTCGGCGCGTCAACGTGTCCCCTTCAAGGGCGTCGTCGCGTTGATCCCCTTCTCGGATCACGGAATGCAGCGCGAGGCCATCCGGGGCGGCGCGGATGCCGTCTTCGAGCTCGATCAATCGCTGGCCGGCCTCGCCGACGTTCTTGCAGGCGTGATGCGGGGGGAGAGCCTGCAGGATGGCTTGGTTGTCGACGACGCGGAGCGTACGCGGGGTGCGCTTGCCCCGGTGCTTCCCTTCCGGCCGCGAGGGAAACGGTGATGCGACAGTGCGGACAGCATCCCTGCGACCTCACCCCTTCGGGCCGGCACGCATTGTCTCCAGCTCCTCGTGGAACTCGGCGTGGCACAGTGCGGCCGCCGTCGCCTCCGCCGTGGCGCGCATGATGAACAGCTCTTTCGGTGTCACCTTGTGCTTCTCCGCCCAGTATGCGCCGATCGCCCCGATGGGCTTCTCGTCACCAATCGGGACCGTCACCAGCGCATTCACGAAGGTCGGGCGATACCATTCCGGGGTGATGCGCTCGTCGTTGTAGACGTCCTCCACAATGGCGGGCTGTCGGTGGAGGATGGCCCAACCGGAGATACACGACGCAGCCTCGTACCTCTGCCCCTTCCACAGCGGCCCAATGGCTTCCGACTCCGCGTAGTAGACGTGTGCGTCCTCGCTCAGGACCATGGTGACGCCGTCGCAGCCCAGCAGCTGCTTCAGCTCCACGCACAATGTCCGCGCCAGCGGCCGAACCTGCTGGCACCGGGCGAGATGAACAAACAGCTCAGCCAGGCCAAGGGCCTCCTGCGTGCTGATCCCGGTGTCGAGACTCCCCCACGAGTCCATTGTTGTTTTTAGCGCCACTTCGCACACCCTGCATGGAGACCTGACCCGCTGGCTCCCAGGCCATGGAGCCGGTGACCCATTCACCGTCACAGCGACGCGGAAGTCGTGACGTTGCCATCCACCGGGATGACCGTGCGGCAGGTCACCTTCGGCCGTATATCAATGCATGCCCTTCCATCGTGGTGTCGTCGGGCACGCGTGCTCTTCGCGCGTGGTGGGCCTGCTGCTTTCGTGGGTGTGCGCGTGTGCGCAGGGCCCGCTGTCCCATCAGGCGGAGGCACCGACTGCGCGCCCCGCACCCGTCGAGCTTCCGCGGGTGGACAGCGCGCCCCAACCCCTCCTGCCGCCGCCCGAGGGTGCATCACGCCCGGTCCTGCCGCGCATCTCGCGCCCCCTCCTCGACGCGCGAATCCTGGTGCTTTCCGCTGACGGAACCGAGCCGGTCCTCTCCGCCATCACGCAACTGCTGGACGCGCACGGCACGCCCTACACGGTCTGGGTCGCTGCATCTCGTGAGCCGTTGGCGGCCCGCGACCTCTCCTCCGGCACCCGCGGTTTCTACCAGGGCATCTTCCTCACCACCGCGGCGCTGGTCACCGGTCAGGACGGCACCGCGCGCAGCGCCCTGACGCCCTCTTCGTGGCAGGCCCTATGGGAGTACGAAGCTGCCTTTAACGTCCGTGAAGTAGCCTGGTACGCCGCGCCCTCCCCCGGGTTGGCCATGGGGGAAGCCGTCGCGCTCATCGACACCCGCCGCGCGCCGCTCACCCTGACACTGACGGACGCGGGAACACGCGTGTTCCCCGACGTCAACGCGCAGGAGCCCGTGGTCGTGGAGTCCGCGTGCGCCTACCTGGCGCGGCCCCATGACGCACGCGTGACCCCGCTGCTCGGCGACCCGGACGGCCACGTGCTCGCCGGGGTGACCACCCACGCCAACGGAACCGAGACGCTGTTCCTCACGTTCGACGGCAATCCGTCGACGTTGCACACGCTCCAGCTCGGACACGGTCTGCTGCGCTGGGTCACGCGCGGGGTGTTCCTGGGACAGCGCCGCATCTCCCTCACCGCGCACGTGGACGGCGTGTTCCTGGCCACGCCCACCGTCGAGGGGCGTCACTACCGTGTCACCGCGGATGACCTGCACGCGCTCCAGCGCTGGCAGGCGTCGTTGCGCAAGCAGTCTGCCGCTGGCGCGTTCAAGCTCGACCTCGGCGTTCATCCCGGCGGCCTCTCCGTCGTGGACGGTGACCCGCTGTTGACCGCGGCGCAGCAGCTTGGGCCGCATTTCCGCTGGACCAGCCAACCCTTCGCCAACGCGGAGCCTCTCGAGCGTGCCGCGGCGGGAGAGGAGATGAGACGCACGCTCCGCGTGGTGGCGCGGGAGCTCCGGCTCAACGAGCCTCAGGTACGCACCGTCCTCTTTCCCGGCCTCCCGGGCGCGGACCTCCTCATCGCCAGCCAGGACGTGGGCGTGCGTTACCTCGTCGCGGATGGGGCCGCGGAACCGGGCCCGGAGGATGCGCCCCAGGTCCTCGTGCGCCGGTCGACCAACCTGTTTCCCAATGTCACCACGCCGCGCCAGTGGACCACGCAATACAACCAGCTCCACCGCACGCACTGGGGCCGCGACCTCACCTACGACGAGATCCTCGACCGCGAGAGCCTGGTGATCGTGGCCGCCATTCTGCGCGGAGACAGCGCCCCGCTCGCCTTCCACCAGGCCAACCTCCATGCCTACGACGGGAACCGCTCCCTCGTCGTGGACCTCCTGGACCGCGTCTTCCAGCGCTGCGCCCGACTGACCACCTTGCCCATCCAGAACCCCACGCCGGAGGAGCTGGGTTGGCGTCAGGAGAAGCGGGCCCAGCTGGGGCCTGCGGGGGTCCGCGCGGTGGTGCGTCCCGGCGTGTCGTTGACGGTCTCGGCCGAGCGCAACGCCATGGTCCCCGTCACAGGCATCCGCAATGAATCCACCGACGACTACGGCGGAGAGCATCTCAGCCTGGTGGCGCTCCCGGGCGGCCGCAGCGTGACGCATCCCATTCCCTGAACTGCGCCGTGGGCGTGTTCTGACGACGTGGCCCACGGTGGGGCTGCAGTTTTGGCTGCCAGCGGGAGGGTGGGCGGCTAGAGTGGCGTCCCATGCTGCGCGTCCCCTCCACGCCCGCGGCCACCCAGGCTCCCCAGGAGCGGTGGGTCGACGCGCAGGCCATCCAGGCCCTTTCCGGGCTCCTGATCCGGGCACGCACGGTGGCCGACGGCGTGCTCGCGGGTCTGCATCGCAGCCAGCGCCACGGTCGCTCCATCGAGTTCGCGGAGCACAAGGTCTACTCCCCCGGCGACGAGACCAAGCACATCGACTGGAAGGCGTTCGGCAAGTTCGACCGCTACTACGTGAAGCGTTTCATCGAGGAGACGGCCATGCGCGCCTTCATGGTGTGCGACGTGTCCTCGTCGATGACGTACGCCGGTGGTGCTCCCGGCAGTCTTCCCGGCGTGATGAAGGCGGATTACGCCAAGACGCTAAGCGCCACGCTCGCCTATCTCCTGCTGCGCCAGACCGACGCGGTGGGCTGCATGACCTTCGCGGAGACTTCGGGACCGCGGGTCGCCATTCGCGGCGGGGACCGCCATCTCGTCGAGGTGCTGGAGGCGTTGGAGCAGGCGCCGGTGGGCGGGCTGACGCGACCCGCGGAGTCGTTGGCCTCGTTGGTGGGCCAGCTCTCCAAGCGCGCCATGGTGGTGGTGTGCACGGACCTCCTCGACAGCGGCAAGGACATCCTGGGTCCGCTCAGCGCGTTGCGCACGCGCGGCGCCGACGTGGCCATCCTGCACATCCTCCACCCCGACGAGGTGCGCTTCCCCTTTGACAGCGTGGTGCGCTTCCTGGACCTCGAGGGAGACCGCACCGCGCAGGTGGACGCACCCGCCATCCGCTCCGCGTATCTCGAGGAGGTCACGACGTGGCTGCGCGCGCAGGAGGCGGCGGCGCACGAGCGTGGCCTGGACTACCACCTCATCACCACCGACACGCCCCCCGCGCGCGCCCTGCTGGAGTTCCTCGCGCCACGTCGTCGCGGGGAGTGAATCGCGGAAGGAACCTCTCAGGGACCGCCCATGGGCTCCCCGGAGCGGAACCGCTCGCGCAACGCGGCACGCAACGCGGCCAGCTCCGTCTCATCCAGCTCACCGTTTCCGTCGGCGTCGTAGGTGGCCAGGTCCTGCTGCCGACGCGCATCCAGGATCGGCTGCATCTCGTCGGGGGAGACGCACCCGCTGTCGTCGGTGTCGGCGGTCTGCACCAGGTTGAGCGCACGCTCCAGCATCTCGCGCTGCACCGTCAGTCGCGCCACGCCCTTCTCATGACCGCCCAGCGTCCCGTCGGCGTTGGCATCAAACCGCTCCACCAGGCGCGCGGCGTGGGCTTCACAGCGTGCCGTGACGTCGGCGCGGAAGGTCTCGCGCTCGGTGGCATCCAGGTCACCGGAGCGGTCCACGTCGTAGAGGAACAGGAGGTGCGGGGGCAGGCGCGGGCGGGGCGGGCGCCCTTCGGAATCTCCCGCGGGCGGCGGCGCATCCTGGCCTGGCTCACCCTGCGGCGGCGGGAGGCACATGCCCGGCGGCGGTGGACCGCGGTGGTGTCGACGAGCCCCACGCTCCGGCTGCGACCCGGCCTCGCCCGCGTCGGGCGGGGGCGGCAGCTCGTCGGGGGACAGCTCCCCGTCGGCGTTGGCGTCAAAGCGCTGCAGCATCTCCTGCTCGTGCTGGAGCATGGCGCACTCGGGCGGGACCAGCGGGTCGTGGGGCGGACCCATGCGGTGGTGTTCTCCGGGGACCGGGGCGCCTTCCCGCGGCGCTTCGCCGGGCGGCGGACCTTCATGGGGCCCGCGCGGGCCGCGCTGAGGGGCCCCGCCACTGCTGGAGCTTCCGCCGGCCAGGGCCGCAACCTCCTCGGAGGTCTGCTGGGCCACGTCTTCCGTGACGGGGACCTGCGTGCAGGCAAAGGAGAGCATGGTGAGGCTTCCCAGGCTCCACAGGACGGTGTTGATGCGCATGGCGTCGGTCCTCCCTCGTCCCGCCGGGACGGGTGATGGGGCCACGGCGGGCCCGCTGGCGTTGTCTGGCCTGCTGTCGTGTGGGACACGGGGGACCTTCCGACTTTTTCTCCGCCGGGAACCCGGATCCGGATCCGCGAGAGAAATCGGGAAGATGTGGACCGCCCCCGGCGACTACCGGGGAGC
>JBFMGU010000328.1:0-10650 GCA_040752415.1 Myxococcota bacterium
CTCCCCGCCAGCCGGCCCGACCCGCCACGCCCGCGGCCAAGCCCGCGCAGCCGCAGAAGGATGCCAGGAAGCCCGCGCAGGGCGCGCTGGACCCCAATGAGTACCCGCTCTTGTGCCTGCTCGGTCGCAACCTGACGGAGCGCGCGCTGGACGGGAAGGTGGACCCCGTCGTCGGGCGCGACAAGGAGGTGGAGCGCATCGTCGACATCCTGGGCAAGCGCCGCGCGAACAACCCGTGCCTGGTGGGGGAGCCGGGCGTGGGGAAGACGGCCATTGTCGAGGGATTGGCGCGGAAGCTGGCGCTGCGGGAGGAGGGCGCGGCGGGGTTGCATGACCGCGTCATCGTCGAGCTGGAGACCGGGTCCATCGTTGCGGGGACGCAGCTGCGTGGGTCCTTGAGTGAGCGGCTCAACGGGCTCAAGGAGGAGCTGCGCAAGGCGGGAGGGCGCATCATCGTCTTCATTGACGAGCTGCACACGCTGATTGGCGCCGGCTCCACGTCCGACGGAGGCAACGACGCCGCCAACGAGCTGAAGGCCGCGCTGGCCCGTGGTGAGTTCCCCTGCATCGGCGCCACCACGCACGCGGAATACAAGAAGCACATTGCGCAGGACCCCGCGCTGGAGCGCCGCTTCGTTCCTGTGCACGTCATGGAGCCGGACAACGAGAGTGCGCTGAAGATCGTCGAGGGCGCGGCCAAGGCGTACGAGGAGCACCACCGGGTCAGCTACGACGCCACCGCGTTGCGTGCCTCCGTGCAGCTCTCCGCGCGCTTCGTGCATGACCGCTTCCTGCCCGGCAAGGCCATTGACCTCATTGACCTCGCGGGCAGCCGCGCCCGACGTCACGGCAAGGACACCGTGGACCGCACCGACGTGGCCCGCGTGGTCAGCGAGGTGGCCGACGTCCCGCTGGACCGCCTCCTCACCGAGGACCAGGTGCGCTTCCTGCACATGGAGGAGTTCCTGGGCGAGCGCATCGTCGGGCACCGCGCGGTGATCAAGCTGGTGGGTGAGGCCATCCGTCGTGCCTATGCGGGTTTCTCGACGAACCGCCCCATGGCCAGCTTCCTCTTCCTGGGCCCCACCGGCGTGGGCAAGACGGAGACGGTGAAGGCGCTGGCGGATTTCCTGTTCGGCTCCAAGGACGCCGTGGTGCGCCTGGACATGAGTGAATACGCCGAGGCGCACGCCATCTCCCGCCTGGTGGGCAGCCCGCCCGGCTACGTGGGTCACGACGAGGGCGGCCAGCTTACCGACGCCATCCGTCGTCGCCCCTATTCCCTGGTGTTGCTCGACGAGATCGAGAAGGCCCACCGCGATGTGCTCCTCAACCTGCTGCAGGTCCTCGACGAGGGACGCCTCACCGACGCCAAGGGCCGCACGGTCTCTTTCCGCAACGCCGTCATTGTCATGACCAGCAACCTGGGCGCGGAGCGGTTTGAGTCCACCGGTCGCGCGCTGGGCTTTGCCGCCGCCGGAAGCGCCACACCCGCAGGTGATTCCGACGCCACCGCCCGCGACGTGCTCGAGGCCGCGCGCAAGGCCATGCCGCCGGAGCTGTGGGCGCGCATTGATGAACGCGTGGTGTTCCATCCGCTCACCGCGCCGGACGTGGAGCAGATTGCGCGCCAGATGCTGGCAGAGAGTGCGCGCCGGCTGGAGCTGGAGCGTGGCATCCACTTCAGCGCCGGTGACGACGTGATTGCGCACCTCATGGCGCAGGGTGGCTACAACGCAAGGCTGGGCGCGCGTCCCATGCGCCAGGCCGTGCAGCGTCACGTGGAAGCCGCGGTGGCGGACGGAATCCTGGCGGGACGCTTCAAAGAGGGAGACAAGGTCCGCGTGCTGGTGGAAGATGGGAAGGTTCGCGTCACCCGCGAGGCCGCCACGGCGGAAGCGGAGACGCCAGCGTGAAGCAGGGCCAGGGCGGGTGAAGTGGGACGTTGGATGTTGGGCTCGGAGTTGGATGTTTTTGTCGTCGGTGCGGGGCGCGCCGGACTGGTGATGACACGCGCGCTGCTTCGCACCCGACACCGGATTCTCGGCACGTGGAATCGGACGGCGGAGGCCGCGGCGGGCGTTCGCAAGCACACCGGCGCACCCGCGTTCCATGGCCGGATTCCGCAGGTGGCGCGCAGCGCGAACCTCATTCTCGTCGCCGTGCGGGATGACCTGTTGTCCGAGATGGACGCGCGGCTGGCCCGGGACGGCGTGGTGGGGCCGAACATGGTGGTGGCGCACCTGGCCGGCGCGCTGGATTCCACCGTGCTGCGCGCGTGCAAGGAGGCCGGTGCCGCTGTCGGGTCCATGCACCCCGTGGCCAGCTTTTCCGAGGAGAGCCAGCTGCCCGTGGGCACGCACTTCGCCGTGGAAGGGGAGCCGGCCGCGGTGGAGATGTTGCGCCAGCTCGTCGACGATCTCGGTGGTACGCCGCTCACCGTCGATCCGGGCCAGAAGCCGCGGTACCACTCCGCGCTGGTCTTTGCGTCCAACTATCTCGTCGCGTTGGCCAGCATTGCGCAGCACATCCTGGAGCGCTCCGGCATCCGCGAGGAGGACGCGCGGGCGATGTTGGGACCGCTGCTCGAGGGGACCGCGCGCAACATCCGCCGGGAGGGCGCCACCGACGCGCTCACCGGCCCCGTGACCCGTGGCGACGTGGAAACCGTGCGCTCCCACCTCAAGGCGCTCTCCGACGAGCCCGACCTGGAGAACCTCTACCGCGCCCTGGGCGTCCGCGCGGTGGCCGTGGCGGAGCGACAGGGCCTGGACCCCGCCGCCGCCGAGGCCCTGCTCAAGCTGCTGAAGTCCCCGCGTCGCTGAGCCCGTTTCCGCTCGTTGTGGCATCATCCGGGGCATGTCCACCCGGATCCCAGCGCACTGTCTCCTCGTCCTGCTGGTAGCCGCCGGCTGCGGTGGTGACCCACCCGCCATCCACCTGGGCCCGCCGGGAAGCGTGGAGACGCACGCCGTGGTCACCGTGCAGCGCGGCGCCGCGCCGGGGGACGTCTGGCGCATCCGTTCCGTCGTCACCCTGGGGGACCGGCACACCGAGAGCCTGCTGCCCGAGGACGCGCCCACCAAGCCCATGGAGTTTCCCATCACCTACTCCGTGCTCTCGCGCAGCGGGGAAGGGGACCTCGTCGTCGAGGTGGAGGCGCTGGGGCAGAACGGTGAGCCCATGGGGCGCGGCAAGGGCACGGTGAAGCTGCTTGCGCGCAAAGGCGTGAACATGGAGATCCAGCTCCGTCGCTCCTGCCAGGACAACGCGGAGTGCACCAACAACCAGTACTGCGACGGCGAGGAGCGCTGCGAGGACCGCGCGTGCGTCGACGGGACTCCTCCGTGCGGCGCCACCGTGGAGTGCGTCGACGTGGAGTGCAAGGAGGACATTGACCGCTGCGTCACCACGCCCGTGTCCTCCCGCTGCGACGAGGGAAGCTACTGCGACCCCGCGCGCGGATGTCGCCTGGGAATCGGCTGTGATGACGACGGGGACTGCGCCGGGGAGGGCTCCTTCTGCAATCCGCAGCTCTGCGTGGACGGCCGCTGCCAGGAGGTGCCCGGACCCGACCCCGACGACGACAACGTGTGCACCGTGGACTTCTGCGACCCGCAGGACCACATCGTCAACGTGCCGGTGCCCGAGGGGAACGCCTGCACGCAGACGGGTGTGCCGCGCAGCGTGTGTCGTTTCGTGGATGCCGCGCAGGAGCAGATGACGTGTCAGGCCAGCGCGTGCGGGGACGGCTTCGTGGACCTGGGCGGCGGTGAGGCATGCGACGACGGAAACACCGAGAATGCCGACGGGTGCTCCAACGCGTGCCAGCCGCCGCGCTGCGGGGACGGCATCACCCAGCCCTCCCGCCTGGAGGAGTGTGACGACGGTGACTTCGACGACACCGACGGGTGCACCACGTTGTGTCGCCTGTCCGCGTGTGGAGACGGGCAGGTCCAGGCGGGCGTGGAGGAATGTGACGACGGGAATGACCTGGACGCCGACGACTGCACCAACCGCTGCACCATCGCCCGCTGCGGCGACGCGAGCCCGCACCTGGTCACCGCCGACCCCGCGGCGTTCCCTGTGCTCGAGGAATGTGACGACGGAAACGACATCGAGCAGGACAACTGCACCACGGCGTGCGAGCTGGCGCGCTGCGGCGACGGCATCCGGCACACCCAGCTGCTGGAGGAGTGCGACGACGGAAACGCGTCCAACACCGACGACTGCACCAGCGTGTGCCGTGCGGCCACCTGCGGTGACGGCTACGTGCACGGCGTGAATGAGGAATGCGACGACGGAAACGGCCTGGACGGCGACGATTGTACCAACGCATGCGAGGTGGCGCGCTGCGGTGACGGCGCCACGCACGTGCTGACCGCGGACCCGGTGGCGTTCCCCACGCTGGAGGAGTGCGACGACGGCAACCAGAGCGACGAGGACAACTGTCTGACCGCCTGCCTGGTGGCGCGCTGCGGCGACGGGTTCACCTGGGAGGGCGTGGAGGCCTGCGACGACGGGAACACCATCAACACCGACAGCTGCGTCGGCTGCCAGCTCGGTCGCTGCGGCGACGGAATCACACGCACCGACGGCGCGGAGGATTGCGACGACGGGAATGTCGTGGATTCCGATGACTGCACCAACGCCTGCTCCCGCTACGAGTGCGGCGACGGCATCACCCACGCGTCCGGCACGCCGCCGTTCGAAGCGTGTGACGACGGGAACCCGGAGGGTGGGGATGCGTGCACCAACGCGTGCACCGTGGCGCGCTGCGGGGACGGGGTGACCCAGCTGGGCGTGGAGGATTGCGACGACGGCAACAACTCCAACAACGACGACTGCCTCAACAACTGCCAGCTCGCCCGCTGCGGCGACGGGGTGGTGCAGACCACCGGCGCCAACGTCGAGGAGTGCGACGACGCGAACGTGGACGAGCGGGATACCTGCCGGACGGATTGCACGCGGCCGGTGTGGCAGACGGAAGTGGTCCTGGGCACCGGAGGAGCGTGTCCCTACGCCGCGAATGGCGACGGAGGCCCGGCCATTGGCGCTTCGGTGTCAACACCTTCCGGCGTGGCGTTGGGCAGCAATGGAAACGTCTACTTCTCCGCGTATGACGTCGCCGCGCAGCAGTGGCGGGTCCGCCGCGTGGTCAACGGCGTCATCAGCACGCTGGCCACGCCGGGCGTGGAGTGTCCGTCGCTGGCGGTGCAGGGCAGCGCGCTGGTGGCTGCCTGTGGGAACCGGGTGTTCTCCTACGACGTCAGCTCTGGCGCGCTGCTGGCCACGCTGGCGGGCAATGGCACGGTGGGCGCGCCCACGTCGGGATTGGCGCTGCAGTCCGCGTTGTATCCGCTGCTGCAGATGGCCTTGGCGCCCAACGGTGCCGTGTACGTGCTGATGGATTCCTTCGACGTGGATCCCGCGTTGTCCCCCGTCTGGGCGGTGACCGCGGGCACCATCGCGCCCGTGGACGCGCTGGCCAACCGGACCAGCCCCATCACCGGGATTGCCGTGACCTCCGACGGGGAGCTGCAGGTGCTGGCGGAGGAGGCGGGCACGGGCGCGGTCTACTCCGTCGTGGGGGCGTCGCTGCTCGCGGGACCCACCGTGGACCTCCAGGGCATGCCCGCCACGCAGCTGGTCGCCGACGCCGCCGACGAGCTGCTCACGACGGTGGGCGCGGGCATCCACAACCTGACCACCGGTTCCTACGTGCAGGGCTCTCCCACGGCGGTGGGCGCGTTCCTCGGTCACGAGTGCCCGAGCGTGCGTTACAGCGACGTCGACATCTTCAGCGCGACCATCACGTTGGCCCCGGGCACCACGCGGCCGGTGGTGGCGGACAAGGTCAACGGCACCGTCGTGAGCAAGGCCGCGAGTGGCTGCTGGTCGCGCGCGGCGGGGGTGTTCCCGCAGGGGATTGCGCCGGTGCGGGATGGTCGGTGCGTGACGCTGCAGGGCCTCCAGGAGCTGGCGCTCGACAGCAACACCCTCGTCGTGGCGGATGACACCGGGTTCCTCTCGTTGGACATCCCGTCCCGAAGCACCACCATGCGCTTCCCCGTCGAGGACGGGTCACCTGCGCTCGCGTGTCCGGGCGGCATCTCCGACGTGTACACGTACCAGAAGGGCGAAGGGCTCCCCGGCACGCGCGACGGCATCCGCGGTCTCGTGGCGGCGGGGAACCAGCTCTACTACCAGTCCGTGAGCCACGGCCGGACCTTCCGGGTCACGGGCGCCGACGCCTACAGCAACGTCTCCCTCGACGTGTACACGTACACCGACCAGCAGTGCTGCAACGCACCGGGCGGCCACTGGCGCCCCGATTTCTGCGAGCCGTGCCCCTCCGAGCCCGCGCATCCCGTGCCGCGCGTCCGTGATCCTGCGTTCCAGGTCATCGTGGCGTCGGACGCGGTGGATTGTCGCATCTTCATCTTCGACCCGTTCACCACCTGCTTCAACGGCGACCCGACGGTGAACCTCAGCGTGCTGGCGCCCAACTGCGGCAACACCGTGGCGCAGATTGGTGAGCCCGCTTCCGTGGTGGCGCCGGCGCGCGCGCCCGGAGCGTTCCAGTACGCGCTGCTGCTCTCCGACACCGGGAACCACCGCGTGCTCTACGCCGTCATCGACGCGCTCTCCCAGGAGATCGTCGACGGTGGTGACATGGCGGGCTCCGCCGCGGTCCCCGGCTACAGCGGTGACGAGGTGGAAGCGCGCGGGTCGTTGCTGAGCCGGCCCACGGGCGTGGGGCAGGACAGCGTCGGCAGCACCTTCATTGCCGACACCGGCAACGCGCGCGTCCGCCAGGTCACCGCGGATGGGTTCATCCGGACCGTTGCGCAGATTCCCGGGCTGAGGACCCTCGTGGTGCATTCCACGCTGGGCGTGTTCGCCGCCACGGACACCGCGGTCTACCGCGTCACTCCCGTGCCGTGAGGCTCAACGCAGGTTGATCTCGCGCTTGGCCACTTCACCGGGCTTGATGTCGACGGTGAACGTGCGCGTCAGGCCCTGCGCCTCATTCACCAGCTTCACCGTGTGACGTCCCGCGGGCAGGCGCACCTTGAACAGCGGCGTGGAGCCCATGGGATTCCCGTCGACGGTGACCACCGCCCACGGATCGGAAGCCAACGTGAGGAAACCGTCGCCGCCCACCGGCGCGGGCTCCGGGCGCGTCTCGCCACCGCGTCCCCCACGCTTGGGTCCCTTCCCCGGCGCCTTGGTGCGCGCGGGTTCCACCTCGGGCGCTTTGGCTTCCACCACGCCAGCGTCGGGAATCGCGGGCTGGACAACGGGGACGGGCGCGGGAGCTGGTGCCGGCGCCGGCGCGGCCACGACGGGCGCGGGGGGCGTGGGAGGAGGTGCCGAGGGCGCGGGACGTGAGAGCCACAACGCCGCCATGCCCGCCGCCGCCACCCCGGCGCCGCCCAGCACGGACAGGAGCTGACGTCGCTTCTTCCGCACGCTGGTGCGACTGCCGGTGCGTGACGCCGGAGTGAGGTCCGCCAGCCGCTCGCGCACCGCGTCGCCAATGAGCGACTCCACGTACGCGGCCGGCTCCGGCTTCTCCGACGCAGGAACCGCGGCCAGCACCTCCTCCAGCGCCGCCGCCATCTCGTTGCCGGTCTGGAAACGCTGCGCGGGGTCCGCGGCAAGCGCACGCATCACCACGCGCTCCAGCGCCTGCGGGTAGGCCGGCACCACGTCGGACGGGCGCGGGAGCTGACCGGTCATGACGGCGGAGATGATTTCCACGTCGGACTTGTTGGGGAACATGCGCCGGCCCGCCGTCACCTCCCAGGCCACCACCCCCAGTGCGAACAGGTCGCTGCGCGCGTCCACCGCTTCCGCGCGCATCTGCTCCGGCGCCATGTACGCCACCTTGCCCTTCATGACGCCGGTGCGCGTGCGCTGGCCGCCCCCCGCAACCTTGGCGATGCCAAAGTCCACCACCTTGGTCACGCCGTCACGACGCACCATGATGTTCTGCGGGCTCACGTCGCGGTGGACCAGGTGGAGCGGATGGCCCTGCGCGTCCGCCTGGTGATGTGCGTGGTGGAGCGCGCGCGCCGCCTGCGCCACGAAGGCCAGGAAGGGCCACGGGTTGTGTCGACCTTGACGGAGCGCCGCGCGGACCAGGGAGCTCAGCGTGTCCCCGTCCACGTACTCCATGGCGATGTAGTAGGTGCCTTCCTCCTGGTTGACGTCGTAGATCTGGACGATGTTCGGGTGGTTGAGCATCCCCGCGATGCGTGCTTCCGCGAGGAACATGTCCACGCGGTCGTCGTCATCCTCGGGTTGGCTCAGCAGCGTCTTGATGATGGCCAGGCGCTCAAAGCCCTTGAGGCCCGTCTGACGCGCCAGGAAGATCTCACCCATGCCGCCCACGGCAAGGCGCTTGATGGTCTCGAAGGAGCCGTAGGCGGGGAGCATGCGGGCGGGGATCCTACACGTACTGCTTGCCCGCCGTGGTGGGCGGTGTGCCGTCTCCGCGCAGAAAGAGATAGAGCCCGGTGGAGCCCACCACCGCCGCCGTCAGCACCGCGGCCGAGAGCACGCCCGTGGTGATCGCCAGAGCTCCCGTCCCAGCGCCGGCCACCGCCCAGAAACGCGGCTGTCGCCAGAACGGGGGACCCGCCACCTGCCCGGCCTCGAGCAGCATCACGTTGGGATTCTCCTCGGCGCCCAGCGTGGCCAGCACCTCACCGCCTTGCCCCCGCGCCACCACCACGTACTCGAACTTCAGCGGCTGGTCGGTGCTGGTCTGCGCCGCCGTGAACCGCGCCACGTGCGCGTCCTTCTCCGCCTGGAACGGGATGGAGGCAAACGGGCTGTTCTTGTTCACCCGGTATTCCAGGGTCAGGGCCTGGACGCCGCGGTGTGGGTCGGTGAGCTTGACCTTGATGTCCAGCGGCGTGCCGCCCTTGTGGGCCTTGGGCGCATCCACCGCCATGCGGATGCTCTCCACCACCTTCCTGCGCTCCGCCTCCTTCACCGCCGCGCGGATGGCGTTCTCCTCCGCCTGCACCTTGCGGAACACCGCGAGGATCTTGGGCGGGGTGTCGGCGGGGAGATCAAAGTCCGGGCGCAAGCGCAGCAGGAGGCGATAGGGGCGCTCCGCTTCCACGGTCTGACCCACCACGGCGTAGGAGCCCGCCAGCAGCGTGTAGCCCTCGGCCTGCTGGTCCACGGTCAGGTCGGGACGCGCCAGGAGCTGCGTGGAGCGCTCAATGCACACGTCGTAGTCCAGCGCGCGGTAGGCGGCCTGGGCGGCCTGCAGCAGCGACGGGGTGTCCTGCGCCACCTGGGGAGCAGGGGCGGGCCTGGGGGCCGGCGTGGGCGCGGGAGCGGGAGTGGGCGCGGGTGCGGGCACCGGGCGCGCGGGAGCCGCCTTGGGAGGGCGCTTGGGCTTGGCGTGACCCGGGGCCGCCGCGGTCAGGGCGGTGAGCACCATCAGCAACGCCACGTCGAGCCGCACCCGGTGGAACCTCCGTGGGACAAGCGTGGACCAGGCCCGCGGGGCTGCGCAACCCAAGGGATGACGCGGGCTTGGACCGGGGCGCGCAGGTTGGCTGGCGCGGGAGCGGCCGCGGCCGGATAGAGTGCGCGACGCCATGGCTGACCGTCTTCGCGACTTCCAGGATCCCACGGTGGCCCTCAACGTGCAGTTCGAGGACCCCAACCTCGTCATCCGTGTCCTCGACACCGGCGCCACCACGCCCGAGGAGGTGGTCATCCTCAATGGCTTCCGCGCTGGCATCAAGAGCCTGGTGGGCCTGGAGGAGCTGGTGAACCTGGAGGAAGCGGACCTCCACCAGAACGAGATTGCCGACGTCAGCCCGCTGGCCGACCTGCAGCGGTTGGCGGTGCTGCACCTGGGGATCAACCAGATCACCGACGCCACGCCGTTCAGCTCCATGGGCGGACTGACCCACCTGACCGTGTTCCAGAACGAGATTCCCGACGTCACGCCGTTCGCCACGATGACGCAGCTGGAGGTGCTGCACCTCCGCTACAACCTGCTCGATGACATCTCACCGCTGGCGGAACTCACCGGGCTCAAGGAGCTGACGTTCGGGAACAACGCCATCGAGGACATCTCGTGCGTGGCGGGGATGGAGCAGTTGGAGCTGCTCAATGGGTACATGAACTACATCGAGGACCTGCGGCCGCTGGTGCGGTTGCAGAACCTGAAGTGGCTGTACCTGGGGTTCAACCGCGTCAGGGACATCGAGCCGCTGTTCGAGCTGGGCAGCCTGCGCGAGGTGTATCTCGAGGGGAATGACGAGCTGCCCAAGAGCCACGTGGACGAGATCAAGCGGTTCCTCAAGGAGCGCGTGGCGGCGGAAAAGGCCGCGGCACCCCAGAGGCCCAAGCTGCCCGACGATGACCCGGATGCCACCGAGGACAACGGGTTCATCTCCATGACCCAGGTGCCCGACCGCGTGAAGCGGCAACGGGCGGCGCGCGCGGCGCGGCGGAAGTGACGAGGGGGACCTCTGGGTTGGTGGCGAGTTGGCCCCCCCACCCGGCCGCCTCACAGCTTGCACGACTTTCACGACGACGGCGGCCGGCCTCCCCCACGGCGTGGGGAGGCGTAGATGTGCCGCTCCGCTGGCTTCAGTGACCTGAGCGCGG
>JBFMGU010000329.1:0-10603 GCA_040752415.1 Myxococcota bacterium
TCGTCGGAGACTCTGCGTGCCGGCGTCTCCGCCCCATGAGATGCCCGCGGCCGGCACTTTGGAATCCAAAGGTGCGGGCGCCGCTGCACCTTCTCACCGCTCGCCGGCACCTGGGGGTCACGTCGGAGACTCTGCGTGCCGGCGTCTCCGCCCCATGAGATGCGCGCGGCCGGCACTTTGGGAGTGCGGCCTGAAATGCCGCTTTGGATCCTGCTCCGCTGCTCAACCAGAAGTCGTCACGGACTTCTTTTGGTTTACAGTGATTCCCGTTGAAGTTGTCACGCCGTTTGCCTCCGTCTGGCAGAGGATGCCCCGCTGGTCCGAGGGAAAGCGGCACTTCATGCCGCAGTCCGAAAGGGTGCGGGCACCGCTCCGATTCGTGAAATTGCGAGCGCCCGCACCCGTGCCACGTCGGGGGACGTGCCGGCCTGTCCACGAGAGCGAACGCTGCCGGCACTTTCGGACTGCGGCATGAAGTGCCGCTTTCCCTCGGACAACACGGCACCCTCTGCCAGACGCAGGCGAAGCGGCATGACAACTTCAACGGAAACCACTGTACACGCCCAGCTTCTCCCGGAGCGCGGCGGCGCCCAATCCCGGTGAGCCGCGTCCCTCCGCCTCCTTCACCAACGCAACAATCGCCGCGTTCACCGTGGCTCGGGTCCCCACCTTTTCCGCCAAGCGCACCACCTCGCCATTGAGCGCGTCGATCTCCGTCTTGCGCCCCCGCGCGAGATCGTCCCACATCGACGAGCGCGCCTGCGGATCCACGGTCAACATGGGCCGCGCGACGAGGGAGAACACCGCGTCCGGCAGCGTGAGCACCCAAGGAACCAGGCGCGGCGGCAGCGGCACGTCGAGACGGGGTTGGATCCCGGCAGCGGACACGGCGTCCAGGCCCTCCCGCACGCACGCGGCCATGACGCGCCGGTAGTCGCGCTGCGAGAGCATCTCCTTGATGGGGATGTTGGCCAGCGCATTCACCGGGTTGTTGAGATTCACCAACAGCTTGCCCCACAGCACGCCGCGCATGTCGTCGTGGGCTTCAATCTCGAGGCCCGCGTGGGACAGCGCGCGCACCAGCGGCATCACCGCTTCCACCCGCTCGACGGCAAGCCGGCCCGAGGTGCCCTGGTGGAAATGCGCACCCGCGCGTCGCAGCACGTTGAAGGGGACCATGCCGGCCAGCACCCGTTGCTGGGGCAGCGCGGCCCGCAGCAGCTCCGGGTTGTTCACGCCGTTCTGGAAGCTGACCACCAGCGCGTCTCGTCGGAGCACGCCGGCCAGCGCCGCACCCGCGCTCGCCGTGTCACCACCCTTCACCGTCACCAGCACCACGTCACAATCCGCCAGCGCGGTGGGCGCAGTGGCCACTTCCAGGCGCAATGTCTGGTCAAAGCCGCGGTAGTCGGTGAGGTGCATTCCGTGCTGCGCCACCTCGTCGGCGAGCGACTGTCGTCCCACCAGCACCACCGGCACGCCACTGTGCTGCAGGCGACCGCCCAGGTAGCAACCGATGGCGCCGGCGCCCATGATTCCCACTTTCATCGTCGAGAACCCTCCACCAGCGCGTCCGCAATCCGCTCCGCAATGGGGAAACCCAGGTCCCGTTGCAGCCAGCCCCATTCCCCCGCGGGATTGACCTCCAGGAACACGTGACGACCTTCCGGGTCCACAATGAAGTCCAACGCCGCGGACACCAGGCCCAGTCGCCGCATCAGGGCCAGCACGCGCTCCGTCTCGTCGTCAGGCAGCGTGTAGGGTGTCCAATCAATGCCTTCCCCGGGCTGGGTGAGCCGCCAGTCCACGCGACCGCGCCGGGACCCGCGCGTGTCGATGGCACCGGTGAACACCTCGCTCCCCACGACGACAACGCGCAGCTCACAGCGCTTCCCGACGGTGGCCTGGAAGATCTGCGGCGCGTAGCGCACGTCGTCGATGGCAGCGAGATCCGCCTCGGTGACCTCGGTGGTATAGAAGAATTCGCTCGTGCCCTGCATGCTGACGGTGAGCACGCCCAGCAGTTTCGTGACCATGCGCCCGCCCAGCTCGGCGTGGAAGGCGCGGACCTCGTCGGGGTTGTTGGTGACGAGCGTGGGTGGAAGGGTGAAGCCCAGCTCCTGCGCCACGCGCAGCTGCAGCAGCTTGGATTCCGCGCGGGTGTTGGCCTGCAGCGTGTTCACCCAGAACGCGCCATCCATCAACGACAGCGCATCCACCAGCGCGGTGCGTGATTCCCGACGACAATGCTGCACGTAGCGCGGGTCCATCGTCTCCGGCATGGCGCCGGGCCAGACGCGACGGTTCCACACCGCGGGCACCTCCCGTAACGCGACGGCCCCGCGCGGCGTCCTGAGCACCATCTCCTCCCGACCCGAGCGGAACGAGACGCTGAGCGCGAGCTCGACGGGAAAACGGTCCGTGTCCACGCGCAACGCCGGCACCCCGCGGGAGACCAGCGCCTGCTCGACGAGGTCGATGGTGTAGTAGTCGCCGCTGTGGGTCAGCAGCAGGATGGGAGCGGACGTGGTCACGGGAGGAGGAAGCCCGCCCCACGCAGCTCACGTGAGGCGGGTCGGCAGGGACCTGGTCAGCCCGGTCCGCCGCCGTCCTCGTTGTCGGAGGGATACTTCTCGGTGAACAGGTTGCCGCCGCGACCGGGGCCGCCCGCGCCGTCCTCGTTGTCGGACGGGAACTTCATGGTGACCATCATGCCACCGCCGTCGCCACCGCCGTCCTCGTTGTCGGAGGGATACTTCGCGGTGGTCACCTCACCGACACCGCCGCCGGCATCCTCGTTGTCGGAGGGATAACGCTCCGTGACGATGTCGCCGATGGTGCCGCCACCAGCGTCCTCGCCGTCGGAGGGAGCCTTCATGGTGACCATCATGCCACCACCGTCGCCGGCGTCCTCGTTGTCGGACGGGTAACGCTCGGTCACGGCCCCGCCGCCACCGACGCCACCCGCGCCACCGCCGCCACCCGCGTCCTCGTTGTCGGAGGGATAACGCTCCGTGACGATGTCACCGATGGTGCCGCCACCACCGTCCTCGTTGTCGGATGGCGCCTTCATGGTGACCATCACGCCACCGCCGTCACCCGCGTCCTCGTTGTCGGAGGGATAGCGCTCGGTGACCGCTCCGCCGCCCATGCGCGGCACCGGCTCGCCGCCACCGTCCTCGTTGTCGGAGGGGAACTTGCGGGTCATCACCACTCCGCCCCCGTCGCCGCCGCCGTCCTCGTTGTCGGAGGGGGCCTTCATGGTGACCATCACGCCACCGCCACCCTCACCCGCGCCGCCATCCTCGTTGTCGGAGGGGAACTTGCGGGTCATCACCACGCCGCCACCGCCGTTGTCGGCACCGCCGTCCTCGGCGTCGGAGGGGAACTTCTTGGTGACCGCGCCCACGTTCTGACCGGTCTCACCCACGGGCCCGTCCTCGTTGTCGGAGGGGTACTTCAGCGTGACCGCCCCGACGCCACCCTCGGCGCCGTCCTCGTTGTCGGAGGGCGCCTTCATGGTGACCATCATGCCGCCGCCCTCGCCGGGGCGCTTGCTGCCGCCGCCATCCTCGTTGTCGGACGGGTACTTCATGGTCACCATGCGACCCACCTCGCCGCGCGCAACCTGGCCACGGTTCTGTCCCTCGAGGAAGCGCGCGAAGAACGGCTTCACCGTGTTCTCGTCGCCACCGAGCTGCTGCAGGGTCAGCTTCTCCGCGCCCTTGGGGTTGGCCGCGGTGTGGATCTGCTGCGCCGCGGTGAACGCCTTGGAGAACTCCTGCTGCGCCTGCGCGCCCTCGGGGCTGCCCTTCAGCTTCTGCTGCGCGACGGCCAGCGTCTGGTTCGCCACGTTCTGCATGAGCTGGGTGCGGTCGGTGAGCAGGCGTTCCACCACCTGGGCCCGCGGGTGCTCCGGCGCGTGCATCTGGAACGCCTTGCTGGTCTTGCGCAGCGCATCCAGCACGGCGGTCTGCGACTCCAGCGTGTGATCCGCGGCCTTCAACGCCGTGATCAGCTCCTTCTCGATGGCGCGCACCTCACGCGGCACGCTCTGCACCGCACCGGCCTTCTGCGCCGCCACGCGCGCGCCCACCGCGCCCGTCCCACCTTCCCGTCGCGCGGTCTGCTGCGGCGCCTTGGGGGTCTCCTTGCGACCCGCGGGAGCCTTCTTCTCGAACGCGTCCGACTTCTTCGCCGAGGCCTTGGCCTGCTGCGCCTTGCTGGTCTGCTTGGCGGGGGCCTTGGCGGTGCTCTTCTGGACCGTCGACTCCGACGGACGCTTGCTGCCCGCGCTCTGCTTGGTGGAATTGCGGCGGATGGAAGTCATGTCAGGCTCCGGGTCTTGGGGACGTCGTGGAAGTCCTGCGTACCCGCATGCGCGCGGGTCGGAACAGGCCTTTGCGTAGCCTCGGAAACCGCGGGAAGCAATGGCCCCGAGCTGGACGCGCCGCTACCATGACACCCTGTGGCTTCCCCCAAGCGTCAGCGCGTCCTCGCCATCATCGCCACCGACCGCACCTTCGAGCGCGCGGAATATCGCGGTCGCGAGGTGTGGCAGGGGCGCTGCCTGCACTGCAACGCGTATCTCCTCGTCGAGCTGAGCGGGGAGGCCATCAGCCGCGCCACCATTGAGCACATCATCCCGCGCGTGCACGGCGGCACCGACGCGCCGGAGAACCTGGGCCTGGCCTGCGCGCGCTGCAACCAGGGCAAGGGGATGCGGCATGACCGCAACTTCAAGCGCGACCCGCGCGTCCAGGAGATGGTGGAGCGGCTGCTGCAACGTCGTCGTGAGCGCTGGCGCGACCCGGAGGAGGTGACGTCCTGACGGGGTGACGGGTGGCCCCAGGATTCACGGCGTGGCATGAGCCTGCCATGCGCTCCTTCCAACTGCTGACCTGTCTCGCCTTCCTCGCCGTGAACCTGCCCGCCAGCGCGGAGGCGCCGGGCGCGGCCCCGGTGGTGGTGTCGTCGTCGACGGCGCCCATGCACGGCATCCTCAACGGCAAGGGCTCCGCCACGCTGCTGCACAACGCGAGCACCGGCAGCAAGGAGGCGTCACTCAGCGTGCTGGTGCTGCAGGGTGGCGCGGAGGTGCCGGAGCACGTTCATGAGACGAGCGTGGAGCTGCTCTACGTGGAGGAGGGACGCGTGGAGATGGTGGTGGGTGGCAAGGCGGTGAGCGCCTCCGCCGGCGACGCCATCCGCATCCCTGCGGGCGTGAAGCACTCCGCAAGGGTTCCGCCGGGCAACTCCGCGGCGCGCGCGGTGCAGGTGTACGTGGGGCCGGGTCCGGAGCAGCGTTTCACCGCCGGTCCCCGGCTCAACCCTCCGCCCATGCCAGGGAAGTGACGTCGTCAGGCACGGGTGATTGACAGGGGAACGCCACCGCCGCAACGTGCGCGCCGCATGACGGGGATCACCCTGCTGGGCCTGGTGGCCGGCACGCTGACGACGGTGGCATTCATCCCGCAGGTGCTCCACGTCTACCGGACGCGCAGCACGCGGGACATCTCGCTGGGCATGTTCGCCATCTTCAGCACCGGCGTGCTGCTCTGGCTCATCTACGGCGTCAGCATCCATGACGTGCCGGTGGTGGTGGCCAATGCCATCACGCTGGTGTTGGCGCTGATCATCCTGGCGTTCAAGCTCAAGTACGGCTGACAACGGCATCCGCGCCCAGCGCCTTCTCCAGCACGCGCAGCGCGGTCCGCACCGCGTCGCTCTTGTCCGCCACCGAGGGCGCGCCCCCCTCGCCGGGAGCCCGCGCGCGGGTGATGCGCTTGCGCACCGCGGCCTTGAGGCGCTTCTCGTCGTCGCGGCGGCCTTCCTCGGCGGCCTGCCGGGCCAACATCAGCTCCCCGTGTCCCTCCTGCACATCCAGCACGGCCAGGCCCATCTTGTCGTCGACGTCGGTGAGCTGGCGCCGGGCCGCGTCCCAGGCGGCGCGTGCCTCGTCGTGCTTGCCCAGCAGCGCTTCCACCGCGCCGAACGCCGTGAGGAACAACCCCTCGAAGCGACGGTCGCCCACCTGGCGCAGCGTGGTGACGGCCTTCTTGATGCGGTGGCGCGCGTCCTCCAGCTGGCCCTGTTCCAGGTGCAACGTGGCCAGGAAGCCCAGCGCCACCGCCTCGGTGCGACGATCCTGTGCCTCGCGCGCCAACAGGATCGCGCGGTGCAGGCGTTCCTCGGCGTCGTCGAGCTTGCCCATCTCCTGCTCCAGCAGGGCCAGGTTGCCGAGCTGGATGGCCTCGGTACGCAGGTCGCCCACGCCGCGCAGGATCTCAAGGGCCAGCTCGAAGTGGGAGCGCGCCTCGTCGAGCCTTCCCTGCGAGCGGTGCAGGTTGCCCAGGTTGCCCACCACCAGGCCCACGTAGCGCTCGTCGTTGACGTTGCGCAGGTGCTCCAGGGCTTCGGTGTAGCAGCGTTGCGCGTCGTCGATGCGCCCCTGCTGTCGACGGATGATGCCCAGGTCACCCTGGAGGCGACCCATGAGCCGCGCGTCGCCCGCGCCCCGCGCCCACTCCAGCGCCCTGGTGTCATCCGCCTCCGCCTCGGGGAGACGTCCCTGCATGAGCAGCGCCCAGCCGCGCACCTTGAGGACGCTGGCGAGCATGGCGGGCTCCACGTTGGCCTGCTTGGCCGCCGTCAGCGCCTGGGTGAGGAGGGAGAGATAGAGCGCAAAGGGTCCACGCGTGGCCAGCACGGAATCCACCGCCAGCATGACGCGCAGCGCCTGGGTCACATTCTCCGTCGTCACGGAGGCGGCCAGCGCGCGGTGGAAGACGGCGAGCAGGTTCTCCATCTCCAGGGAGAGCCTCTGCCGCACCTCGGCGCCCTGCGGGCCGTCGGCCTGGTCGGCGTATTGGCTGCCCAGCTTCAGGTAGTAGGCCGCGTGCCGGGCCCACACGCCGTCCTTCTGCCCCGACTGCACAAGCTTCTCCGCGGCGTACTCGCGGATGGACTCGTACATGAAGAAGCGCACCTCGCCGTCGTCGGTGTCGTTGGCGCGCAGCAGGGATTTCTCCCGCAGGGCTTGCATGACGTCGAGGACCCAGGGTGCGTCGGGCACGTCGGCGAGGTCCACCACGGCTTCGGCGGCCTCCAGGTCGAAGCCACCGCGGAACACCGAGCAGCTCGCCAGCGCGCGCTGTTCCCACGGCTGCAGCATGTTCCACGACCAATCAATGGCCCCGCGCAGCGTCTTCTGGCGACTGTTGGCATTGCGCGCACCGCCGGTGAGCAGGTCGAACCGACGGGGCAGCCGCTCCAGCAGCTTGGCCGCGCTCATCACGCCCATGCGCGCCGCCGCCAGCTCGATGGCCAGGGGCAGCCCGTCCAGCTGCCGCACCATCTCCGCCACAACGGGCGCATCCTGCGGCGTGAGCTCGTACTGCGGACGCACCAGCTTGGCGCGCTCCACGAACAACTGCACCGCCTCGCTGCCTTCCGCGTCTTCTCCCTCGCCGGGAACGGCCAGCGGGGCCAGCTCCAGCGGTCGCTCGCCCGGGACGCGCAGCAATTCGCGCGAGCTGACCAGGAAGCGCGCTTCCGGCGCAATGGTCATCCAGCGCTTCACCGTCGTGGCGGCGTGCTGCACCACCTGCTCGAAGTTGTCCAGGATGAGCAACACCTTGCCGCGCGCGGCCAGCGCGTGACCGAGCTGCAGCACGTTGTCGGCGCTGGTCTTGCCCAACGTGAGCGGGACCTGCAGCGTCTGCGCCACGGCCGCGGTGATGTCGTCGACGGAGGTGGCCTCGCTGAGGTCGCAGAACCACACGCCGCCGGAGAGCGGGGCGCCGTAGAGGCTGAGGTGCTTGTGGCCAAAGCGGATGGCCATGCGGGTCTTCCCCGTCCCGGCCGGGCCCAGCAACGTGACGAGCCGCTCCCCCGCCTCCATGAGCTGGTGCAGCGCCTCCAGGTCCAGCGCGCGCCCCACGAAGCCTGGCGTCTCCGTCGGAAGATTGGTCTTGCGCTCCGGCGCGCTGTAGCCGCTCTCGGAGAGCTGGGTGATGGCGGAGAACACGCCTGGCTCGTCGACGGTGGGCTCGTCGACGGGCGGCGGCGGAAGCTCACGCGGCTGTTCCTGCGGCACCACCGGACCACGCACGCTGACACCCGGTCCACTGTTGCCCTCGACGGGCGGGGGGCGCACCGGCATGCGTTCCCGGGAGGTGGGGCGGTTCTCCGGACGTCGCCGGGCCAGCAGCTCCTCGACGGCCGGCATGGCGGAGGCCGCGGCGGGCAACTGCTTCATGAGCTGCGCCTCCTGGGCCTGCACGTCGGTGAAGAGGGAGCGCACGAACCCGCCCACGCGCGCGGGTGAGTGCATGATTCCCGCCTCCGCCATGAACGACTCCAACGCCGCCACCAGCTCCGCACAGGAGGCGAAACGCTTCTCCTTCTCCCGCGCCAACGCAGTCATCACAACGTCTTCCAGCGCGCGCGGATAGTCCGGCTTCAACGACGTGGGCCGCGGGATCTCCCCTTCGATCACCGCGTGCAGGGCGAGGATCTCCGTCTCCCGCTTGAACAGGCGGTGCAGGGTGGTGATCTCGTAGAGGATGATGCCGAGCGCGAACTGGTCGGTGCGGTGGTCGATCTCGTAGCCCGCCGCCTGCTCCGGCGACATGTAGCTGACCTTGCCCTTGAGCACGCCGCTGCGCGTCTCGATGGCCTGGCCCCGCGCCTTGGCGATGCCGAAGTCCACCACCTTCGTGGTGCCCTCGTAGGTGACAATGACGTTCTGCGGGGAGATGTCGCGGTGGATGATGCCCAGCGGCTCACCCTGGAGGTTGGTCTTGGTATGCGCGTAGTGCAGACCGCTGGCGGCGTCGACGACCATCTGCAGCGCATGCGCCAGGGGGAACGGCTCCCCGCGCTTGTTGCAGCGGTTCATGATGCGCGCAATGTCCTGCCCCTGCAGGTACTCCATGACGAGGAAGAACTGGCCGTGGTCCTCCCCCACGTCGAGCACGGCCACCACGTTGGCGTGGCGCAGGTCCGCGGCCACCCGGGCCTCCGCGAACAGCATGCGGACGAAGTCCTCGTTCTCGGCGAGGTGCGGATGGATGCGCTTGACCACCACCAGCTTCTCGAACCCGTCGAGACCCACCTGGCGCGCCAGGAACACCTCGGCCATGCCGCCTTGGGCCAGGCGACGCAACACGGTGTACTTGCCCGCCAGGGTGGTGCCTTCCATGGACCGTTCACCGCGCCCTTCGCACGCACGCGGCGAGGGTGCCGGCGCGTCCGCGAACCGACGCCATCATAGTTCCAAAGCGCATTTCCCGCATGCGCCGTGGACGGCGGTGGAACGTGGGGGTGAGCTCAGACGGTGACGAAGGGGACGCTGGGCGTCTCGTGCAGGCGGGATTCCTGCTGGTAGCTGCGGAAGTAGTGGAAGATGTAGCCCATGCGCTCGTCGTACTTCGACCAGTCCGAGGCGTCGCTGTGCTGGGTGGACTGCGGGTCCTGGCCAAAGCGACGCGCCTCCGCGTTCATCTCCGGCACGGCGTTGAAGCTGGTGAGCTCGAAGGGCGCGGCCTTCTGCACGTCCTGCCCCAGCACCAGGGATTGGCCGGGGATGTTGAGGCGCATCTGGTCGGTGACGTTGTCGTTGTAGCTCATGCCGGGCATGGCGCCCTTCACGAAGCGGTCCGCCACCTGCTGCTCATGCTTGGCGACGAGGAAGTTGCCCTGGAACATCAGCTCCGCGCGCCGGTTCTCCGCCTCGTAGCCCTTGGCGTCCTTCAGCGTCATGGCCTCGTGGTAGGAGCGGAACGCGTTCTGCAGGTCCGGCTTCCCCTCGAGCGCGGGCTGCTTCACGAAGTCGTCGATCATCTGCTGACCGCGCGCGGGGTCCTTCCTCCACGACGTGTCATTCTGGAAGGTGTTGATGAAGCGGCTGAAGTGCGGCGCGATGTCGCCGAAGATGGCCTGGTTGCCCTTGGCCACGGCGTCCGCGGCGTCGTCCTTCTTCCAGTTCTGCACCGGCTTGGTGACGAAGTTGACGAGGCCACCCACCGGGGAGTCACTGCCGGGCAGCTTGACGTCGACCTCCTTGCGGATGACGCCACCGGCGGTGTTGCTGGCCCACTTGCCGAACGTGAGCCAGTTGGCGTTGTCCTTCCCCACCAGGCTGGCCATGCCCTCGCTCAGCTCATGGTAGCCGCGCGTGATGGCGTAGTTGCGCTGCACCGGGTCCTTCATGTCCGCCACGCGACGCACGTGCGCCTCGTCGAGATACGCGCTCTGGAATCTGGGCTCCGCGCGGGGGCCGCCCACGTCGGTGGCCAGCCGCTGCTGCAGCATCTGGGCCCGCATGTCATGACGGGACACGGTGCGGGAGTCCTGCTGGCGCTGCGGATCCACGGGAGCGCGTGCGGCGGGCTCGGTGGTGCGGGCCGCGGGCTGTGAGGTGGTGGTCTGCGCCGGCTGGGCGGGCTTCGCCGTCGACGTGGAGGTGGTGGCCTGGGTTTGAACCGGTCGTGATCCGCCGCCGTCAACGCGCATGGGTAGCCCCAGAAGCAGGTGCGTCAGTATCGACTCTGGTTCCGGGCCCGTCCACATCCGTCGGACAACTGACGGGTGCGCCCAT
>JBFMGU010000033.1:0-56099 GCA_040752415.1 Myxococcota bacterium
AGCAGGACCTCCACCACCTCGTCGCGGTTGGCCGCCAGCGCGAACTCCGCCCGCGCATCCGCCAGCCGCCAGGTCACCTTCTCCGCCCGCCGGCGGATCCGCTCCTCCATCTCCGGATCCACCTGCTGCTGCAGGGCCAGGATCCGCTGCTGGCGACCCACGCTGGGCGGATCCCGCTCCAGCGGCGGCAGCGACTCGCTCGCGGCGGGGGTGAGCGGCTCCAGGACGGGGGCGGGCGGGGGCGGGTCGGTGAGGGCGCCGGGGAGGAAGCCGCCCAGGGCGCGCGCGGGGCGCAACTGCAGCTCGGGATTGCCGTCGGTGGGGCCGGCCAGCGGCGCATCCCCGGCGCGCACCACCTGCCAGCCGCCATCCAGCACCTCCGGGGGCAGGGAGCTGGTGTCCTCCCGGGTGGGCACCTCCAGCCGCGCGCTCTCCTTGGTCACCCAGCGCTCGCCCTCGGGGCCGTACATGCGGAAGTGGTGGCGCTTGCGGTCGTCCTCGGGGTCCTCGCCCAGCTGGGCCATTAGGCTCTCCAGCCGCGCGGGGAGCGGGGTCCCGTGGAGGCGCAGCAGCGTCTGGTGCACCCGCAGCTCCAGGGCCGCGTGCGGCTTGAGGTAGACGCTGAGCATGAAGCCGATGTCGTCCAGCGTGCCGGCGTCCGGCATGAGCGGCATGGCCACGCTGAGGTTGCGGCCCACCAGCTTGAACGGCGCCAGCGCGTACTTCTGGGCCAGCTTGGCCGGGAAGAGCTTCAGCTTGTCCGGCTCCGCGCCCAGCAGGTCCTCCCGGGTGGCCGGCGGCAGGTCCAGCACGGCGCACAACCCGCCCAGCAGGTCCGCCTCCGAGCACAGCCCCATCTCGAGGATGTTGGTGTCCAGCGTGCCGCCGTAGATGACCTGGCGCTGGTACACCTCCTCCAGCTTGTCGGCGGAGAGCTTGCCCTCGCGGACGAGCCATGTGCCCAGGTCTTCAGCCATGTCGGTGCGCCCCGTTGAGCAAGCACCGCGTCATACCTCAGGCAGCCAGCCGTTGGCTTGTCTCCGTCCGGCTCCCCTGCTGCGGGCTTCGCTGGAGGATCCTTTGGACTTCGAACCGTGGACTGCCGCCTGCACCGTCTGCACCGTTCCGAAGTCCACGGCATTGCAGGGCGCGTAAGCCCTGGCGCGGCTTCGCCGTCCAGGGCTTCTTCCGGTGGTGGAGCGCGTGGGCGGGCGGACTGCTTTCACGAATGGAAGAAGCCCTGGACGGCGAAGCCGCGCCTGGGCTTACGCCGCCCCCGCAATGCCGTGGACTTCGGAACGGTGCAGACGGTGCAGGCGGCAGTCCACGGTCCGCTGCAGGGTGGCTGCCCACTGTGCGGTGCGGGCGGTTTTCAACGTGTGCCATTGAGGTAATCTGCCCCGCTGCGGCATCCGTCCGACATCACGGGGAGCGGGGTACTCACATGGTTGCGTTGCGTTCATCGCGCCTGGCGGCGCTGACGGTGGTGGGTCTGTGCGCGTGCCTGAGCACCACCGGGCCCACCACCGAGACCCGCGGGTCCATTGCCGGTCACGTCGAGCTGGATGCCACACCCGGCCTCAACGACCTCAGCCGCGTGCGCATCGACCTCGGCAACGGCGAGGGCGGCACCGTCCCCGACGAGCAGGGCAACTTCGAGCTCGCCGACCTGGAGCCGGATGTCTACGAGCTCACCGTCACCTACGTGGGCGGGCTCAGCATCCAGGCCACTGGCTCCGCGTACGCGCGACTCAAGCAGCGGGTGGTGCTGCGCGCCGGACAGACCGCCAACCTGGGGACCCTCAAGCCGGAGCTCGCCAAGGGGTCGCTGAGCGGGAGCGTGGTGCTGCTGGATGGCCAGTCGCCGCAGGGCGCGGAGGTGACCTTGTCCTCCGGCAACGGCGAGACGCGCACCATCCTCCTCGAAGGCGACACGTTCGCCATTCCCGACGTCACGGTGGGCTTCCACACCCTGCGCGTGACCAAGGACGGCTATGCCGCGCCCGTCACCCCCGGCGTCCCCGACCTCCCCGAGGTCTGCGGCACCACCCTCGCCGTCAACGAGGAATCCGAGGCGGTGACGCTGGTGCCCATTGCCCTGGCCCCCACCACCGCGTCCCTGCTGCCGGGCACCGGCGAGGTGTTCCTGCAGCAGGGCGAGACGTGGCACCTCAGCGGCAGCCAGGTCACCGTGCGCGTGCTCTCCGCCTATGCCGCGCTCGGTCGGTCCTGGTGGGACGGGGAGGCGCGCCCCGAGCTCAACGACATCCCCGCCGACGGCTACCTCCTCGACGCCATTCCCGCGGGCCGCTCGGTGCGCAACTTCCAGTTCCACGACGCGTGCGTGTACGAGTCGCCGGTCCATGCCATCACCTTCATCCGTGACGTCGACAATCCCACGTTGCAGGTGGTGGAGCTCAACGGCGGCGCCCCACAGACGCGGGAGTCCACCGTGCTGCTGCGCGCACTGGCCACCGACGCCACCTCCAGCTCCCTGGACATGCACGTGCTGCGCTGCCCGGTGCAGGACGACACCGCCACCTGCCCCACCGACGACACCTGGATCCCCTACCGGCCGGAGCAGCCGCTGGCGCTGGGTGACGTCGCGGGAACCTTCGAGGTGCGCGTGCAGGTGCGCGACCTGGCAGGCAACACCTCCGAGGAGAAATCCGCGCGCGTCACCCTGGACCGCACGCCCCCGCAGGACGTCAGCATCACGGTGGGCGACGGGAGCGGCTTCATCACCACCAGCAGCCCCACCGTCCGCGTCACCGCCACCGGCGCCAGCGCCATCAAGTGGGGTGAGGCCACGGGGCTGGCGGGCGTGGAGTGGCAACCCCTGGTGCCCAGCTTCACCGTCCACTTCACCACGACGGAAGGCCCCAAGGACCTCTACGTCATGCTGCGCGACGAGGCCGGCAACACCACCGACGAGCTGCACGTCACGGTGACGCTGGACCAACGCGGCCTGGCGCAGGGGCGGGTCACGCTGGAGGGCAATCCGGACGCGTCTTCCGTCGTGGTGAGCGCGGATTCCGGGCAGCAGGCCGCGGTGTCCGCTTCGGGCAACTGGCTGCTCGACGGGCTCCCCGCCGGAAACCGCACGCTCACCCTCCGCGTCGTCGGCGCCGGTGCCGACGCGTACGGGCAGGCCACGCGCGTGGTGGCCATCTCGCCTCGCAGCACCACACCCCTGGACACCGTGCTGCTTCCCATGCTGCGTGGGCTGGTGGGCGGGCTGGTGGCGCTGGAGGATGGGGCGGCGCCGGCGGGTGTCGTCGTGGAGATTGCGGGAAGCACGCTGGCCACCACCACCGGATCGACGGGTGCGTGGAACCTCAGCGGCGTTCCGGTGGGCACCGTGACGCTCACCTTCTCCAAGCCCGGCTACCTCAGCGCCACGACGACGGGCATCCAGGTCACCAGCGGCCAGCTCACCAACGTGGCGCTCACCACGCTCTCCCTGCTGCGCGGCAGCGCCAGCGGAACGCTCGGTGTGGAGGACGGTGGCGACCCCACGCTCGTCGAGGTGGTGTTTGATTCCGGGCAGCGGGTCTTCGCGGGTAGCGACGGGTCGTGGAGCCTGGGCGGCATCCCCGTGGGCACCCACACCGTGCAGCTCCGGCCCACCGGCACGCTGGCCACCAGCCACGCCGTGACGGAGGTGAACGTGGTGATCACAACCGACACCACCACCGTTCCCCCGACGACGGTACCGCGTACCCGCGGGACGGCGAGCGGAACCGTGGCGCTCGAGGGTGGCGCGTCTCCGACGGGGATCCTCGTGGAGCTGGTGGGTACGCCGTTGGCCACCACCACGTCGTCGACGGGCGGGTGGAGCCTGGTGGCGGCGCCCACCGGCAGCTGGGAAGTGCGCTTCTCCCGGGCCGGCTACGCGTCGGCCAGCGTCACCGGCGTGTCCATCACCGCCAACAACACCACCACCGTCCCCCCGACGACACTCACGCTCCTGCGCGGCAGCGCCACCGGCACGGTCTCCCTGGAAGGCGGCGGCGACGCGACGCTGATCCAGGTGGTCTCCGGCGCGGGTCAGCAGGTGTTCGCCAGCGCCGCGGGCGCGTGGACGCTCACCGGTGTTCCCGTCGGTGAACAGACCCTCGAGCTGCGCCCCACCGGTACCGCCGCGACAACGCACGAGCTGGTGCGCGTGCCCGCCTCCGTCGACGTGGGCAGCCCGGTGAACGTGGGCAGCGTGGTGCTTCCGCGCATGCGCGGCGCGCTCTCCGGCGCGGTCCTGCTCGAGGACGGGGCGACGCCGGCCGGGGTTGTCGTCGAGGTGGTGGGCACTTCCCTGGCCGCCACGACCAATTCCGCCGGCACCTGGAGCCTCACCGGCGTTCCAACCGGCACGGTGGAAGTGCGGTTCTCCCGGCCCAGCTACGTCGGCACCAGCGTCACCGGTGTGGTGATCACCGCCGGCAGTACGACCACGGTTCCGACGACGACACTGTCCATCGAGCGCGGCTCCGCGCGGGGCGTGGTGACGCTGGAGGGAGGTGCCAGTCTCTCGCTGGTCCAGATCGTCGCCGACACCGGGCAGCAGATCTTCGCCGCGGCGGATGGAACGTGGACCCTCACCGGGATCCCGGTGGGCGTGCGCACCCTGGAGCTGCGGCCGACGGGAAGCGCGGCCTCCACCCACGAGCTCCTCCGCGTGACGACGACGATCACCAACGGCGCCACCAGCGACGTGGGAACGCGCATGAGCCCCAGGCTGCGCGGCAATGTTGCGGGTGTCACCCTGCTCGAGGGCGGCGCGACACCGGCGGGAATCCTCGTGGAAGTGGTGGGAACGGGGCTGGCCACGTCGACGAACTCCGCGGGCGAATGGGCGCTCTCCGCCGTGCCCGCGGCGACGGTGGAAGTGCGGTTCTCCAAGGCCGGCTACGTCACGTCGAGCGCAACCGGAGTGGTGATTCCGCCGGGCGGCTCGGTGAACGTTCCGACGACGACGCTGTCCCTGGTGCGGGGCTCGGCGCGCGGCGTGGTCTCGCTCGAGGAAGGCGGCAACCCGGCGCTCGTCCAGATCGTCGCCGACACGGGGGAGCAGACCTTTGCCGCGGCGGATGGAACGTGGACGCTGGGTGGTATTCCCGTGGGTGCTCGAACGCTGGAGCTGCGCCCCACCGGCACCGCCGCGACGACGCATGAGGTGGTCCGCGTGTCTCCCACCGTCGACGCCAGCAGCACGGTGGACGTTGGTGCCGTGGTTGTGCCGCGCATGCGCGGTGCGCTTTCCGGCGTGGTCTCGCTCGAGGATGGGGCGACACCGGCCGGGGTTGTCGTCGAAGTGGTGGGCACTTCCCTGGCCGCCACCACCAATTCCGCCGGCACCTGGAGCCTCAGCGGCGTTCCAACCGGCACGGTGGAAGTGCGCTTCTCCCGGTCCAACTACGTCGGCACCAGCGTCACCGGTGTGGTCATCACCGCCGGCAGCACGACCACGGTTCCGACGACGACACTGTCCATCGAGCGCGGCTCCGCGCGAGGCGTGGTGACGCTGGAGGGCGGCGCCAGTCCCACGCTGGTGCAAATCGTCGCCGACACCGGGCAGCAGATCTTTGCCGCGGCGGACGGCACGTGGACCCTCACCGGGATCCCGGTGGGCGTGCGCACCCTGGAGCTGCGGCCAACGGGAAGCGCGACCTCCACCCACGAGCTGATCCGCGTCACGACGACGATCACCAACGGCGCCACCAGCGACGTGGGCGCGCGCACCAGTCCCCGGATGCGCGGCAACCTCACCGGCGTGGCGGCGCTGGAGGACGCTGCCAATCCGGCGGGGATCGTGGTGGAAGTGGTGGGAACGGGATTGGCCACCACGACCAGCTCGACCGGCGAATGGACGCTGCCGGGCGTTCCCGCCGCCACCGTCGACATCCGCTTCTCCAAGGCCGGCTACGTCACCACCACCGCCAACAGCGTCCAGGTCACCAACGGAACCACCACCACCGTCACGACCACCACGCTCGCCCTGCAGCGCGGCGGCGCGGCGGGCCTGGTGCTGCTGGAGGACGGCGCGGATGCCACGCTGGTGCAGATCACCGTCGACAGCGGGCAGCAGACCTTTGCCGCTTCGGACGGGACCTGGACCCTCACCGGCATCCCCGTGGGCGTGCACACGCTGGACTTCCGACCCACCGGCGCCATTGCCACCTCGCACCGCTTGGCGCGGACGCAGGTGACCGTCTCCAACGGCGTCATCACCACGACGGAAAACGTGGTCATCACCGTGGCGCGTGGCGCTGTCAGCGGCGTGGTGCTGCTGGAGGATGGTCGCGCTCCCACCGGCGCCGTGGCGGAAGTGGTGGGCGCGGGAATTGCCACCGCCGCGGGCTCCACCGGTTCCTTCGTCCTCTCCGACATTCCCGCCGGCACCGTGCAGGTGCAGCTCTCCATGCCCGGGTACGTCACCACCGTCGTCAACGGCGTGAACGTGCAGCCCGACCTGACCACCACGCTCTCCAACGTCACCCTCGCGCTGCAGCGCGGTGTCATCACCGGCGTGGTGGCGTTGGAAGGCGGCGGCGATCCGTCCGTCGTCGAGGTGGCCACCGACAGCGGCCAGCAGGTCTTCGCCGACGCCGCGGGCAATTGGACCCTCACCGGCGTTCCCGTCGGGACGCGCCGCGTGGAGCTGCGACCCACTGGCACCGCGGCCACGACCCATCTCGTCGAGACCTTGGATGCCCAGGTTGACGACAGTCAGACCACCGCGCTCGGCGCCGCGCTCATTCCGCGCGCCCGCGGCACCCTGGTGGGCGTGGCCACGCTGGAAGGCACCGCCGACGCCACCGGCATCCTCGCCGAGATCCTCGGCAGCAGCGACAGCACCACCACGACGTCGACCGGCAACTACACGCTGGCGCAGGTTCCCACCGGCACGGTCACGGTGCGCCTCACCAGGTCGGGCTACCTCCCCGTCGACGTCACCGGCGTGGTCATCACCGCGGGCCAGACCACCACCGTGCCCACGCGCCAGCTCCTCATTGACCGCGGCACGCTGCGCGGCCTGGCCGTCCACGACGACGCCACCGACCACTCCGGCATCCTGGTCTCCGTGCTCGGCACCGGGCTGAGCGCCACCACCGACGCCACCGGCGCCTGGACCATCCCCGGCGTTCCGCCCGGCCTCCACAACGTGCTCGCCACCCGCGCGGGGTACGACGACGCGCGCCTCAACGGCATCTACCTGCCGCCCGGACAGGACGTGAACGTGGGCACGCTGACGTTGACCCGTCGTCGCGGGGTGGTGCGCGGGGTGGCCACGCTGGAAGGCCAGACCGACCATTCCGGGGTGGTGGTCACCCTGCTCAACACCACCTTCCAGACCAGCACCGACTCCGGCGGCGTGTACGAGTTCCGGGTCCCGCTCGGGAACTACGACGGTGTCTCCGCCTCACGCACGCACTTCGCCACCACGTCGGTGGTGGGCACCATCACCGTCACGGAGTCCGGCACCGCCACGGTGGCCGCCGTGCAGTTGGACGCCGTCAGCAACGAGGTGCGCGGCCGCGTCACGCGCTTCGGCGCCGTCAGCCACGACGGAATCCAGGTGCAGCTCCTCGGTCTTCCCGGCGAGGTCACCGAGAATCTCGTCTACACCGTGACCACGCCGGCGTCGGGAGACTTCACGTTCAGCGCCGCGGCCATTGGCCCGTACAACATCCGCTACTCCTATCCCACGGACCCCACGTGGGAGACGGTGACCCTCGGTGTCGACGTCACGCCGGGCGCGCCCACGGTGCTCCTGCCGGTTGAGCTGCGCCAGTACTTCGTCACCATCAACAACTACGCGGCGTTCACCAACAACGCCACGGTGAGCCTCAGCCTGGGCGCCTCCAACTGCCGCGACATGTGCCTCTCCGAGGACACGCCCTGCCCCGTCACCGGCCCCTGGACCGCGTGCGCCACCAGCACCACGTTCCCGCTCAGCAACGGCGACGGCATCCGCACCGTCTACGCGCGCTTCCGCGACAACCAGGACGTGGTCTCCGACCCGGTCAGCGACGACATCCTGCTGGACCGCACCGCCGCCATCACCTCCGTCACGCAGGACACCGGGGGCGTGCCCAAGGGCCGCAACGACGTCATCCACTTCCGCCTGGTGGCCGCGAACGCCGAGACCCCAGGAACCGCCAGCGTGGACGTCGTGGGCTACGCCGCGGGCCTCACACTCTACGACGACGGAACGCACGGCGATCCCACCGCCGCCGACGGCGCGTACGAGCTGAGCTACACCATCACCGGCTCGCAGGACGTGGTGAACGCCACCGTGACCGGCCGCTTCACCGACGCGCACGGCAACACCGCCGCGCCGCTGAACGCCGCCGGCACCATCACGGTGGCCATCCCGCCGCTGCTGCGGGACATCGTGGTGGTGCCCGACTCCGCCACCGGCACCGCGGTCATCACCTTCGATACCGACGAGAGCACCACCGCGCGCATCGACTGGGGCACCGACAACACCTACGGCAACTCCGCCGTCGACGGCACGTTCCGCACCACCCACACCTTCACGCTCTCCGGGCTCTCCCCCAGCACCGCGTACCACTACCGCCTGCAGGCCACCGACGTGTCCGGCAACACCGGCTCCAGCACCGACCGCGTCTTCTACGTGAAGCCCAACCCGCCCAGCGGGGTGACCGCCATTCCCGGCGTGGCGCGGTTGGACCTGCGCTGGGACGCACCGCCGCAGCGCAACGTGGCCGGCTACAACGTGTACCGCTCCACCACGTCGGGCGGAGGGTACGTGAAGCTCAACGGCGCCCTGCACGTGCACGAGGCGCTGATGTACCCGGATCTCACCGCGGCCATCGGGACCACCTACTTCTACGTCGTCACCGCGGTGGATGACCTGGGCAACGAGAGCGACTTCTCGACGGAGGTGAGCGGCACGCCCGGCACCGCGGGCAGCGGCACCAATGTCAGCGGCGCGCTGGTGGGCGACGTGGTGTGGTCCGCGCGCGGCAGCCCGTACAACGTGGTGGGCAGCCTGGCGGTGCAGCCCGGCAACCGGCTCACCGTGGGTCCCGGCGTCACCATCAACTTCACCGGCAACTACTTCATCCGCGTCGACGGGACGCTGGTGGTGGTGGGCGACAGCGGCGCGGGCGTCACCATCCAGGGCAGCGGCGGCTGGCGTTACATCCAGTTCACCTCCAGCTCGTCGGGGAGCGCGCAGGACCGCGAGGTGGGCCAGTACCTGGGCGGCAACCTGGTCTACCGCGCCACCGTCCGCGACGCGCGGGAGAGTGCGCTCAAGGTGGAGAACACGAGCCTCACCGTCATGCGCTCCACCCTGCGCCTCAACGGCGACACCTTTGCCGGCACCAACGGCGCGGCCATCACCACCGACAACGCCGAGCTTCTCGTGATGTCGTCGACGTTCGAGGACAACGTGGGCTCCGCGGTGTACGTGTGGCGCAGCGACGTGGACATCCTGGGCACCACCACCTTCGCCCGCAACGACGGAAAGAACTTCCAGCCGGGCGGGCTCACCGTCACCGACTCCAGCCTGGTGCGCGTGGAAGGGGCGCGCTTCGAGGCCAACGAGGGCAACCGCTCCGTGAGCTCGTTCACCGGCGGCAGCGCCGTGCAGGTCAACGGTTACCCACCGCTGCGGTTGGACCTGGTCTCGTGCAACTTCGTGAACAACGGTCAGGCCAGCGGCTTCGCGCCCATCCACCTCGCGCCCAGCCTCACCGGGCCGGTGATCAACGTGGTGAACTCCACCTTCTCCGGCAACCGCGGCAGCAGCGCCAGCGTAGCCATCCTGGACACCGTCTTCGGCGGGAACAGCTACCGCGCGGATCTCAATGTGCTGGGCTCGCAGTTCACCAACAACAACGGCTCGGTGCCGGTCATCGACGGGTTCGGCTCCTTCCAGGGCTACGTGGCGGCACAGGCCAACCTGTTCAACTCCGCGCCCGCGGGCACCGGCTCGCTGATCCACGACGTCATCGGCCCGGTGCGCTGGAACCACTTCAGCAACAACCTCAACACCGGCGGCATGATCCGCCCCAAGACGCGCACCACCGCGCTCAACAGCAACAACTCGTTCCTCACCGGGAACGCCTCACCCCTGGTGCGCAACACCATCGCCTACGGCACCGGCAATGACGTCACCGCCACGTCGAACTGGTGGGGCGCCGCGGTGACCGCGGAGATGGACGCCAACGGCAGCAACGCCAACATCTCCGCCATCCATGACTTCTACGACGACATTGCGCTCAGCAAGATCCTCTATGACAGCTGGGCTCCCAACGCGTACCCGCTCCCGCAGATCACCGGCCCCCGCTTCGCGCGGCGCTACAACGCGGGTGACACGGTCAGCCTGGTGGGCACGGCCAACGACCCCGAGGACGGCGCGTTGTCGTCGTCAAGCCTGCGCTGGGTGTCCGACAAGGACGGCGCGCTGGGCACCGGCGCCACGCTGAACACCACCACGTTGAGCGTGAACACCCACCGCATCACGCTCATTGCCACCGACTCCAGCGGGCAGGAGGCGGAGGTGTGGACGGAAGTGGTGGTGCAGTAGACCGGCCCTCAGGGCACGCGGGGGGCGCCTGAACCCGGAGTCCGCGCACGTCTGCCCGTCAGGGGCTGCGTCAGAACACTTTTGACACGTGGTCCTGACCGCCTCCAGCGGACCACGACCTGGAGGCGATCAGGACCAGATGGGCAACTTATCTTGGCTCAGCCCGTGAGGTCATGGCGGTGGGATGTTCGACCACAGCGCAATGTCATCCACCATCGCGAAGTAGTAGTCGCCCACGAAGGTCAGGCGAAGCTGGCAGTTGGTCAGGTCGGTCACGCCATCCAGCACACCCGGCAGCATCACGTCGATGGACGCGGTACCGAAGGGCTGGTTGGTCCCCACGCCCTGCAGCAGGCTGAAGTCGTCCCAGGTTCCGCCTCCGTCGGTGGAGAAGCCCAGGGACAGCTCGGTGATGTCAAAGTTGCGATAGAAGAGCTGCAGCCGGGCAAAGAAGATGGTGGCGCCCTGCTGGCCGGTGAGGTCGAAGCTGGGCGACACCAGCACCGCGGACTGCGGTGAAGGCGCGGGCCCGGTGCCAAACGCGCCCTGGACGCCGTTGTTGTCCAGGTAGTCGGAGTCAAAGAGCGCCACGCCGTTGCCCGCGCTGGGGGAGCTCATGGGGGGGAGCCCGCCCGCGTACGCGCCCTGGGACGTGCCGGTGGTGCTGCGCACCCACAACGCGCCCACGTCGCTGATGCCCGTGGCCACCCACGCTCCCGGCGAGCCGAAGTCCAACGCGAACTCCCCGATGTCCCTGCCGACGGCGTCATTGGTGCCGGCACCCCACACCAACACGGCCTGTGCCCCGCCGCTGGACGACGAGGACGTGGACGACGACGAGCTGGAGCTGGACGTGCTGCTGCTCGCCGAGCTGGAGGTGCTGCTGCTCGAGGAGCTGGATGACGACGTGGACGAGGCGCCGGTGGAAGACGAGCTCGCCGTGCTGCTGGTGGACGTGGTGGCGGCGGTGGAGGACGACGCGCTGGATGATGACGCAGATGACGTCGATGAGCTGGTGCTGCTGGTGGACGCTCCACCCGACGTGCTGGACGCGCTGGAGGAGCTGCTCCCGGATGCGGAGCTGGAGCCCGAGGAGGACGTGCTCGCCGCCTGGGAGGAGCTGCTGCCGGACGACGTCGACGACGACGAAACCGATGATGACGTGGATGATGCGCTGGAGCTGGCCGCGGAGGACGAGGAAGAAGTCCCTCCGGTGCTCGAAGATGACGTGTCGTCACCTCCAGCGCCTCCACACTCGGGGCAGGCGGCAAGAAGCAGGGCAAAGACGGGGGCCAGGGGCCGATGGATGCGGCGACGGGACATGGGCAGACTCCAGGGAGACGTGGGCCCCCCTTAGCATCACCCTATGCCATCGCGAAGCGCTTTTTTTTGTCGCGCCGCTCACTCCGCCTGGAGCTGTGCCCGGACGGGCGCCTCACCCGCGCGCAGCGTGACCTCGACGACATCCGCGTCCACCGGCGCCTCCGGCACCAGCACCGCGCGCTCACCACGGTGCGCCGCGCGCAGCACATCCGCGGATCCCTCCGCCAGCACCGCGCCCTTCCCGTCGAGAAAGCGGATGGCAACCTGCGCGCGCAGCCGCGGCCGCACCTGCACGCGTGCGCCCCACCACGGCTCACCCTGCGCGTCCACGTGGAGGATGCGAACGGCCTGGCGCGGGAGGTCCAGCGTCTGCACCAGCGTGTTCAGCTCGGCCACCCGGTCAAAGAGCGCGCGGTACGTGTAGTCGGAGGTCCAGTTGTTCTCGCAGTAGCCCATGAAGTCGGTGGCCACGTCGGGATCCACGTATTCCCCGGTGCGGTCATCATAGCCCCACACACCAATGGCCCCGTCGGTGTACGGGTAGTCTTCGTCCCAGTCGTCGACGTCGCAGGGAGCGTGGTAGCGGCCGTGCATGTGGCCCAGCTCGTGCGCCAGCGTCCACGCGGAGTCCTCCCCGCTGAATCCCATGCCGCCGCCCACGCGGATGTCCGCGTCCACCGGGTCGTCGACGACGTAGCTCTGCCCGGTCACGCAGGAGTTGCCGCAGTAGGCGTCAAAGCTGTCGTCGGGAGCCACCAGGCCGTAGTAGTACACGTCGTCGTCGGCACCGTCCGCCACGCGCAGGTCGATGAGGTCGTCGTTGAGGCGGCCGAAGTTGAAGTTGCCCGTCCACGTCGGGTTGCGGCTCCAGGGCAACGGGTCGCGCACCGAGATCTCCACGTTGCTCACCGGGTAGAGCGACTGCAGCACCGTCCGGTACCGCTCCAGCTGCGCGGCGCTGGTGTCGGGGAGGCGGCCGGAGCCGTCGGTGTCGTACTGCACCGGGACCAGCACGAGGCGCACGCCCCCCAGATCATCCTCGACGCCGAGGCTGGTGGTGCCACCTTCCAACGGAAACCGCGCGAAGGAAGACACGCCGTCCGCAACCACTTCCCCGTCCTCCGACGTCAACAGCACCCGGTAGCGCGCTCCCAGCGCGGGCGTGATGGGCAGCGTGAAGAACGAGGAGGCATTCCCCTCGACGGAAGCACCGCTGATGGTGTGCGTCTCCGTGACCGCCGTGCTGACGCCATCCACGGTCACTTCCAGCACCGCCGTCACCGCGCGCGCGGACCAGCCGCTCACCGGGCTCACCGCCACCCGCACCACACCCGGCTTGCCCGCCACCACCGGCGCATTCCGCAACGTCACCGCCACCCCGTCGACGACGAGGGGCACCTCCACCGCCTGGAACACGGACACCTTGGAGATGCCCAGGCCGGTCACCAGGCGCGGCAACGTCGGCAACACGGAGCCCGCGTCCGGCGTTTCTCCCGCGTCGGGTTCCTCGGTGATCAGCGCGGCGTCGCCGACGGAGGCATCCCGGTCGGAGGCGGAAGGCGTGGTGACCTGCTGTTCCTGCGTGCCGGGGTTCCCCGCGCAAGCGGTGCACAGTGCCAACAAGACGGAAGATGACGCGCGCTTCATGGGCACCCATCCTGCGTCAGCCACCGACCACGCCACAACCGCCACCCGTCGGAGAAGCCGACTGGGGAAGTGGCCTCGCAACTCCAGCCCCATGAGCACCACACCACGCGCGTCCTCAGCGCTCCCGACGGTCCCGGCCAGCCCGGTCTCGTGGCGCAGTTCGAACCCTTCCGCTTCCAGCGCCCCCAGATCCCCGTGGAGTGGCAGGGCCTGGACCTGGCCGACGAGGAGCTGCTCACCGTGCTCGGCGCGCCATGACGGTTCCCCACCGGTCGACCGGCCGGAGCTCGACCAGAGAAATCGTTGGGTGCGCCGCCGACGGTTGCCTTCCAAAGGGTCGGCAACCGGATCTCCGCGCGCAGCCGTGGCTAATCGTTCGCACCGCGTTGTCTCGTCGAGACCGTGGCTCACCATATTAGCTCCGGCTTCGCCACCAACCATCGTTTGTTTTATGTGAATTAGCCCCTGATTATCCCGAGGCGGCCGCCTTCAGTGACGAGCAACCTTGACCGTCCCGCGCCGCGACATGCAGGCTGGCCGGCCTTGGAGCTCCGTCGCGCGCCACGACCTGCTGATTTTGGAACCCGCGGAGCCCGTTGGCTGCTGGCGGGGATGGCCCTGTGGTTGGCGCTGCTGACCTCCGGTTACGCCGCAGTGGTGCGTTACAAGTCCACCGCCGGTGAGCACGGGGAGATTCCCGCCCAGTGGCCATCCGCAAGTGCGCTGGCGCGCTCCTCCGTCGGGAAGACGCTGGTGATGGCCGCGCATCCGCACTGTCCCTGCACGCGGGCAAGCATCAGCGAGCTGGCCAGGTTGCTCAGCCGGGCCGGGCCGGGCGTGACGGCGCAGGTCCTGTTCATGACGCCGTCCGACGTGGCTCCCGGCTGGGAGGAGACGGCGCTGTTCCGGCGCGCGCAGGAGATCGACGGCGTCACCGTGGTGCGGGACCGGGACGGCGTGGAGGCGGAGCGCTTTGGCCTGCGCACCTCCGGTCACACCGCGCTCTACGACGAGAACGGCACGCTGCTCTTCCACGGCGGCATCACCCCCGCACGCGGCCACGAGGGAGAGAGCGCCGGGCAGCTTGCGGTGGTGAAGCTGGTGCGCGGGGAGTCGGCCACGGAACACGAGGCCAAGGTCTTTGGTTGCGGTTTGAAGGATCACCAACCCCAAGGGGGATCACCATGACCTCGCAGGAAGGGGCGCAGGGCGGCACCGCGGACGCGGTGAAGCTGATGGTGCAACGCGCAGAGCAACGGTTCCAGGACATGCGCATGGACGTGTGGCGTCGCACGGACCGCATGTTCGTGGCGTTGATGCTGGGGCAGTGGGTGTTCGCCATCGCGGTGGCGCTGGTGTTCTCGCCCTATGCCTGGGAGGGCAAGCGCCAGGCGGTCCACCTGCACGTCTACGTGGCGGTGCTGCTGGGCGGCGCGCTGTCCAGCCTGCCGGTGCTGCTGGGCCTGCTGCGTCCGGGCGCCGCCACCACCCGTCACGTCATGGCGGTGGCGCAGATGTTGTGGTCGGCCTTGCTCATCCACCTCAGCGGCGGCCGCATCGAGACGCATTTCCACGTCTTCGGCTCGCTGGCGTTCCTGGCCTTCTACCGGGATTGGACCGTGCTCCTCACCGCCACCGTCGTCGTCGCGGGCGACCACCTGGTGCGCGGGCTGGCGTGGCCGGAGTCGGTGTACGGGATCACCAACCCGGAATGGTGGCGCTTCGTGGAACACGCCTTCTGGGTGGTGTTCGAGAACGCGTTCCTGGTGCTCTCCATCCGCGCGCAGGTGCGGGAGATGCGGGACGCCAGCGAGTACCAGGCGCAGATCGAGGCGCTCTCGGAGAGTGAGTGGCGTCGTTCTTCCATTGTTGATCGGGAAAAGCCGGCCGCCGCGTGATGCGGCACAGGTTGCACCATGGCGCTGTTTGAGAAGCTGAAGGCCGGCGCAAGCGGAAACGCCACGGCGTCCACCAGCGGTTTCGACCGCGTGGTCATGCGCGGGCCCGACGGGCGGGAGCGCACGCTGAGCCATTCCGAATTCAACGCACTGCCGCTGGAGCAGAGACTGCAGGTCCTGGTCGACGGGCGCGCGGTGTTCTACCGCAACGGCCAGGTCGTCTCCGCGCGCGAGGCCACCCGGAAGTAGCCGTGCCCACCCGCGACCGCCGTGCCGCGTGAACCCGCGTTCACACGTCGGGGAGCGTGGATCTCCGGGTGGATTCCACGAAAAAAATCGGAAGGCCTACCGCACCGCCGGCGACTCCCTCGGTGAACCCGGTGGTCCTGCGGCACGGCGCCGCGCGCTCCACCCACGGAACGCTCCTTCAGGGAGGGACCTCCGTGCTCAAGGAGAAACCCATGAAGACCTGGATGAATGGTGTGTTGGCGGTGTCGTTTGGCCTCTCCACCACGGCGTGCGGCAGTGCCCTGGGCGGGATCACCGCGCTGGACAAGGCCACGCTGGTCTCCGCGCTCAGCGCCAGCGGAGATGACACCGCGGATGATGCCGCGCCGGAATCCGAGGACACGGCCACCGAGGACAACGTGGACACCGCGCCCTCGCTCATCCGGGATTGCTCGGTGGAAGGCGCGCGCGCCCGCGTGGTGGAGCACTGCGACCGCAACGGCGACGGCTCCCTCAGCGACGACGAACAGCAGCCGCTCACCGAGGAGTTTGGCGCGGACACCCAGGATGGGCCGCAGCCGCCCGAGGGCCTGCCGCCTCCGCCGGATGGCCAGCAGCCGCCCGCGCTGGGTGATGGTCAGCAGCCGCCCCCGCGCGGCGAGGGACAGCGTCCTCCGCGCGGGCCGCGTGGCCAGGGCGCGCCGATGTGCGTCGACGGAGAGGACGGCCAGGCGCAAGCGCAGGAACCGCCGCCGCCGCACGGTGGCCGGGGCATGGGCCGTCACCGCTGGCGCATGCTGGCGTGGGTCTATGACAATGACGAGTCCGGTGACCTCGACGAGGCCGAGCGCGCCGAGCTGGAGAGCGACCTGGCCGCCCGCTGTGAAGCGCGCAACGCCCGGCTCCTGGCGCAGTACGACGCCGACGCCGACGGCACGCTGAGCAGCGAGGAGGAAGCCCAGGCGCAGGCGGACCTGCAGGCGGCGCACGAGGCGCGTCGCGCGGAGGCGCTGGCCAGCTACGACGCGGATGGCAACGGCAGCCTCAGCTGCGCGGAGCGCCAGGCCATGCATGAGGCGCGTCACGCCGAGATGGAGCAGCTGCGCGCGGAGCGTGAGGCGGAGTTTGACGTGGACGGCTCGGGTGACCTGGATGCCTCCGAGCGTGCCGCCAAGCGTGCCGCCATCAAGGAGCGCATCCGCTCCGGTGAGCCCGGCCCCGGCGAGGAGCCGCCCGCGCAGGAGTGATGGTTTTCTCGAAAGCCGGCGCGGGGCGCCACCTTCGCGCCTCCGCCGGCTCTCGCATTCACGCGGGTGTGCCCCGAAACGCCCCGCACCACCTCCACGCACCTGTCGTTCCCGACGCCAATTGCCCCGCTTTTCCCCGAGCGTTCCAACGATCGTGGCGCCTTCGTTGCCGTACAGGCGCGCCTGTCGTCGTGAACCCTCTCACGGACGCGTTGCGTATTCCGACCTTGGGCGCCGTCCGTAGCATTGCCGGTTGTTGGCGGGGTGGTGATCGCGCGCATCCGCGCGGGAGTGGAGACGTCATGGACAACCTCATCAAGGATCTCCTGGTTCTCGGCGGTGGCACGGCGGGGTGGATGACGGCGGCCTACCTGCACAAGACATTTGGAGGTCAGGTCCGCATCACCCTGGTGGAGGCCGCCAGCGTGCCGCGGATTGGCGTGGGAGAGGCCACGGTTCCCAACCTGCAGCGCGCGTTCTGGGATTTCCTGGGCATTCCGGAAGATGAATGGATGCGCCACTGCAACGCGGCCTTCAAGACGGCGGTGAAGTTCGTCAACTGGCGTACCCCGCCCGCGCCCGGCGTCACCGACCACTTCTACCACACCTTCGGACTCGTCCCGAATTGCGATGGTATTCCCCTCACGCATTACTGGGTGGAAAAGCGCCGCCAGGGATTCACCGGCGCCATGGACTACACCTGTTTCAAGGAGCCGGAGCTGCTGGACGCACGCCTCTCTCCCAAGTGGCTGGATGGTCGCGACGCCATGTTCCACGCCTGGCACTTCGACGCCACGCTGGTGGCCGAGTACCTCAAGACGCTGGCCACGGGGTGGGGGGTGCGCCACGTCGTCGACGAGCTGGAGGGCGCCAACCTTGCGCCGGACGGGAGCATTGCCAGCCTGCGCATGAAGAGCGGCGCCACCTACGCGGCGGACTTCTTCGTGGATTGCTCCGGCTTCCGCGGCCTGCTCATCAACCAGGCCCTGGGTGAGCCGTTCCTGGACATGAGCGACCACCTCTTCTGCGACAGCGCGGTGGCCACCGCGGTCCCGCACGACGACGAGAAGTACGGCATCGAGGCGTGCACCAGCGCCATTGCCATGCGCCACGGCTGGACGTGGAAGATCCCCATGATGGGCCGCTTTGGCACCGGCTACGTCTACTCCAGCCGTTTCTGTGGCGTGGATGAGGCCGCCGACGAGTTCATGAAGCTGTGGAACCTGGATCCCGCGGAGACTGCGCTCAACAAGATCCGCTTCCGCGTGGGCCGGAACCGGCGCGCCTGGGTGCACAATTGCGCCAGCATTGGATTGGCCTCGTGTTTCCTGGAGCCGCTGGAATCCACGGGCATCTATTTCATCTACGCGGCCATCTACCAGCTGGTGAAACACTTCCCGGAGAAGACCATCAACCCCGTGCTGCGCGACCGTTTCAACATGGAAATCCAGAACATGTTCGACGACTGCCGCGACTTCATCCAGGCGCACTACCTGACCAGCCAGCGCAGCGACACGGAGTTCTGGCGCGCCAACCGCCACGCGCTGAAGCTCAGCGACAACGTCCAGGAGAAGCTGGAGACCTACAAGTCCGGCCTCCCGGTCAACATGCCCATCACCACCGAGGAGAACTATTACGGCAACTTCGAGGCGGAATTCCGCAACTATTGGACCAACGGCAGCTACTACTGCATCTTCGCCGGGATGGGGCTGGTGCCGGACCGTCCGCTGCCGCAGGTGCTCTACCGCCCGGAGTCGCGTGCCCGTGCCGAGAAGATGTTCGCCGAGATCCGCATGAAGACCCAGGACCTCAAGGCGCGCCTGCCCACCACCTTCCAGTACCTGCAGCGCCTCCACAACCGCGAGCGCGGGCCCTCCCTCAAGCACCTGCCGTACTCCGCCAAGCGTCTCGCCGTGGCGAGCTGAGGGGCTGGGGCGGGACACTTCTGCGGACGTCGTCCCTCTGGTCCTGAGCGGCTCCCGTGGTCCACGACCTGGAGTGCGGCGGGCCCTCGCCGCCCTGGTCAACGTCGCGCGGTTTGGACAACCGTCAAGGGTCCACACGCCACGAGACAACGCCTCGCCCGACGTCATTGAGTCCCAGTGCTGTTCGGCCCGCTGTGAACGCGCTCGGCGCAGGCCAGGGCGGCGAGGGCCCGCCGCACTCCAGGTCGTGGTCCGCTGGAGGCGGTCAGGGACCACGTGTCCAAACTGTTCTGACGCAGCGCCCATCAGGTGTTCACCCGCCTCCCACCCCCGTCATGAATCTGTCACGCCCACGCTCCCTCGCGTGACGGATCGTTGACGTCGTCCGTTGGCTTCCGGCGGAACTTAAGAACGCGCCCCACCATGCCGAAGACACGGGCAGCCGCCTCCATGCGGGAGGCGCACGGATTCCATCCAGAGGAGCTCAACGATGAACAGGACGAACCTGACGAGGTGGTTTGGCAACACCGTGCGCACAACGGCGGTGGTGGTGATGGTCGGCGCGACAGCTTGCGGCTCGGAGGGCGGCCCCCCGTCGGAAGCGGGCGAGGACGAGGAGGTGTGGCCAGGAGTGGAGGAGCTCGCGCAGCCGCTGACCCCGCTGAGCACGGCGTGCACATTTGCCTCCGCCACCGGGACGGTCACCGTGACCATCGAGTCCGGTGAGGTGGCGGTGATCTCCAAGCGTGCCCTCGACAACGCCATCCTGGCCAACGGTTCGGCCTGCGGCGCCGCCACCAGCATCAACACCAAGCGCATCAACGTGGTGGAGAACAGCAGCGCCGCGGGCAATGAGACGGTGATCCTGGACTTCCTCAACGGGACGTTCGGCGTGGGTGCGGCAGCCTCCGTGGGAGTCAGCGTGGACATGGGGACCGGCACGGACGCCTTCAAGATCCGCGGCAGCAAGTCCGCCGACGTCATCACCGCGGGCGCCGGCGGCCTGTCCATCAACGCCGACACCAGCAAGGACATCAGCCTCACCAACGTGGACAGCGTGGTGGTGAGCCTGGGTGCCGGCAATGACACCTTCACCGGCGCAGGTGGCGCGGGCACCGGCACGGCGTACACCGCGGCGCTCACCGTCTACGGCGGCGTGGGTGACGACTCCCTCACCGGTGGCGACGGCGCGGATACCCTCTACGGCGCGGACGGCAAGGACACCCTCAGTGGCGGCGCCGGCGCGGATACGCTCAACGGCGAGGCCGGAAATGACACCTTCAACGAGGGAGCCACGTCCAACGGCGCCGACGTGTTCAATGGCGGCGCGGACACCGACACGGTGAGCTACGCGTCCCGGACCGCCGCGGTGACGGTGACCATCGGCGCGGGCGCCAATGACGGGGAAGCCAGTGAGGGCGACACCGTGGCCGCCGACGTGGAAGGCGTCACCGGCGGCAGCGCTGCGGACTCCATCACCGGCAGCGCCAACGCGGACACCATCAGCGGCGGCGGTGGCAGTGACACGCTGAGCGGTGGCGCCGGCAATGACACCATCAATGGCGGCGACGGCGACGACACCATCACCGGCGGCGACGGCAACGACACGCTCAATGGCGACGCGGGCAACGACACCTTCAGCGAGGGAAGCGCGGCCAACGGCTCCGACACCCTGAACGGCGGCGCCGGCACCGACGAGGTGGACTACGGCTCCCGCGCCGGCAACCTCACCATCACCATCGACGGCACCGCCGACGACGGCGAGGATACCGAGGACGACAACGTCAAGACCGACGTGGAGAACGTGACCTGCGGGTCCGGCAATGACAACGTCACCGGCTCCAGCGCCGCCAACCAGCTGGACGGCGGCACCGGCGACGACACGCTGAGCGGCGGAGGCGGCGCGGACATCTTCCTGGCGGCCGCCACCGACGACGGTTCCGACACCTTCAACGGCGGCGACGGTGTGGACACCGTGGACTACAGCGCCCGCACCGCCGCGCTGACGGTGACCATGGACGGCGTGGACGCGGATGACGGCCTCAGCGGTGAGGCGGATGACGTGCAGGCCGACGTGGAGAACGTCCTGTGCGGCACCGGCAACGACACCATCACCGGCAACGCGTTGGACAACAGCCTTGACGGCGACAGCGGCAACGACACGCTCAATGGTGGCGCCGGCAATGATGAGCTGTTTGGCGGCGCGGGCGACGACACGCTCAACGGCGGCGCGGGCGACGACACGCTGGATGGCGCCGCCGGGACCAACACGCTGGACTGCGGCGACGGCGACGGCGACATCGCGCTGGGCACCGGCAGCAACTGTGAGCTGTGAACACAACCGGGACACGGGTGGTGCGCTCCGCGAGTGCGCCACCCGTGCTTCTCTGCGGGAGCCAATCATGCGGAGCACGCGCATCCTGGGATTGACGACGGGACTGTTGGCCCTGGCCGCATGCCAGGAGGCGCCCGAGAGCCTGGGCTCCCCCGCGGCGCCGTCCGGATCCACCAACCATCCCGACGACACAACGCCCTCCCTGCAGCTGGCCGCGGTGGTTGCGCACGCGGCGGGTCGCACGGGAGGGGATCTCCACCTCCGCGTCAGCGGCAGCAACCCGCGGCAGCAGGCCCTGACGCTGGTGGTGGCGCTCCACGACGGGGCGGGCGCGCCCATCCTGGCCGTCGACGGGGACCTGGACGGCACGCTGGACGGATCCGAGCTGCGCCTGGCTCTCGAGGAGACCACCACGGACCTGGATCACGCGCTCATGGTGCCACGTCTGCTGGTCGACGTTCCTGGCCTGCGCGAGGTGGCGGTGCGCCTGGAGGACGCGGGTGGTGGCGTCTCCTCCGTGGTCACCGCGCCGGTGCAGGAGCAACCGGAGCTGGCGCCGGGCAGCGCGTGTGAGCCGGACAGCTTCGTGACCGGGCGCTGTCCCTCGGGCATGGGCTGTCGCGGAACCCCCACGGTGTGCACGGAAGGGATGGCGCCGCAGCTCACGCAGGTGGCCTACCACCGGCACGACGAGGGACCGCGGATCCTGGTGCGCGGCACGGACGTGGATGGCGACATTGCGCGCGTCCGCCTGGAGTTCATGGATCTTGGCGGCGCACCCGTGCTGCTGGACCTGGACAACGACGAGGTTCCCGAGAGCTCCAGCTTCGAGGTGGAAGCCGCCTCCGCCGACGAGACCGGGTCCTTCCTGGTGAGCCTGCAGGGCGCGGTGGGGCTGGACGAGGAGGTGCTGCGCGTGGCGGCCACGCCGGTGGATTCCCTCCTGCACGAGGGCACGCGCCTGGAGGCCACGCTGGCCAATCCGCCGGTGCGCTCCCGCGGCCAGTCCTGCGACCTCTCCGGCTTCGACCTCTGCGCCACCGGCTCGGTGTGTGTTCCCAACGCCGCGGCCACCGCCGGGGTGTGCCAGGACGTGGCCTCGGTGCGCAACCGCGTCTGCGGCGGAGCGCCCGCGCTGGCGCCGTTGGATGGTGTCACCACGCTGGTGGCCGCCACCTCGGAGATCAGCGCCTGGGACGCACCGCCGGGATGCGCCGCGCATGATCCCACGGGCCGGCCGGAGGGCGTGGTGGTGCTGCACCTCAGCGCGGGCGTGGCGGAGCTCACCCTGTCCACGCAGTCGGCGGACACGGATTTCGACACCGTGCTGTACGTGCTGGGCGCGTGCGGATCCGGTGCGCCGCTGGCCTGCAATGACGACGGGGAGAACACCGTGGCTTCCATGGTGACGCTGCGCGAAGTGCCCGCGGGGGATCACGTGGTGGTGGTCGACTCCTGGAGCACCACCGGCGGGACCTTCCGCCTCACCGCCACCGTGCCCTGATCCGGAGCGCGGCTCCCTCGGATGTCACCGCAATGTCACGCCGGTGACGTCGGGAACGCTTGACCGGCGTATTCCCGCTTGCCATGACGACGACCTCTCTTGCCACGGAGGACGTCATGACGCGCATTGCCAAGAAGGACATCCACGCCGCATTGAACCAGGCCGCCCAGAACATCATTGCGGCGGGTGGCTCCGACGGGCGCATCAGCCGCGCCGACATGAAAGCCAAGCTCAAGGAGCTGGACGGCACCGAGAAGAAGCTGACCGACATGTTCTTCCGCTTCGTCGACCACCGCGACTTCAAGACGGGCTCGCAGGTGACGCCGTCCAACGTGAAGGCGGCGGTGGAGTACGCCAAGGAGCACATGGTCAACAAGTACGACCTCAACAACAACGGGCTCAGCGCCGACGAGGTGGCGCGCATGTCCGTGACGGGTCGGCTGGCGGTGAACCTGGCGCGCGCGCTGAAGGAGGCCGGCGCGGTGTCCGGTTCCGACGACAACACCGGCAAGCTCAGCGCGGAGAAGCTGGGCCGGGCCATTGCGCCGTTCACCCAGGACGCGGTGTACATGTCGGAAGGCGACTACAACCCCGAGTTCTTCAGCGTGAAGCTCGACGCCAACGCAACCATCAACGGCAAGAACGTGATGGCCGCCATGAATGACACGCTGGCCAGCTTCTTTGACCAGCAGGACGGAGACCTCTCGCAGTTCACCTTCGAGGCGTACACCGCCCAGGAGAGCAAGGACTTCGTGGACGGGCTGTCCGAGACCTCCCCCGACGACGACGACGACATCCGCGAGAGCGCCGCCGCGTTCGGCAAGATCACCGCGCTGCTCCAGGACAACCTGACCGGCATCAAGGTCTTCAAGATCGGCCCCAAGGACGACGACGGCTCGCTGGCCACCGACCGGGGCCTCTACGCGCAGGTGGTGGTGGGCCGCTCCGCCGACGGAAAGCTGACCGGCATCATCCTCGGCGACGTCGAGACCTGATCAACAATGTCACTCCGTCGGTGCTCGGGCAGTTTCAATCCGCCCTCACGACCCAAGACGTTGAGGACTTCTGGCCGAATAGGTGTGGCCCATGTGCCCCGCGGTTTCAATCCGCCCCACACACACGACGACGTGGGGGACGATTCCGTCGGTGTTGGCCGAGCCATTGGGAACGTTTCCATCCGCCCCCCACGCACGACGTGGGAGACGTGAGGAACGGTCGCAACTTAGAACCGCAGGCCAAACAGGCCGCCTTCGGGGTTCTTGTCGGTGAGGCGCAGGCGCACAGCAGCGTCAATGCTGAAACCGGAATCGAACTCCGCGGTCGGTACCTGGTCGGAGTTCATAGTGCAGATGTATTGGAACCCGGCCGCCTTGCTCTTCGCCGCAGCGAGTTGGAGCGCCCGCGCGCGCTGGCGCTCATCGACTGGATCAAGGAGCGTGCTGTCGTGAATAAGGAACCCGGGACGTTGCGCTCTCTCCCTCCAGAGTTCAGCTACCATAACGTCAAAACAAAACACCTTCATGCTTTCAATTCCGCGCGCCCCCGACCTCTCGATCTCGACCCCGAAGCGGAATCCGCCGGTCGGAACGACGTCGATCACCAGTCGCCCAGGTGCCGCATACAGTGCCTCGGAGTTGGCATTGAAGAGCTTGATTGCACGCTCGCGCGCGCCTTTGCGTTCCTCGTAGTCCTGCCGCGCGCGTTCATAGAGCTGTTGCGCGCGAGCGCGTAGCGCTGCGCTCCCCTCCTCGAACCTCGTCAAGTCAGCCAGACGGCCCTCCACGCGTCGGAGTTGGGAAATCAACTCCGTCAGGCGCTGCTGGAGCTTCGTGTACTCCTCCAGGGCGCCATGGGTGCGCAGCGTCTCCAGCCGCTCCGCACGTTGCGCGGTCAGGGCCTGGATGCTCGTTTCACGAGCCAGCAGTCTGTCGTGGATGGCCGCGACTTCCGCCTTCAGGAAGCCGCGGCGGTTGTGCACCACGAGCCGATGGAATTCCTCCGTCTCCTCAAGCCGGGTCCGCACGATACCTGGCAACTCGACACCCGCCGCCGCATAGAGCTTGGCCACGTCAGTCAGGGCCGGCTCCCCCTCCTGCGCCAAGGCCTCCTCATAGAGGCGCAGCAAGTTGCGATCCGTCACGTTCTCGTTGGACGCAACGTGGATTTCCCTCGTGAGGGCGGTCGCCTCCTCTTCAAGCTGCCGATACTGCGGGTGCACGCGGAAGGTTTGCAGCTGGTTGGCGAGGTCCTTGATCAGGGACTCAAGCCTGACGCGGTCAGCCTCGAGTTCACCGTGGGATCCCCACACCACGCCGACCAAGCCCTCGGTCGCGGCGCGTTTGATGTCGTCGAGAAGCCGCTTCCGGTCCCGCAACTCCTGCCAATCCGCCGCATCCTCCCAGGACAAGCCGAGAAGGAACGCCACGCTCACCTGCTTGCTCCATTCCGGCTGCTTGGGGTGGCTCTCGAACGGCGTGGAGTACGCGTGGGTCCCTCTACGGGCGACATAGGAGATGAGGTCCCTAAAGGACGGCGCGTAGGACCTGTCGGATGACTCGGCAGTGACGCCGAACATCAGCCGGCCCAACAGCTGCGTCCACTCCTGCGTGCGCAACCGTTCCTCCCGATCCGGCCAGGACACTTGAACGACACCGGTTTGGCCCGTATTGCGCGATACGCGAACCCTTTGGCCCCCAATGCGCAGGGAAACGGTGAACGTCCAACCCTTGAGTTCACTGGATGCCAACGTCGCGCCCTTCCGCAGCGACGCGCCCAGACAAAAGTGAATGACCTCGATGAGGCTGCTCTTCCCGAGGCCGTTGCGGGAGTCCTTCTTGCCAGACGTCTTCGTTCGATCCGCCAGCACCACGTTGAAGCCGGGCTGGAACTCAACGGAGCGAAAGGACGGGCGGTCAGCCGTCACACTCTCAATCACGGCGATTCCTCGCGATGAGTCCATCCCGAAGCTCCACGGCGGAGAGCATGTGAAGGAGGTCGAGCGCGAGAACGAAGCGCGAGAACGGCCCGACATCCTCTCGCCCACGCAGTCGGTCCCACAGGCTCGTCACCGTGCGCGGCTCGCCCAGTTCGGAAAGGATGACGGCGCCCAGCCCCAGGAGTGAGGCCCGCGTCGATACGTGTTTGGTTGGCAGGATCATCGCTCAAACACCTCGCAGGCCTCAAACAGGTATGAAAGCACTGCCAAGCCGGCAGCCTGCTCCGCCCACGCCCGAGACGGGGGTGCGGCAAAGGCACGCAGTGCCTCAAAGAGGGCATCGCCGTTCAAGCCCTCGGCAAGGTGCTCCTTGTACTTCACGACGAAGCCAGCCCTGAGGCGCTCCGGGTAGTCGGGGTCAATCTGCTGGGCCATCCGCTCAAGGAACTCTCGGACCTCCGCCGCGACAGCGAGGCCCATGGACACCAGGACGCGCGTCCTTCCCGTCAGGCCGTTCTTTGCCAGCTTCTCGCTGGGGGGCGTAACGGACAGGTCCACCGTCCCCCCAGCCGGCAGGGCCAGGATGGCGCGGACGGCCATCTCCAATTCGGCGAACCCGACCCCAGACAACTCCTCTTGGAGCCGCGAAGTGACCCATGCCTCATGGGCATCCTTCCAGGAGCGGAGATCGGCGACGGTGAAGGTGGAGTCCTGCTTGTCCACCAGCGTGTGGTCAGTTGGGCACAACAGGATAAGGTTGGGGTACCGGTCTCGCTCTTCTTCCGGAAACGTTGAATCCGCCCGCGGTCCGGCACTCGCGTGACTCACGATGTGAGCGATCTCGCCGAGGACGACGGCTGGGTCGTGTTGGGTCGCATCGGCTGTGCACAACGTGCGACAGCGGGCGCACCGCGCAGCTGCGCGTCCCCAGAGAAGCTTCAAGTCTGAATCAAGGTATGAACGGCCAGCCACGGTACCCGTCCTTACGCCGCCCACGCTGGCCCCGCCAGACGTTCCTTCAAATGCCGAACAATCAAGGCCGTAGAATACGGCGACAGCCGCGGAGCTGTCACCCGCTAAGATCGGAGGAACCTCATACGGTGGTGCGGGCAAGTGCGCCAGGCAACGGACGGTCCGCCTCCCGTCGTGCGCCGTTCGATCCGACGTAAGATCGGAACGCGGCATGCCCTGCCTACCGATGAGCGGAGGGTGTGATGAGCCAACTGTCCAGAAGGGAATTCCTCGGCGCCGCGGCGACGACGCTGAGCGCGTGGTCCTGCGCGTCGACGCCCCGGAATGCCACGGCGGATCCCCGGCGCGTGGTGGTGCTGGGCGGTGGCATCTCCGGGCTCGTCGTGGCGCTGGAGCTGATGGAGCGCGGGTTTGACGTGCTGGTGTTGGAAGCGCGCAACCGGCCCGGCGGAAGGATCCACACCGTGCGGGAAGGCTTTCCCGACGGACTGTACGCCGAGGCGGGCGCCAAGCACGTGGTGGCGGATGCGGATCTGCTCGCGCTGTTTCGCAAGGTCAACGTGGAGATCACGCAGCCGGTGCGCCCGCCGCCCAAGAAGCGCGTGGTCCATTTCAACGGGGCGCGCACCGTGCTGGAACCGGGGCAGGAGCCGCCCGCGCGCGGACCCCGGCTCACCGCCGAGGAGGAAGCGCTCGGCTTCCAGGGCCTCCTGGACCGCTACTTCGACGTGGTGAAGGGCGAAGACCCGCGCGCACCCCAGTGGCCGCCGGCTCGTCTCGTCGAGCTCGACGCGCTCTCCGGGCACGACTACCTCGTCAAGAGGGGCGCGTCCGAGGGATTCGTCGCGGACATGCAGCAGTCGTTCTGTCCCAACGGCGACATCAAGGCCATCTCCGCGCTCGCCTTGATGCGCGACATCGCCAGCTTCATGCACGAGGTGCAGTGGAAGGGTGGCGGTCGTGTCGTCGGGGGGACGGACAAGCTGCCGCGCCGGATCGCGGAGCTGCTGGGGCCGCGCATCCTGTACGAGGCCCAGGTCCAACGGGTGGAGCAACGCAACGGCGACGTCCAGGTGACCTTCACCCGCGGCGGCCAACCGCAACAGCTCGTCGCGTCGCGCGTGGTGTGCACCCTGCCCGCGCCCATTGTGCGGGAGCTGGAGCTCGTCCCGGACCTCGAGGGGGAGCATCGTCGCGCGCTCACCGAGCTGCAGCACGCGGTGGTGGCCCGGGTGTTCGTGGCGTCGCGCACGCGCTTCTGGGCGGACCGCGGGGAATCCGGTGACGTCGAGACCGACCTGCCCGTGGGCACGGTGAAGGATGAGACGCTGCTGCTGCCGGGAACGGGCGGCGTGCTGGGAACCTACGTGGTGGGACCGCAGGCGCAGCGCCTGGCGCAGCTGGGTGAGCAGGAACGCCTGAGCGCCGTCCTCGACGACATGGAGCGCGCACAACCCGGCCTGCGCGAGCACATGGTCGCCAGCGCGTCCGTGCTGTGGAGCGAGGAGCCCTTCAGTCGCGGCGCGTACGCGTGGTTCTCACCAGGACAGCTGACGCGCTGGGGCGCGCTGTTGCGCAAGCCGAGAGGGCGCATGCACTTCGCCGGGGATTACACGTCGCATCGTCCCGGGTTCATGCACGGCGCCCTGGCTTCCGCAAGACGCGTCATCGACGAGATCGTGCGCGGTTGATCAGCTGGGCACCAGACCACGCACCGCGGCCACGACGTGGGGATATCCCACGCGTTCCTGCTCCAGCCGCACGCGCGGGCCCAGGGTGTTGTGCACCAGGTCGGCGTAGAGGCTGTGTTCCTCCGTCGTGAGACGGGATAGCGGCGCCAGGTGCGGCTCCTCTTCCGTCACCCATTGGCTCCGGTGGGACAGCAGCGTGGCCCGGTCCATCAGGAATGAGCGCGCGCGGGGATGGCGCTGTCGCAACCGGTCCAGGATGGCGAAGCCGTGCGTGTCCAGGTCACCCCAGTAATGCAGCTCCGCGTTTTCCAGCCACGGGATCTCGGCAATGCGCTCGACGTTGTACCCGAGACCAAACACCACCACGCTCTCCGGCGCGTCGGGGAAGGAGATGCCGGTCACCTCATTCTCCGTGATGAACACGTGGCGCACCGCCAACTGCACCCGCGCCAACTCCGCTGCCGGCGCCGCCAGGTCACGCAGACCGCCAATGCTCAGCCGCTCATCCAGCACCCGCATGCGCACGAGCATGGGCCGGGGGCGCAGACCGTAGCGCTGCTCGAAGTGACGCGCGGGTTTGAATTCCGGGCGAATGGCCTCGGGTGGAAGCACCTGGTCCAGCAGCTCGGCGAGCAGAGTGCTGTGCTGTTCCACGAACTTGGTGTCCACGCCGGAAACCGGCACCTGGCGGAGATACACACCCGGCAACGGATTGGCGCGGAACCACGTGAGGACCTCCAGGATGCGTCCCCACGCGTCCGCGTGCTCCACCACCACCAAGGGGTGTCGCGCCAACCAGTCCTGCAGCGTCGGAAAGCGTTGCTGCGTGGCCTGCGCGTGCTCCGCGAACCGGGACGCCTCGCTGGACCGCTGGAGCATCCTCAGCGCGGTCTCCTCGTCATCAATCCACGCGGACTGCGGGACGCGGTTGCGCCCCAGCGGACGCAAGTTCACCTCCGCGTACTCCAGCCGGTAGCCGGCTCCCTGCTCCAGCGCACGCATCCATTGCCTGACGTCGTCAAAGCGGCTGGAGAGCTCGGCGTGGGTGGGACGCTTGAGCTTGAGTCGGAACGGGAAAAGCGCTTCGCCGGTGATGCGCGCGGAGAGCAGTTGACCGGAATCCCACAGGCGTCGCACCTGCGCGCGCAAGTCCTCCGGCGTGGACCAGGCCTTTCCCGACGTCGTCATGCGCTGCGCGCCGCACGCTCCGCGCGGTATTCCTCGATGGTGAGGTTGCGCAACATGGACAGGCGGCCCTCCTGGTTGTGCACAAATCCCACGCCGGTGACGTAGGGCTCGATGATGTGGATCTTCTGCAGCGGCGTCACCACCAGCAATTGCAGGTTGAGCTTCTTGAAGAGCTCCAGGCCGTAGCGGGCGGACTCGTCGGAGCCGCGACCAAAGGCTTCATCAATCACCACGAAGCGGAACGTGCGTGACCGGATGTCCCCCGTCTCCAGGCCGAACTGGTAGGCCAGGCTGGCCGCCAGCACGGTGTACGCGAGCTTCTCCTTCTGACCGCCGGACTTGCCCGCGGAGTCCGTGTAGTGCTCGTGCTCGCGGTCATCCTCCAGCCAGCGCTCGGAGGCCGAGAACGTGAACCAGTTCCGCACGTCGGTGACCTTGCGGGTCCAGCGCAGGTCCGCGTCGGTGTGGCCCTCGCGCCCGCGCAGCCGCTCGATGATGGACTTCACGCGGAGGAACTTGGCCTCGGAGTATTCCTCGTCGGTGGAGCCGGTGAGCGCGCCCTCGGTGCAGGCACGCAGGTCCTGTTGGAAATCCCGGATGTCCGCGTCCGCGCCAACCTGGGACTCCAGCACGATGTAGCGCCCGTCGTTGTACTCGATGCCGCGCAGGGAGCGGTTGATGCGGTCAATGCGTTCCTTGATGGTCTGCCGCTCGCGGTGCAGCTGGGACTGGAAGTTCGCCACCTCGCGGATGGTGTTCTCGTTCAGCAGCTCCTTGAAGCGTTGCTCAAACCGCGGAAGGTCATCCGCCTGCAGGCGCTGCAGGATGGTGCGGTACTCGTGCGCGGCCTGGATGCTGGCGTCGACCTCCTGGGTCTCCGCGGGCCACGCGGCGCGGAACTGCTGCATGGCACGCACCACGTTCTCCGCCAGGCGCTTGCCCCGCTCGTCCTCGGCGTCAATCCGTGCCTGCAGCCAGCGGCGCATCTGCTGCTCACGTGCTTCCGCGTTCTCCAGCGTGATGTTCTGCTCACCCAGCGCGTGCGGTCGCATCTCCTCCAGCCGCGGGAAGTGGCGCTCGCGTACTTCCGGGGAAACGGTCTCCAGGACGGCGCGACACTCCTGCAGCGTGGAGGTGGCGGTCTCGTGCCGCTCCTGGATGGTGCCACGCTTCTCGGCGATCTTCTGCGTGCGGGTGCCCACTCCGTCGAGCTCCGCGTCCAGCTCCTTGAGCCGCTCCCGCAGGACACGCAGCTGGTCGGAGGCCTTCTCCAGCTCGCGCAGCTCCTCCTCCATGCGCTGGATGTCCACGGCCAGCGGCTGCCAATGGATGTCACGGTGGTTCTCGAACATCCGCAGCTGGGAGATCTTCTCCATGCGCTGCTGCAGCGTGGTGGCCTCGCGCTGCAGTACGGAGAGCTGCTCGGCAACGTCCTGGATCCGTTTCTCGACGTCACGGGCGCGCTTCTCCAGGGCGCGGATCTTCTCCTCGTTGGACCAACCCAGGACGTAGTGGGACCGGTCGTCAATGGCGCGACGATCATCCTTCTCATGCCGCTCCCCGGCGCCCTTGAGCTGGCCGGCGCGCGTGATGGCGTTCTTCTCCCTCCGGAATTCCTCCAGCGTCTCGCAGCACACCATGTTGGCGCGCTTGTGCAGCTCCGCTTCCAGCCACGCGTAGAACGCGGAATCCGGCCGGATGGCCAGCTTGTGCACCATGGCGCGCGGGTGTGATGACGACGGGGGAAGCGCGGTCACGGCGCGCACGCGGAAGTAGACCAGGCGGTCACGGAGATGGGTGCGGTCCACCCACTGCGCCACGCTCTCGTAATGCTCGTCCGGGACCAGCAGGGACAGACCAAACCCGCGCAACAACCGCTCCGCCGCACCCTCCCAGTCCTTCTCCTCCTCACGCACCTGGATGTGTTCACCGGCAAAAGGCAGGTCCTCCTCCGCCAAAGCAAGCGCGTTGCACAGGTCGGTGCGGACCCGCAGGTTGGTGGACGGGATGTTGGACCTTCGACGACGGAGCGACTCCAACTCCGCCGACAACTCCGTGTGCTGCCCGCGCAGCTCCTTGAATTCCACATTCCGTTCCAGGGTGCGGTTCTGCACGTCGGCGCGTTGCGTCTCCGTCGAGACTCGCTGCTCCTCGAGCGCTTCGCGGTTGCGCGCGAAGGAGTCCGCATCCACCAGCTCCGAGAGTCCCAGCGCGCGGGCCACCTCGCCGTACTGTCGTGCGCGGTGCTGGCGCGCGTTGAGCTCCGCGGTGCGCTCCTGGATGTCCCGCTTGAGTCGTTCCAGCCGGTCCCCGCCGTTGGCGGAGATGGCGCCGCGCAGCTCATCGCGGCTGACCTGCAGGTCCACCTGTCGTCGTCGCAGCTCTTCCAGCTCTTCTTCCAGCCGGGTCAGCTCTCCGCTCAAGTTGGAGACCCGCGCCTGCGCCAACGCTTCCTTGTGCAGACAGAACCAGCCGCGCAGCGCCTCGCGGTCCGCGCGCAGCAGCGCCACGCCTTCGGTCAGGGCCGCGTGACGCTCGCAGTCCGCCACCAGCGGGGTGAGCGCGGCCACCTGTTCCCGGGCCTTCAGGACGGAGGCGTGGGCGCGGCTAAGATCATCGAAGTGATGGATCAGCGCGGCGATCCGGTCCTCCACCGGGAAGGCCTCCAGCATGTGCTGCCGCACGAACTCGGTGAGGTTGCCCACGGACTTCATGCTCACCGTCTGGTGGAACAGCTCCAGCGCCTGCTCATTCTGGATGCCCATCCGTCGACGGAACGCCGCCCCGTACTGTTGGAAGCTGTCGAACAGCTCCACGTTGGGCATCTTCCGCAGGCGCTTGCGCAGGTCCGCCACGTCGGTGCCGAAGTTGGAGAAGTGTTCGGCAATGCTTAGCGCACCATCGGCCACCAGCAGCATGCGCGCGGGCTGCCCGTCATGGTCCTTGAGCCAGAAGACCTGGGCCAGCGTGACGGTCTGTCCCAGGCCCTCGTTGTGGAACGCGGCGAGGATGACGGAGTAGGTGTTGTAATCCCGCAGCGCCACGGGACGCGCGGACAAGCCCTGGTCCCCACGCTCCGACTTGTAATGGCCCAGCACGTAGGACCGGACGGTGCGCTCGCGCGCGTCGGCACCGGCGGCCTTGTTGTAGGCCACGCGTTGCGGCGGAACCAGGAGCGTGGTGAGCGCGTCCACCAGCGTGGATTTGCCGGAGCCGATGTCGCCGGTGACCAGCACGGTGTGGCCGCGGGGCAGCAGCGTCCAGACGTGGCGGTGGAAGGTGCCCCAGTTGAAGACCTCCAGGCGGTCCAGGCGGAAGCCGGCCCGTGCGTCGGTGGCGGAGAAGTCCAGCAGGGATTGCATAGGCAAAGCGTCGGCTTTCATGCGGACACATCCTGCGCGGCGTGGGCCTGGTATTCCTGCAAGCGCTGGTCAAACTCCTGCAACCACTGCGCGTCAATGAACGCCTTGATGATTCGACGCACCTCGCAGAGCTCACTGGAGCCCTGCATCCGTCGGAGAAAACCCAGGTCCACCACTTTCTGGATGGAGGCTTCCACCTTGTCCACCAACCGCGCTTCATTGGTGCCCGCCGGCAGGAACACGCGCACCAGCTCCACCATCTCCTCGCGAGAGAGAATGCAGCGCGCGTCTCCGCCCGTGGCATCCACCTCCGCCAGCTTCCGGCGCAACAGCACCAGCAGCAGACTCACCGGGTAGCTGAGTTGTCGACGCGCCACCAACCGCGGAAGGTCGACCCCGTCGGGCTCCGCCGCGCGTTGGCGCAGGAACGCATACCCTTCCGCTTCATCCAGCAGCAGCTCCAACCCCAACACGCGCACGTGATCCCGGACCCGCGCCTGCAACGAGAGCAGGTACTGCCAGAGGTCGGCGTGGGTCTCCTGGTAGAGCACGCCCTTCATCAGGTGGACGAGCACCAGGGAGAGCGCGTGGGGCGGCAACCGCGGCGCAACGTCATTCTGCTGCATGCGCCACCTCCTTCCCGCGGTTCCGACGGAACAGCACCAGCGGCACCGTTGCCTGGCGTGTGTTTCCCGCGTCGTCACGCCAGGGGACCGCCTCGGTGCTGGCGTCGTCGATGACGGCGTTGGGGTCGTCCGAGGCAATGGCCAGGTACGTCACCAGCTCCGCCAGCCCCTGCTCCAGCGGATGGTCCGTCACCAGCTCCGCCAGCGAGACCTGACGGCGCGCCTGCAATGCGCGGCGGATGCGCCCCTCCAACGCCGCACGATCCACGTAGACCTGGTTGAACAATGCGTCGGTGGGAATCTCCGCCGACGTGGCGGCCAGCGCCTGCTCGGTGATTCGCGCGCGCAGCGGCGGAGAGAACAGGGGACGGTCCATGGTGAGCTCCACGTCGGGGCTGGCCTCATCCAGCTCGACAAACACGCCCTCCGGCGGAGCCTCCCGCACCTTGAGGGCATGCTGCTCCACCTGCCGGATGACCTGCATCATCCGACGGTTCTCCATGCGGCTCTGCTCGTCGAGGAATCGACGCAGCTGCTCGGACAAGCGCGCCACCGTCCGCTGCGCCATGTCTCCGGCTTCCAGCCAGTCATAGTGCACACGCAGCAGGCGCTCGTCGGGCTCCAGGGACTGCACGGCGGGCAGCGCCATCACGGTGGCGAGCATGGTGGTGAGCTCTTCTTGCCGCGAGGGGGACATGAGGAAGTCCCAGAACGCACGGAAGCTGCGTCCCTCGTCGGAATCCGCAATGGCGTCACGCTGGCCAAAGACGTCATCCAGCAGCGAGCCCTTGCTGCCTTCCCACGCGGCAATGCGCGCACGCACGTCGCGGTCCAGCACGCGGAAGTTGTGCTCCACCTCGCGGAAGTCGGAGAGCAGACCGCGCGCGGTGGCGGCCATCTGGACGAACCGGTCCTTGACCCGCGCGTCATCCATGAGGTCCACCTGGCCACGACGGACGCGATCGATCTCCGCGTCGATGGCCGCGCGCCTTCGCTCCAGCTCGGCCAGCCGATCCTCCGGGCGCGTGTTGGTCTCCTCCACCAGCTCGCGCAGCAGGTGGAACACCGTGAGCAGCCGCGACTCCGTTCCCACGAACTGTCGTTGTCGCAAGCTGAAGACCCACTCCAGCGCCTTCTCGGTGGCGGGCGTGAGGTCGTAGTGAGGCTCGTCGCTGCGGGGCGGGTAGTACTTGCGCAGCCAGCCGCGTGCGTCGGACGCCCACTCCTCCAGGTAGGCCGTGGCCGTGCGGGGATAGACCTCCGCGCCCAGCGTCGACCGCAGGTGGAACAGGTGATCCTCCAGCCGCGACGTGATCTCCGGCTGCGCCAGCGTGCGCACGTTGGGCGCAATGAAGGTGCGGTGGAGGAAGTCCATCACCAGCGGCGCGTGGTCCGCGGTGAGCAGGCGCCACCCCGGGTGGGACTTGCGCAAGGCGTCCAGCGCGGCGTGGTCCATGGCGTCGGCCAATCTCCTCCGGGAGGGGCACCCTAGCGCGCCGGACCCAACCGCGCACAGGACCGCTTGGGGCCACGCTCCAGCGGGGGATCAGCGCTTGCCGTCCACCACCGTGCCCCGCAACGACGACGACGCGGCCTTGAGCGCCTGCTCCATCGTCGCCTGGTGCTGGACGTAGCTGGCCGCGGGATAGACACCGTGGCGCACGGTGCAGCGCAGCTCCACGCGCTCCCCGCCGGCCTCGTCGGCCACCGCGGAGGAGCATTCCGCGCTGGGCCCGCTGGCCTTGTGCTGCACCTCCCGCGCCGCGGCGAGCTTCACGCCGGTTGACGACGTCACGTGCGTCACGCTCTCCATGTCCAGCGGGTAGGGGATCTCGTAGTCGCTCTTGCGGTCGGACACCGGCGACGGCGCCAGGTGATAGTCCTCCCAGCTCAACGGCAACGTGATGAACACGCTCTGGTCCTGCCGGTCCACCCCGCGCCCCGCGCGATAACGCGCCCGCAGCACCAGCGGCGCGCCGTTGTCGTCGAGCTTCTCCACCGCCACGTCCTGGAGCTGCGCGCCCGGCACGGAGCGGCCCACCAGGCCCTGCAGCCACGTCTTCTGTCCCGCGGGGTCGGTCTTGCGCAGGTAGGCGCGCGTGAAGTTGGCGATGTAGCCGGTGAGCTGCACCTCCTCGTTGACGTCGAGCACCTGGTCCGCGGTGAACGCCACGTTGCGCTGGACGCGCACCTTGCTGTCGGCGGGACGGTACGCGGGGATGTCCAGGAAGCGCGGCTGCTCCGTGAGCACCAACGCCCGACGTCCCGCCAGGCCCACCGGCGTGAGCATGGTGCGGCCGAACTCCTTGTCGGTGGCGTCGACGAAGCGCGCCTCCTTCCCGCTCCCCACCAGCAGGATCATGTGATTGAACTGGTCCAACGAGGGCAGCCCCTCCTGCAGGTCCGCGTAGGTGTGCACCAGCACCAGCGACGACGGGATGGACACCGCCTTCAACATCTGGTGCAGCAGCACGGAGTGGTCCTTGCAGTCACCGTAACCGTTCTCCAGCGTCTTGCCCGCGGGCGTGGGAATCAGCGCGCGCACGCCGAACTCCACGGCGCGGTAGGTGATCTTCTTCTGCACGTGCTGCCAGAGGATCTCCAGCTTCTCCTTCGGGCTCTTCGCGTTCCTGGTGAGCTCGCGCGCGGTGGCGGTGATGATGGCGTCTTCCTTCAGCACCTCCTTCAACGACGTCAGGTACTCCCGCCCCAGCTCCTTCCAGTCATTGCGGGCGTCGCCCAGGTAGACCATGGGATGGCGTTGCGTGTAGCGCGCGGCGAGCGGCTCCTCCGTCAACAGCGGCGGGTCCTTCATCAGGAACATGAGTCCGGTGGTGGTGGGCGTGGCGGCGGGCGCGTTCTGGGCGGCGGTGCGCACCTCCTTGGCATCCCCCACGTAGAACAGCGCGGCCACGCCCACGGGGCGGGTGTTGGACAAGGGCACGTCGTGGAACCACAGCTTCTCCGGCAGGCCGCGTCGCTCCTTGGTCACCACGAACTCCAGCGTGTGACCCGGCGCCACCTGCGGCACGGGGAGCACCAGCGTCTGGTCGTGGGAGGCGTGGGGATTGTCCGGCTGATCAATCACGTAATAGTCGTCCACGTTCCCGCGTGAGACCACTTCGCCCTTGGCGTTGGTGACCACCAGGCTGTTGACGAAGATGCGCTCGGCCAGCGGGGAGAAGTCGAATTGCAGCGTGCTGAACCGGGACACGCCGCTCTCGTCGAGGACGCGGATGCGACGGTAATACGTGATGCGCTCCAGCTTGCCGCGCTCGAACTGCACGCCGTCGACACGCCAGTCATAGTACGCGCCCCGGTCGGTCTGCGGCGGGTTGGCCAGCGGCACCAGCTCCCGCGCGAGCTCCGGCGGCAGCGGCACGGGCGCCAGGGCCTCCTTGATGGCGCTGTTGTTCCCCTCGCCCAGCTCGGCGGAGATGTGCTGCAGCCACTCCTTGGCGTCGGCGTCACCAGGGGCCAGCGCCACGGCGCGCTCAAAGGACTCCTTGGCCTTGCGGTGCCACTTCAGCTGGTACTGCGCGCGCCCCCGCCACATCTGCACGTCGGCGGAATCCAGCCCGCGCTCGACGAGCTGGTCGGTCACCGCAATCACGTCCTTGTAGCGCTCCAACGCGAACAGGTGCGCCATGCGCGCGTAGGCAATCTGCGCATCCATGGCACTGCCCTTCTGCACGCGCTCCAGCATGGCCAACGCCTCGTCGTGCTTCTTCTGCCGGTACAGGTAGCTGGACTGGCGCATCCGCATGGGCAGGGATGGCCTTAGTGCCAGATAGCCCTCAAACGCCTCCATGGCCTCCTGGTGACGGTGCTGCGCTTCCAGGATGGAGATGTATTCGCCGAAGTCCTCGTCGTCATGGTGACCGGCGGCGAACAGCTCCTTGAAGATGGCCAGCGCCTTGTCCTGCTCTCCCTGCGCGTTGAGGTGCCACGCGTGCCACACCCGCACCGGCACCTCCTGGCGCTGCGTTTCGGTTGCCGCGTCGTAGAGGGCCAGGGCCTGGGGGTGGTCCTTGAGGTGGTAGAGGCAACCCTGGGAGTTGGTGAGAAACACGGTGGCCTGGGGATCCATCGCCATGGCGCGACGGAAGTACGGGCACGCCTGGGGATACTGCTTGGCGTCGTAGTGGTGCAGGCCGCACTGGTTGAAATGCGTGGCGTGCGGCTTCTTGAGCGCGTCCGGGATGTTCACCGCCGTCACCGACGACGTCACGCGGAACCCCGGGAACGCCGCCTCCGCCACCTTGTCCACGCTCAGCGACTTGTTGGCGCTCCACACCCACAGGAAGTACGCCACCTCCGGCGTGGAGACGATCTTGAGTCGATACTCGTACTTCGCCTCCTTGGTCTTGCGCGCCGCGGTGAAGAGCTGCTCCAGCTGGCCGGGCGTCCCGTTCTCGGTGACCGGGCCGGAAGGCACCACGTCGTTGTCGGTGACCTTGAAGCCCATCATCACGGTGGCGGCGCGCGCCAGGGCCTCCATGCGCGGACGCGGCTGACCGTGCGCGAACGGCGCCACCACGAAGCCCGCGCGACCACCCCGCGCCAACGCGCCGGTCTCCGCCTCCTCCACCTCCTTGGCCACCTCCGGCCAGGTGATGAACAGGTTCGCGGTGGGGCGCATGGTGTAGCCAAACGTCGACGAGTCAAACGCCACATAAGGGCGCGCCTGCACCTTGCTGGAGATGCGTTCAGGGTCGATCAGCGAGAAGCGCGCGAACATCTCCTGGGCGGTCTCCAGCACCGCTTCGCGCTCGGACACCTCGCCAAAGGCGATGAGCTGGTAGAGGAAACCGTTCCGCACCAGGATGCCGTGCACGTAGAGTATCTCGCCTTCCTTGAGCTTGGCCTCGGTGGTGAATTTCAGGCCGGGCTGGTTGGCCAGGGTGACGGGCTCGGGGTCTGTCGTGCGGTAGCTCTGCACGGCCCGCTTGAGGTTGTTGAGCGCCACCTGGGCAAGATTCGCCGCCTCGACGGTGAGATCCTCACCCTCCTCGGCGATCACCATGAACTGGATGGCGGGGTCCAGTCGCATGATCTGCAGCGTGGCCACGTCGTTCTTCTCCGGCGCGGTGAAGTAGGGCCGGCCCGGATGGACAAAGCGCATGTTGACCTGGTTGAACTCCAGGACCTCGCCCTCGCTGTGTCGCTCCGTGGCGGCGCTGATGAGGAACCAGGCAACGTTCGCGCAGCCGGTGGTCAACACCGTGATGAGCGCAAGCAGACCGACGAGGGAGTTGGGACGCTTCATGGATTTCTCCGGGAGGCAACCGGAGCGAGACGATACCTCATCCACCACGCTAAGCTGCGGAAATGCTCCGACCCGCCTTCGCCTGCTTCGTTCTCCTGCTCCCCCTCCTTTCCTGTGGCACCTCCCGCAGCGCGTCATCCTCCGGAGAGGGTGGTGGTGACGTCGAGGAATTCATCCGCCTCACCGGCGTGGGGCAGATGTGCGACAAGCTGCCCGCCGCGCTGCAGTCCTCCCGCGACAAGGCCTCCTCCATCGTCTCCAAGCAGGGCCTGGCCTGGTTTGACGGGTGGGCCAGCACGCAGTTCAAGCCGGAGAAGCTGCGCGAACACGTGCGCCAGTACGTGACCGACCACACCGACGCCACGCACCTTGCCGCGTCCTTGCAGGCGTTGCGCACGCCGCTCTTCCAACGCATCCAGGCCCTGGGTAGCGACCAGAGTCCGCAGCGCATTGCGCAGGTGCAGCGCGCGCTCAAGAACCCCACGCCGGTGCCGCCGGAGCGGCAGGCGCTCATCGACAGGTTGGTGGCCGCGGACCACACCATGGCGTTGGCCTCGGAGGTGGGCGTGGGCAGCGCGCGGCTGCTCCTGATTGTGCGGTGGGCGGAGCAACTGGGCGTGTCGTCGTACGTGCGGCGCGCCGCGGACCAGGACGCGCGGGAGATCATGGGTGAGCAGTTCGCGAACATGGAGAAGGTGCTGCCCACGGTGATGCGGGTGACGCTGGAGGAGATCAGCACCGCCGACCTGGAACGCTACGTCACCTTCCAGGAATCCCCCGACGGAAAATGGCTCGCGGAGACGCGCAACGGCGCGGTGGTGCACATGCTCGCGCAGCTGGACCACTCGCTGGTGCAATACCTCCGCAACCAGCCCGGGGTCCCGTGGGACACCAGCGGCCTGCGCGCCGCATTGCCCCGCACCACCGCGTGCACCGACGTGGCGGCGTGCCAGGAGCAGTGTCGCAATGGCGCGGGCGCGGCGTGTCTGGGCGCGGCGGCGGCCGTCGACACCGGGCTGGCCGGCCTCCCCGACCCCGAGAAGGCGCTCCCGCTCTATGAGCGCGCGTGTGAGCTGGGTCAGGCCACCGGGTGCGTGCGCGCGGGTGTGGCACGGGTGGAAGGTCGGGGCGCCAAGGCGGAGCCCGCGCGGGCGCGTCCGCTCTTTGAGCGCGCGTGTCAATCCGGTGATGCCTATGGCTGCGCGAACGTGGCGCGAATGATGGTGGTGGAGGCCAAGACGGCGCAGGAGCGGGCCAAGGGTGTGGAGCTGCTGCGCGCGCAGTGCCACGACGACGTGGTGGCCGGCTGCACCGGCGTGGCGTGGAGCCTGGTGGAGGGTGTTGCGGTGAAGGCGGATGTGCCCGAGGCGCTGCGCGTCATGGAGCGCGCGTGCAACGCCGGCGACCTCAACGGCTGTCGCTACCTGGCCTCCGCGTATCACTTCGGCTGGGACGACGTGAAACAGGACCATCCGCGGGCCATGGAGATCTACATCCGCGCCTGCAACTCCGACGACCAGACCGCCTGCAACAACTACGCGGACATGCTGGAGAACGGTCAGGGCTCGCCGCAGGACATCCCCAAGGCGCTGGAGATCTATGAGCGCGCCTGCAACCGCGGAGAGCCCATGGGCTGCGTGAGCATTGGCGCGCTGTACCAGGAGGGGAAGGGCGTGGAGAAGAACCACCTCAAGGCCGCGCAGATGTATGAACGCGCCTGTCGCGACGGACAGCGCACCGGCTGCATGCTGCTCACGAAGATGCGCGGCAGCGAGGACGACGCCGGCGAGGAATGATCAGGCCGGTGGCGGCCCCAGCGGGCGGTCCCGCAGCGCGTCCAGGACCATGTCGCGGAACGCGGTGACCTTGCGCGGTACGTGGCGCGCCGCCGGCGTCACGATCCACAGCGACGTCATGGAGGTGTGCCAGCGGGGGAGCACGTTGACCAGCGCGCCGGTGGTGACGTCGGACTCAGCCAGGAAGCGCGGCAACAGTCCCACCCCCGCGCCGGTGCGCACGGACTCCCGGACGAAAAACATGTCATCCGCCATCACGCGCCCGTGCAGGTCGATCACCGCGGAGCCGGTGGGTCCCTCCAGCCGCAGCCGTCCCAGGGAACGAAACACCACGAAGCTGTGCTCCTCGAGGTCACGCGGGGTGCGGGGCGTGCCACGTCGCGCCAGGTAGCTGGGGGAGGCGTACAGCTGCATGGCCAGTGGTCCCACGCTGCGCGCCATGAGCGTGGAGTCCTTGAGGCGGTGCCGGGAGATGCGCAGCGCCACGTCAAAGCCGCCGCCCACCAGGTCCACCAGCTCACTGCTCAGGCTCAGCTCCACCTGCACCGCCGGGTAACGCGCCACGAAACGCGTCACCACCTCCGCCAGCACGGTCACCCCCCAATCCACCGTCGCCGTCACGCGCAGCCGGCCCGAGGGCTCCTCCTCCAGCTCGGGCAGGTCGCGCAGGGACTGCTGCAGGCTGGCCAGCTGCGGCGCCACCCGCTCATACAACGCCGCGCCCGCCGTGCTGAGCGCCACGTGGCGGGTGCTGCGGTGGAGCAGTCGCACGCCCATGGTGGATTCCAGCGCGGAGATGCGGCGGCTCACCGACGACTTGGGCAGCCGCAGCCGCCGCGCCGCCTCCGAGAAGCTTGCCGTCTCCGCCACCGTCACGAACGCCGCCAGCAGGTTCAGGTCCATTGTTGCTCCATTGGAACATTGATTTGCCATGCCGTCATCTTGTTGCCCACCCTGCAACGCCACATATTCGCCGCATCACCACGGTTGCGCGGGCAACCATCGCGAGGAGAGCGGACATGGCAAGCGGGAAGCGGACGTTGCTGGTGAGTGGGGCTTCGGGTCACCTGGGTCGTCGGGCGGTGGAGCTGTTGCTGGAGGCCAAGGCGGGAACCATTGTGGCCACCACGCGCACGCCGGAGAAGCTGAAGGACCTGGCGGCGCGCGGTGTGGTGGTGAAACAGGCGGACTTCGAGAACACCGCGGCCATGGTGGCGGCGCTCCAGGGCGTGGACCGCATGCTGCTCATCAGCACCGACGCGCTGGATCGTCCCGGCCGTCGCCTGGAGCAGCACCGCGCGGGCATCGACGCCGCGGTGAAGGCGGGCGTGCGTCACGTCGTGTACACCTCGCTGGTGAACCCGGGCGCGGACTCCCCCATCACCATTGCGCCGGACCACCGCGGCACGGAGGAGGCGCTGGCCAGCACCACGCTCAGCTACACCGTGCTGCGCAACAACCTCTACGCGGACTACCTCTTGAACTCGCTGCCGCGCGCGGTGGCGACGGGCGCGCTGGTGGCCGCGGCGGGAGCGGGCGCCATCTCGTACGTGACGCGGGAGGACTGCGCGCGTGCCGCCGCCGCCGCGCTGGCCTCCGACCGCACCGACCGCGCCACGCTGGACATCACCGGTCCCGCCGGGGTCTCGCACGAGCAGCTGGCGAAGCTGGCGACGGAGCTGACCGGCCGCAAGGTGGCCTACCAGCCCATTCCCGCGGAGGCGCTGCGCGCGGGCCTGGCGCAGGCGGGATTGCCCCCGATGATCGCGGACATGCTGGTCTCCTTCGACGTGGCCGCCGCGCAGGGGAAGCTCTCGGTGGTGAGCAACGCGGTGCAGGAGCTGACCGGTCGCGCGCCCTCGAGCGTGGCGGAGTACCTGCAGGGCCAGCGCGCCGCGCTCACCGCGCAGTGACGGGAATCCCGTCGAGGACGTTGTGCATGAGCTGAAGCGTCCCTGGCCAACCCGGTCACGAGGCGGGAAAGCGGGACGCGTCCTGGAGTGCGGTGCGCTGCTGGGAGCCCGCGTGCGTGAGCTCAAGCTCCTCGGCTCCCGCGCCCGCGGGGAGGGACACGCCAGCAGCGACCTGGACATCCTGGTTCTCGTCGACGGACTGACGCGCGAGGAACGCGGGCGCATCCTGGACCTTTCCGCGGACGTCGAGCTGGACACGCGCCTGGTGCTGTCACCGGTGGTGGTGGCGACGGAGCGCTGGGACACCCAGGGCCCGCTGGCGCGGAACGTGGCGCAGGACGGGGTGTCGTTGTGAATCCGGTCCACGGTGCTTCCGCCACGCAGGAGCTGGCCAAGGCGGAACAGATGCTGGGCGCCGCCCGGGTCCTCATGCAGGCGGGTTACGCCGACAGCGCCGTCTCGCGCGCCTGCTATGCAGTGTTCCACGCCGCCTGCGCCCTGTTGGCCAGCGTGGGACGCGTGACCCGCTCCCACGACGGAGTGCGCTCCCTGGTGGTCGAGCACTTCATCCGTCCTGGCAAGCTGGAGGCCCGCTTCGCCCGCATCCTCTCGCGCATGGGCGCGGACCGGAACGACGCGGACTACGACGCGGTGGGCTTCTTCACGACGGAGGACGCCGCGCAGGACATCCAGCACGCCGAGGAATTCCTCGCCGCGGTGAAGTCGCTCCTCACGCCCTGAGCCGTCAGGACCTCAGGGCTGCGTCAGAACGAATTGTGCATTCGTCGTGGCCGGCGAACACCCCCCACGTTCATGCCGTTGGGCTCGCTCGCCCCCCTTCCCCAGTACCGTTTTACGTCGTCACCGAGCCGGGGAAGGGGGGCAATAGATGGGCACAGCAGCCCTCGTTCCGACGAGAAAATGCCCCTATGCCAATGCGTGCCCCCCTTCCCCGCAGCGGTTGACGACGGTGAAGCGGGTGTGGGGAAGGGGGGCGAGCGAGCCCAACGGCATGAACGCGGGGGGGTTAGGTGTTCGCCCGCCACGCCGAATGGACAATTTGTCTGACGCAATCCCTCACGGACGCAGGCGGTCCATGGTGCGCGCGAACGGGATGGTCTCCCGCACGTGGTGCAGGCCGCACATCCACGCCACGGTGCGCTCCACGCCCAGACCAAAGCCCGCATGCGGACACCCGCCCCAGCGACGGAGATCGAGGTACCACTCGAACGCCTCCCGCGGCAGACCGTGGCGGTCGATCTCCTTGAGCAGCAGCTCCAGGGACTCCTCACGACACCCGCCGCCAATCACCTCGCCGTAGCCCTCGGGCGCCAGCACGTCGACACACAGCGCGCGCGTGGGATTCGCGGGGTCCTTCTTCATGTAGAAGGCCTTCACCTCCGCGGGGTAGCGGTGGACCATGATGGGACGGTCGTAGCGCTTGGTGAGCTCGGTCTCGTGCGGGCTGCCCAGGTCGCTGCCCTCGGGGAGCTCCAAGAGCTTCTTCAGCTCCTCGTCCTGCGTCTCGGCGCGGATCTGCGCAATCTGCTTCACCGCCTCGTCGTAGGAGATGCGCGGGAAGGGCTTCTGGATGCGCTTCAGCGGCTCCACGTCGCGCTCCAGGATCTCCTTCAGCTCCTTCTCGTGCTTCTCCAGCACGCGCGCGGCAATGGTGCACAGGAGGTCCTCCGCCAGCTCCATGTCCTCTTCCAGCGTCATGAAGGCCACCTCCGGCTCCACCATCCAGAACTCGGTCAGGTGACGACGCGTCTTGCTCTTCTCCGCGCGGAAGGTGGGACCAAAGCAGTAGGTCTTGCCAAACGCCATGGCCGCCGCCTCCTGGTAGAGCTGGCCGCTCTGCGTCAGGTAGGCCTTCTCGTCGAAGTAGTTGGTCTCGAAGAGCGTGGTGGTGCCCTCGCACGCGTTGGGCGTGAAGATGGGGCTGTCCACCAGCACGAAGTCGCGGCTGTCGAAGAAGTCGCGGATGGCCTTGATGATGGTGTGGCGCACCCTGAGGATGGCGAACTGGCGCATGGAGCGCAGCCACAGGTGGCGGTTGTCCATGAGGAACGCGTCGCCGTGCTCCTTCTTGGTGATGGGGTAGTCCACCGCGTTGCTGACCGCCTGCACGTCCTTGAGCACCAGCTCGTAGCCGCAGAAGGGCGCGCGCGGCTCCTTCTTCACCGTGCCCGTGACGACGACCGCGCTCTCCTGCCCCAGCTTGCTGGCCGCCTCGAACTGCTCCGGCGGGATGTCCTGCTTGCCGGCAACGCCCTGGATGAAGCCCGAGCCGTCACGGATCTGCAGGAAGTGGATCTTCCCCGACGAGCGGCGGTTGTACAGCCAGCCCTTCACCGTGACTTCCTTGCCTTCGTACTCACCGATGTGACCAATGCGGACCGCTTGCGCCATTGCCCAATGCCTCCGTGACGAGGGGCGCCATCTAGCAGAGATGACAGGCGGAAGCACGGGCCCGTCCCGGAGCGCGCGCGTGCTAGCCTCCCCGTCATGGGTGGCCTGCGTGCCGTGGTGGGGACGGTGCTGATCGCTGGCGCTGTGCTTGCGCCCGCGGCCTGCACGGAGTGCAGCACCAACGAGGTGCGGGACGGCAACCGCTGCATCCGCACCTGCAACGCCGACGCCGACTGCGCCGCCGAGCAGATCTGCGAGTCGGGCCGCTGCCGGGACGGCACCCGGGAGCCACGCGGCAGCGCCTCGTCCTCCGGCGCGGCCTCCGCCACGGCGTCGTCGTCATCCAGCGCCGGGGGCACGTCCTCCTCGTCGTCCTCTGCCTCCAGCAGCAGCGCGTCCTCGTCGTCAACCAGCACGGGCGGGGGCACCAGCAGCTCCACCAGCTCCACCAGCTCGTCGAGCGCGAGCAACGCCAGCAGCACAACCACGAGCAGCGCCGCGGTGGCCACCAGCAGCAGCTCGTCGGGGGCCCCGGACGCCGGTCCGGAGGAGCTGCTCTTTGTCGACGACACCGCCGACGAGTTCAACCAGGGCCAGCTTGGCAACGCCACCGTCTACGTCGTCGACGCCCTGACGCTGGCCAACGGGAGCACCACCGGCATCTACACCTCGCGCGTCTTCCCGGTGGCGCACGCCGACGCGCGCAACACCCTGGCCTGGACCCCCGCCGCGCCGTACGGGAAGGACATCCCCACCGGCGCCAACGTCACGGAGGTGGGCGCCTACGTCGAGGGCGGGCTGGACCCCACGGGTCTGACGCTGCTGCTGCACTTCAATCGCCCGGAAGGCACGGTGCTCTCCGACGCGGACACCTTCTCCGACGACACCGGGCGCGGCCACGTGGTGCAGATGGTGGACCTCAATCCACCGGACAACAGCAGCTACACCGCCGGCAGGCTGCAGCAGGGCGTCCACCTCAAGCGGGAAGACTACCTGCGCCTGGTGGACTCCGACGTGGACGACGACTTTGCCTTTGGCACCGGCGAGTTCACCTGGGCCATCTGGGTGCGCATCACCGACTGCGCGCTGAGCGAGGACAACGCGGTGGCCATGGGCGGGGAGGACCCGCACGTGTGGATTGGCGCGCTGTGTCCCACCGGCACCGCGCACTGGCAGGTCAACGACGACACCGGCGCCGGCGTGGGCGCGGTGGGACCGGTGATCGTCGACGGGCAGTGGCACCACCTGGTGGGCATCAAGCGCAACAGCCCCAACCGCGCCCTGCTCTACGTGGACGGAGCTTTCGCCGCGACGGTGGATCACGACTGGGGAACGTTCAGCGCCTTCACCAAGGAGATCTTCCTCGGCAACTTCCCCATCGGCTCCGGGCCCGGGTACAACTACCAGTCCGAGCTCGAGGTGGACGAGGCCGCCATCTTCAAGCGCCGCCTCACCGTGGCGGAGATCCGCCAGCTCCACCAGCGCGGCGCGCTCCGCCTGGGCCTGCAGGTCCGCAACTGCCTGGACGCGGCGTGCAGCACCGACGCCACCTGGCTGGGCCCCGACGGCACGGACGCCACCCGCTTCGGTGAGCCCACCCCTGCCACCGTCGACGCGCCCGCCCCGGTGATGCTCCCCACCGCCATCACCGGGCCCTACGTGCAGTACCGCGTGATCCTGGAGTCGGACGCGCCGGGCTACGCTCCGCGCCTGCTGCAGACCCGCCTCAACCTCGTGGCGCGCTGAACCCTCCCTCCACGCTGCCCCCAGGGCCGCTCAGGCCGCTTCCGCCAGCCACGCGTCAGCCTCGGTCTCGTCGGAGAAGCGGCGCAGGATGCGGTCCGTCCCGCTCTCCCGCGCAATGCGGTTGAGCTGCAGCGCGGTGACGTTGCTGTTCACCACCTCCGCCACCCGCACCACGCCGCTCTGCAGCCCGAACGCCTGGATCTGGCGCAGCAGCTCGGCCACGTTGGGGGCCACCGGGCGGAACTCGCGCACGTCGGCGCGGATGCGGATGCACCGGCCCGCCAGCGCCTGCGTGGCAATCCGCAGCTCGCTCACAAACGCCACCATCTCCGTCATGTGGATCAGGCCCCGCAGGGACAGGGAAACCACCGCACGCTCATGATCAATGTGGATGCTGTACATGGTTGCTCCACGCGGCCACACCGCGCGACCGCGACAACGCAACCCACGAGCAGCACGTGTGCCATCCCCACGCCCCGGGCAGGCCGCTCCACGACGAGGGTGACGCCCCGCACAAGTCCCGGCCGCGGCGCGGCGGGCACACGTGTCGCCACTGCCAGGGCGGAAGCGCGGAGCCCTCGGAAAACTGACGGGCCGGCGGTGACGCGGGTCACGCGCCCGGCAGTGTCGTCGTCAGGGGCTGCGTCAGAACAAGATTCCCAGCGGGATTGCAGACGTCGTGCGCGGGCCACGACCTGGCGTGCGGCGGGCCCTGGCCGCCCTGGTCAGCGCTGAGTGCGTTCTCAACGTGTGGAACGGTGCTCGACCTGGTCGCGACGGGGCGTCGACGCCTCCGCGACCGTCGACCGCTGACGAGGGTGCCACCCGCTCGGCGCTGGCCAGGGCGGCGAGGGCCCGCCGCACTCCAGGTCGTGGCCCGCTCGAGATTCTCACGGAGCCAATGGGCATGGACCCCATGGGCATCTTGCTCTGACGCAGCCCCTCAGCCCGCGGAGCTGGCGCTGAAACCGCCGTCCACCCAGCGCATGGCGGAGGTGAGGTTGAGCTTGAAGTCGGGGCGCACGCGCAGCCGCGCCAGCTCGTGACCAGCGGCATTCCAGGCTGTGAGCACCGCGTGCGGGTCGTCCTCGTCCGGGATGATGTCCAGGTCCACGCGCACCCGCCCGCCGATCAGCGACTCCACCGTGACGCTGCGGTGCAACGCCGCCTTGCGCTGGTTCTCCGCCCGCGTCAGCACCTCGGTGGCGGTCTTCACCAGCGTGAGGAACGCGGCCTGGTCCAGCGGCTTGGGGTTCTTCTTGTCCCGCCCCATGGTCCAGGGCCCCACCAGGGCCGGCTCGCTGTCGCCCACGCGGGTCATCTCCACCGCCCAGCCGTCGTCATCCTCGTTCTTGATCACACGCGCGGTCCAGCCCTGGCGACGCCACAGCCGCGGCTCCATCACGTCCGTCGCGCCCGGGCCCTCCGTTGTCATTCCCGTCATCGGTGCACCTCCTTGGAGACTGAACAGATGTTCATACCCAAGGAGTGCGCCGGGTCGCAATCACGGGGACGCCAGCGGCACGGTGAAATGGAACGTGCTGCCCTGGCCCAGGCGGCTCTCCACCCAGATCCGGCCCTGGTGTCCCTGGATGATGCCCCGGCTGATGAACAGCCCCAACCCCACCCCGCGCGCCCGCTGCGGCTCGGCGCGCCAGTAGGGGTCGAAGATGCGCGTGAGGTTCTCGGGCGGGATGCCGGGCCCCTCGTCGGTGACGGAGAAGCGCGCGACGCCCGGCTCCGCCTGCACCGCCAGGGTGATGAGCCCGCCGGCCGGCGTGAACTTCAGCGCGTTGCCGAGCACGTTGGAGAGCACCTGGAGGATGCGCTCCCGGTCGCAGGAGATGAGGAGCCCGTCGGGCACGCCGGCGCAGCGCAGCTTCACGCCCTGGTCCAGCGCCAGCGCCTCGTGGAACTGCACGGCCTCGGACACCAGCTCGGCCACGTCGTGGGGCGCCAGGTCCATGGTGAGGCGACCGGCCTGGATGGCCGCCATGTCCAGGAGGTCGCGGATGAGGTGCTCCATGCGGCTGCTGGCGCGGTGGATGGCCTCCAGGTTCCGGCGACTGGACGGGTCCGTGACGCCCCGGGCCTCGAACCGGCGGCTGATGGCGCTGGCCGACATGGTGATGACCGAGAGCGGATTGCGCAGGTCATGCGAGACGATGCCCAGGATGTTCTCCCGCGTCCGCACCGCGCGCTGCTCCGTCTCCAGCAGGCGCGCGTTCTCCAGCACCAGGCTGGCCTTCCCCAGCACGTCCTCCATCACCGCGCGGTCCCGCTCGTCAAAGGGCCGCGCGCCCGCACCCCGCCCCAGCGTCACCGCGCCCAGCGTCTCCCCGCGCACCGCCAGCGGGACCACCATCAGCGAGCGCGTCCCCAGCGCCTCCAGCAGCCGGAGGTGTGACGCGTCGCGGGCGAGCGCGGCCAGCTGCGCGGGCGTCAGCTCCGCCCCCAGCACCGGCCGACCCGTGCGCAGCACCGCTGGCAGCCCCTCACCCGGTCCCAGCGGGAGCAGCGCGGTGGCGGGGGGCTTCAGCTGCTGCTCGCGGGCGTGGTCCGCGTGGGCGAACGCCACGAAGTCGCGGTAGCTCTCGGGCCCCTCGCGCATGGCCACGGCGCACCACTCGGCCTGGGCGGGCACCAGGAGGCGCACCAGGGTCTGGAGGATCCCGGGCTGATCCAACGGGGCTTGCAGCAGCTCGGCGGCGCTGGCCTTGAAGCGCAGGTGCTCCTCCAGGCGCTGGCGCTCGCTGATGTCGCGGAGGTGGCCGGTGAAGAGCGGGGGACCGCCCGCGGAGGCGTTGGTGATGGTGAGCTCCACCGGCAGCTCCCGGCCATCCTTGGTGACGGCGGGCAGCACCACCCGGCGGTTGAGGTAGCGCTCCTCGCCGGTGGCCAGGTAGCGCGCCAGGCCGCGGTGGTGGGCGTCCCGCAGGTGGGGCGGAATGATGAGGTCGGCCAGCACCGCGCCCAGGGCCTCCTGCTGCGTCCAGCCAAAGGTACGCTCCGCCGCCGGATTCCAGCCCGCCACCCGGCCCTGGCCGTCCATGGACACGATGCAATCCGGGGCCAGCTCGACGATGGCGGACTTGTGCGCCTCGCTGCGCCGCACCGCCTCCTGCGCCTCCACCCGACGCAGGAACTCACCCAGCTGCCGCGCCACGCCGGCGTTCACCTGGATGATGTCGCTGGTGGCGGAGCGGAGCGCGCGGCTGAAGAACTCCAGCACTCCCAGCATGCGCCCCTCCACCACCAGGGGAAGGGCGATGGCGCTGCGCAGGCCCTCGGCGTGGGCGGCGGCGGCGCGGGGAAACTCCGGGTCCTGGGTGACGTCGGTGATCCACTCCACCCGCCCGGAGCGCCAGGCGCGACCCGGCAGCCCCTCCCCGCGGCGGAACGCCAGGCGCCGGCTCAGCTCCCCGAACACCGGCAGGTGCAGGGAGGGCGCCTCCCAGGTGGCCTCCAGGCGCAGCACCTCCGCGCGCGCGTCCAGCTGCCAGTAGCCACCCGCCTCCCAGCCAAAGCTCTCCCCCAGGGCGGACAGCAGCGCGGGGATGGCCTCGGTCCAGGTGCTGCACGCGGCCAGGGCGCGCGCGGCGGCGTGGGAGGCGCGTTCCCGCTCCCGGTGCTGCGCGTGGTCGATGGCCAGTGCAATGCGGTCCACCATGAGGCGGAAGACCAGCTGGTCCTCCTCGGGCAGCTCCGGGTTCCCGCGGGAGGCCAGCGTGGCCACGCCCAGCAGCTCCTCCCCGTGCAGGATGGGCACCGCGTAACACACCCGCAGCCCCTCCCGACGCAACGCCTCGCGGAACGCCGGGTCGGCGGAGTCCGCGGTGACCAGGCGGGGCGCGCGCTGGGCGGCCACCGCTCCCGCCACGCCCTCCCCCAGTGCCAGCGAGAAGCGGGGCGGCTCCGCCCGGGGCAACCCCACGCCCGCGCGCAGCTGCAGCCGCTCCCCCTCCAGCAGCAGGATGGCGGCGGCGTCGGCGTGGGGGCTGGCTTCCCGCAACAGGCCCACCCCGTCCCGCACCAGCGCGTCCACGCTCTCCGAGCCCAGCGCCACCGCGGCCAGCCGGTCCAGCACCATGAGCACGCGGTGCCGGGTGACGGCGTACTGGGTCATGGCCACGCCCTCCGCGTCGTCCAACAGCTCGTGGAAGAGCGCCAGGTCGGCGGGGGTGAGGGCGGGCTCGTCGGGGGCAAGGCGGAGCACACCCTGGCGCAGCAGTGCGTATTCCGCGTGGAGGTCCTGCAGGTCATAGCCGTGGCGCATCCGCTGCCACGCGTGCAGCGCGGTCTCCCGCTCCACCGGCGGCGGCGTCCGGCCCGCGGTCAGGGCCTCCGCGGTGGTGGCCATCCGTTCCAGGAGCGCGGGGACGTCGTCACGGAGGGCCGGCTGGTCCATCCCCTCGGCCAGGCCACGGGCGCGGACCTCCGCCTCCCACGCCGCCAGGATCCGCTCGCGCTCGCGCCGGATGAACCGGGCCAGCGCCGAGGTCTCCGCCCGGCCACCCTCCTCGCCCGTCTGCGCCTGCGACCCACGCATGCCGCTCCCGTCCCGTCGGCTCTGTACGCTGCAAGGGGACGTAGAGAGGGGGAGCGCTGGCGGCAACGCCAAGGAAGACCTCCTGTCCAAGTTCCTGGTCCTCCCGGCCACGACTTCGCGATGCGCTCCCCCGCGCGCGCGAGCCCGCTTCGCGGGAGACACGCCGGGGTGGGCCCGCGCACGACGGGTGCCCGGGCCTTGCGGCGCTTGGCGTCGTCGGCTCCCCGCCACGGTGCGCACGTGCCATGTCGGCCAACAGCTTCCGGTCGGCGGTGGCGGGATTGCCGGCGCCAGGTTTCACGCCACGCTGGGTCCTGCACTCGATTGTGGCCTACGGGCCGCTGAGCGGGATCGGCTGCCCGACCGGGGCGGATGGTACGACGACGACCCGACCAACCCGCAGCAGATGCTGATCTGCCCCGCCACCTGCGACGCGGTACGCACCACCGCGGGCGCGCAGGTCACGGTGGACCTGGGGTGCCGGGTGCCCTGAGGAGCCGGCTCCCGAGGCGGCGCGGAGGGGCGCGGCGCCGACCCGGGCTCCCGCGCGTCAGGCCATCTGGTAGCGGACCACGCTCTCCGCCACACACGCCGGCTTGTCGCTGCCTTCCACCTCGATGGTGAAGCGCGTCACCACCTGCCACCAGCCCTTGCCCACGTCCTCCAGCGAGAGCACCTCCGCGCTGGCGCGCAACCGGGAGCCCACCGGCACCGGCGCGGGGAAACGCACCTTGTTCCACCCGTAGTTCACGCCCAGCCTGTGCCCCCGCGACTCGATGAGCTGCCCACGGAACCCGTCGACGAGCGCCAGGGTGAGGTTCCCGTGCGCGATGGTGGTCTGGTAGGGGCTCTCCTTGCGCGCGCGCTCCACGTCGACGTGGATCCACTGGTCATCCCCGCTGAGCCGCGCAAAGGTGTTGACGTCCTCCTGCGTCAGCGTGCGCCACGGGCTGGGCCCCACCGTCTTCCCCTGGAGCTGCTGCAGCTCGGCAATGCCATTCACCGTCACAAGTGCCATCCGGTCCTTCCTTCCGTCTCAGTCGCGCCACAGGTGCACGCCGCCGGCAATGCCCGCCTCGTTGGAGACCACCTTCACGTTGTCGGGGAGCTTGAAGCCCAGCTTCTTGGCGTTGCCACCGCCGATGTACAGCGTGTCGAAGTGGGTGAGCCGCTGCAGCTCCTCCAGCGCCTGCGCCACGCGCTTGTTCCACTTCTTGTTCCCCACCTGCTTGCGCGCCGGCTCGCCCAGCTGCTGGTCATAGGTCTGGCCCTTGCGGAAGGGATGGTGCGCCAACTCCAGGTGCGGGCCCAGCCTCCCGTCCAGGAAGATGGCCGTCCCAAAACCGGTGCCCAGCGTGATCACCATCTCCATGCCCACCCCGGAGATCACCGCCAGGCCCTGCACGTCGGCGTCGTTGGCCACGCGCGTGGGCCGGCCCAGCCGCGCGGTCAGCGCGGAAGCCAGGTCAAAGCCGCTCCAGGCCTTGTGCTTGAGATTGGGCGCGGTGCGCACCACGCCGCCGCGCACCACGCCGGGGAAACCCACGCTGATGCGCTGGTAGCCGGGCAGGGGCTCCACCAGCCTGGCCAGCGTCTCCACGTACACCTCCGGCGGCGCGCCCACCGGCGTCTCCACGCGCACGCGCTCCACCGTGAGGCGCCCCCGCCCATCCAGCACGCTGGCCTTCAGCCCCGTGCCGCCCACGTCAATGGCCAGGGTGTGCACCTCCGCCGGCGCGCGTCGCCTGCGGGATGACGTGACGCCGTTCTTCCGGGACGCCGTGGCAACCATGTTCACCTCCCCGCCCGTGCTGTGTCGGGCTGCGTGTGGGGGCCATCCATAGCAGGACCCTGGGCGGATTGGACACGCGCCCTCGGGTGGCGCGCGTCACGTCGGACGGGACGCCAACGGGTCGTTAGCAATGGGGGAACCTTCCAACCCATTTCCGCCAAGGGGGCTTTCATGCCTTCCCAACGAGTCATCCGCACGGTGGCGCTGGTGGGCGCCGACGGGGCGGGCAAGACCGCGCTCACCGCCGCCCTGCTCCGCCTGGCCGACGCCGCCCATCACCCCGACGGCTCCACCCGCCACCTGGACAACGAGCCCGAGGAACAGAAGCGCAACTTCTCCCTCAACATCCACCCCACCACCCTCCTCCACGACGAGCGCCAGCTCCACGTGCTGGACTGCCCCGGCTTCCCCAACTTCATGGCGGAGGTGGCCTGGGCGCTGCGGGTCTGCGACGGCGCCCTGCTGGCAATGGGCGCGGCCCAGGGCGCGCGGCTGCACGCGGAGCACTTCTACGACGTGCTGGTGGAGAGCGGCCGCCCCGTGCTGGGCGTGGTGAGCCGCCTGGACCACGAGCGCGCGGCCTTCGAGTCGGTGGTGGAGGACATTGGCACCGCGCTCAAGGTGCGCCCCGTGCCGCTGCACCTGCCCGTCGGTCACGGGCCCATGCTGCGCGGCCTGGTGGACCTGTTGACCATGAAGGCCCACCTCACCGAGGGCTTTGGCACCTGGCGCGTGGCGGAGATCCCCCCCAGCCTGCGCGCCGAGGCCGAGCGCTGGCGCACCGTGCTGGTGGAGGCCGCCGCGGAATCCGACGACACCCTGCTGGGTCGCTACCTGGAGCGCGGCACGCTGGAGGACGCGGAGATCCACGCCGGGCTGCGTCGCGCCATGGCGCGCAACCTCATCCTGCCGCTGGCCTGCGAGGCCGCCGCCACCGGCGTGGGCGTGCGCGAGCTGCTGGACCTCATGGTGGACCTGTTGCCGGGACCGGAGACCATGCGCGTGCGCGGGCTGAACGGCCGCGGCGAGGAGGAGACCCGCGCCCCCGAGGCCAACGCGCCCCTGGCGGCCCAGGTGTTCCGCACCTCCATTGACCACTTCACCGGGCGCATGAACCACCTGCGCGTCTTCAGCGGCACCCTGCGCGCCGACAGCACCGTGCTCAACCCGCGCACCCGCGCCGAGGAGCGCGTGGTCCATCTCTACCAGACCGACGGCACCCGCCTGGTCGAGATCACCGAGGCCGGCCCCGGCGAGGTGGTGGTGGTCAGCAAGCTCCGGGACGTGCGCACCGGCGACACCCTGTGCGCCCGCGACGCCCCCCTGGCCCTGCCCCCGCTCCCCATGCCCGGCCGCACCGTGGCCTACGCGCTGCAGATGGAGAAGGACGACCGCCAGTCCATGGCCCTGCACCGCCTGCTGGAGGAGGACCCCGCCCTGGAGCTCACCCGCGACGCCGAGACGGGCGAGACCCTGCTGTGGGGCATGGGGCAGGCCCACATCGACGTCACGGTGGAGCGCGCCCGACGGAAGTTCAACGTGGACCTCCGTCTCAGCCCGCCCTCCCCCGCCTATCACGAGACCATCACCGCCACCGCCAAGGGACACGGACGCTACAAGCGCCAGACGGGTGGCCACGGGCAGTACGGCGACGCGCACATCGAGCTCTCGCCGCTGCCGCGCGGGCGGAACTTCGAGTTCGAGGACGCCATTGTGGGCGGCGTGATTCCGCGCAACTTCATTCCCGCCGTGGAGAAGGGCATCCGGGAGGCCATGGTCACCGGGCCGCTGGCCGGGTACCCCGTGGTGGACGTGGCCGCCAAGCTCTACTTCGGCAGCTACCACACCGTGGACAGCAGCGACCTGGCCTTCCAGATCGCCGGCTCCCTGGCCTTCAAGGAAGCCGTCAAGGAGGCCCGCCCCATCCTGCTGGAGCCCTTCATGCAGCTGGAGGTGGTGGTTCCCGAGGAGATGGTGGGCAACGTCATGGGCGACCTCACCTCCCGGCGCGCCAAGGTGCAGGGGATGGAGCCACGCCCCCGCGGGGTCAGCATCCGCGCCGTGTGCCCGTACGCGGAGCTGCTGGACTACGACGCCGACCTGCGCTCCATGACCCAGGGCGTGGGCTACTTCAGCATGGCCCACTCCCACCATGAGCCCGTGCCGCCCCAGCTGGCGCAGAAGATCATCGAGCGCCGACGCGCCGAGGGGAAGATCCGCGCGGCCCAAGGATAAGAACGGCGAAACCCGGCGAAGGCGTGAAACGGGGGCGCGTACAGGTACTGTGGCCTGGGACGCGTTGACACCGGCTGGCGCGCAAGGGTGCCGACGGGATTGGCGGGCCAGGGAGGTGCGCGTTTCCCGTGCCACCGGGCGCATCCGCCCATCAGGAAGCGGGGCGCGCGGTTCGACGTGACTCGTCTTGGAGGGGCGACGCCGTAACCGGCGTCACCTGTCTCGCTCTGCTCCGCTTGGAGATGAGCGGGACGGCGGCTCGGCTGTTGGTGGCCGGGTGGACGACGCCGCGTTTGACGGGTCGGGTTCGGCGTGGCGCGTGGTACCCGCGTCTCCGTCGACACCCAGGGTTGTGAGCCCGTGGGTACGGTTGTGTTGCGAGCATGTGCCACGTCGCTGGCTGTCTCGTTCTCGTCGGCGTGGACGTACGGTAACCGCTTCGCGTCTCCGTTGACACCTGCGGGTTGTGGGCCCGCGGGGATGACCGTGTTGCGAGCATGTGCCACGGCGCTGGCTGTCTCGTTCTCGTCGGCGTGGACGTACGGTAACCGCTTCGCGTCTCTTGTGACCTCCAGGCCACGAGCCTCCTGAACGGACGGCGCGTGGCGAACGCCTTCCGCATGGCAGGTGGAACTGTCTCGTTCTTCCGTCGATGACGCGCATGGTACCCGCTCCGCATTCGCTTCTTGGGAAGGGCGCAGGGAGGGGTTGCGAGCGCGATATGCGTTGCTGGTACCGCTGTCTCGTTCACATCTTCGTTCTCGAGGCGTGGCAACTGGTGTCCGCTTCGCGTTCGCATTCGATGAAAGCGCGAGGGGATGCGTCGCGAGCGCGAGTCGCGTCGCTGGTACCTGTCTCGAGTTTTCTCGTTCGGCGTCGGCTCGTCTGGTACCCGCTTCGTCTTTCTCATCTCTTCGGTACCGCCTGCCTTCCGCCTTCCGTCTT
>JBFMGU010000330.1:0-10514 GCA_040752415.1 Myxococcota bacterium
GCCCCCGCCACCTCCGCCGTCGCAGTCTCCGCTGCCATCGCCCCCCTTGCTCGCCCCGCAGCTCCAGTCGCCTCCCGCGCCGGGCGTCGTTCCATTGGCACTGGCGTCGATGGTACCGGCAATGGTGGCATTCCCGAACACGGCGAGGATCACGGGCAGCGACCCTGTCAGTCGCAAGGATGAGCCTGCGGCCACGTCGACCCCGAGCACCGGCAGGACAATGACGTCGGGGCCGTTCACCTGGGTGAGGCGCACCGGCACCGGCTCCACCTCGCCGCACCAATTCCCGAAGGTCAAGGTGCTGGTGTCGAACCTGGATTGACCGCAATCAAGCACGAGGCCGCTGGCGGTCCGCCACGAGAGCGCGCTGGGGTCGAAGTTGCTCGGCGGATACCCGAACTGTGGAGCGGGGAGCGCGCAGATTCCGTTGCAGTAGCCGCTCGTACAATCCGCGTCGGTGCGGCAGACGAGCCCGTCGTCACAGCGTGGGCAGGTGGTGTCTCCGCCGCAATCGACGTCGGTTTCGCCACCGTTGGTCAACCCGTCATTGCAGGTTGCCGGAAGGCACACGGACTGAACGCAGCGTCCGGAAGGGCAATCCTCTGGGCCTTGGCACTCGGGTCCCCCCGACGAGGAGCTGGTGGCTCCGGAGCTCATCAAGCCGCTGGAGGTTCCGCTTGCCGACGAGGTCGAGGACGTGCTCTGCGCGCTTGAGCTGGCGCTGGACGACGTGGACCCGCTGCTCGCCGTCGAAGGGCCGGTGCTTGACGACGATGCAGAGGAGGACGCCCCGCCCGCGGACGAGCTTGAGCTGGACGAAGCGCTGCTCAACCCACCCGACGAACCGGCCGACGACGACCCGAGACCGGATGAGGACGACGAGCTGGAGCCGAGGGTTGACGCCGCGCTGGAGCTGGTTTCCGATGCCACGGTGACGACGTCACACACCCCGTCGACGCACTGGGTTCCGGCGTTGCAGCCGGTGTCGTCCCGGCACACGGTGCGACATACCCCACCGCGGCACGCATACCCCTCCACGCAGTCACGGTTGTCGGCGCAGCGCAGATTGTCGACGGAGGTCCCCACCAGGGGACACCCAACCAAACCCAGTGCGAGCAGGAGAGCGCCACGGACGCTGGAAGGCGACACGGTTGACAGGTTACCGGGCGCGGCCATCCCGTCCAAGCGGCGGGGCCCCACCCGTAGCTCGTCGGGAAGATCCGCTCACGCGACGCGTCGACATCACCACATCGCCCGCTTGGCTTCCGCCTGGGAGAGGGCGCCCCGCTGGTCCGAGCAAAAGCGGCACTTCATGCCGCAGTCCGAAGGGTGCGGGCCCCGCTCCGATTCGTGAAATCGCGAACGCCCGCACCCTTGCCACGTCGGGGAACGTGCCGGCCCGTCCTCGAGAGCGAACGCGGCCGGCACTTTCGGACTGCGGCATGAAGTGCCGCTTTCCCTTGGACCAACGCGCCGCCAGATGAGCCACGCGACGTGGCAACTTCAACTGGAAGACCCGTTGCAGCAGCGACGTCACAGCGGTCACCGGTGCGCGCTGGGCGCCTCGGAGATCGTCGGGGGCGTGGGTCCCTGCTTCACCGGCGCCCAGGGATGCTCGTCGCCGGGAACCAGCACCTTCCCGCTGCGCGCCTTCCGCTGAGCCGACTCCTCGATGAGCGCCATGGACGTGGGCATGGTGCGCTGCTGCACGTGACGCGCCACCCACGCGGGGATGTTGCCGCCCGGCGTCATGCGCAGCTGGTAGCTCACGCGGGAACGTTTTCCGTCGTCATGCGGGCGGATGGTCCATGAGCCGGAGTTCAACCGCAGCCGCACCACGCCCTCCCGCGGCGGGGGACCGTGCTGCGCGTCCTCATGCCAGGTGATGCGCAACGTGCCCGTTCCGTCGGGCGCCAGGTCCGTCTCCACGGTGCGGGCAATGGTGTAGTCACGCGGCGCAAGCACCGGCGCGTCCACGTAGGAATACGACCACGCCGTCTTCCCCTCCACGCGCACCACCTCGCAGATTTCCAGGTACGGGATCTGTTCGCGGTAGTCGCAGATGTTGAGCAGCACGTCGCGGATGGCGGCAGGCGGCGCGTCCATCACCATCTCCACCTTGAGCCTGTACCCGTCGGGGGAAGCGGAGCCGGACTCCACCGTGAAGATCTGCACCGCGCGCGCCCCCTGCGGAGCAAGCGCAAGCGTGAGCACAAGGGTGGCGGTGCAGCGCACTCGCATGTGGCGTCGTCCCTGGCAGGCGGGAGCGGCGGTTGTACCACGTGCGGGCTCAGCGCGGGTCGCCGGGCACGGGGCTGGGCAGTGGCGGCGGAGGGGGCGCCGGTGGGAACAGCCCGGCGGTGGCCGCCTTCTTCTGGTTCAGCGGCGGCAACGGGTCATCCAGGGCGGCCACGTTGACACCGTCCCACGGATTGGCGCCCGGAACCATCACCTTGCCCTTGCGCTCCTCGTCCTGCGCCAGGCGCTCCAACGTTCGCACGTAGTCGGGGAGCGTGGTGCGGGCCACGTAGCCGGCCACCCAACCCGGGATGACGCCGCCCGGCGCGGTGCGGATGAAGTAGCGCATCTCCGTCCGCTTTCCGCCGTCAATGCCCCGCAGCTCCCACCGTCCCTGGTTCACCTGCAGGCGTAGCGCACCTTCGCGCGGGCGCGGCCCCACGTCGGGGGACAGCTCCCAGCGGCTGCGGTACACGCCCGTTCCGTCGGGGCGCAGGTCCTCGTCGATGGTCGACGCGATCACGTAGTCGCGCGCGTCAAACACCGGCGCGTCCACCACGCCATAACTCCACGCCGTCCGCCCCTCGCTCTTGAAGATGCGGCAATACGCAATGTACGGGAGCTGGTCTTTGTAGTCGCACATGCGGGCAATGACGTGGCGCATGGCCAGCGGGGACGCATCCACCACCGCCACGGCGTGCATGCTGTACACGCCCGGCGCGTCCGCCGGCCCGGCCTTGGCGCTGAGCACTTCCGCGGCCACGCCATCACGCGCGGCAAGCAGGACCGTCATTGCGGCGAGCAGGTGATGCTTGCGGGTGGGACACGAGGTCATGGAGCAGGAGGGAGCGTACCGCTTTTCGGCCGCTCCGGCAGGATTCTATCCGTCGGTCGCTGTGCGCTCACACCTCGCCACAACGGATCACCACCCGTCCACGGGCTTGGAGCGCGGGTGGCACGTCCCCTACGGTCAGGATCCGTTCCGGGGGTCATGGTGGGCAGGATGGAGCAGGAGGGCCGCAACACCGCACTGAAGCTCGCCGGGATGCTGTTCCGCGGAGACACGCTCTCCGGGGAACGCCTGGCGGAGGTGCTCGGCGTCAGTCGCGCCGCGGTGCACAAGGCGGTGGAGGGTTTGCGCAAGAAGGGGTTTGACATCCAGGGCAGCGCCGGCTCGGGCTACCGGCTCAACGCGCAACCGGACCTGCTCGTTGCGGAAGTCATGCTCCCCCGCCTCCCCGAGGGCTGCCTGGGTCACGGCGGCTGGGTCCACCTCCCCACCACCGACAGCACCAACACGCGCGCCGCCGAGCTCGCCCGCGGTGGCGCGGCCCATGGCACCGTCGTGGTGGCGGAGACGCAGACCGCCGGGCGTGGTCGACGCGGGCGCGCCTTTGTCTCCCCCCCCGGCGCCGGCCTGTACCTCTCCGTGGTGCTGCGCCCGCCGCTGTCTCCGCGCGACGGGTTCCGTCTGACGCTGTGCGGGGCGCACGCCGTTGTGGACGCCTGTGAAGCCCTGGGCATCCCCGCGCGTCTCAAGTGGCCGAATGACGTGCTGGTGCGGGGACGCAAGCTGTGCGGCGTGCTGACCGAGATGAGCGCGGACATGGAGCGCATCCACCAGGCCATTGTGGGCATTGGCGTGAACGTGAACACGCAGGCTGCCGAGTTCCCGCCGGAGGTTGCGGCCATTGCCACCAGCGCGCGGGTGGAGCTGGGACACGTGGTGGACCGGCCGGCATTCTGCGCTTCGCTGCTGACGGCGCTGTCCGCGTGGTACGCTCGCGCCCTGGATGATTTCCCGGCGCTGGTGCAGCGGGCGCGGGAGCGCAGTGACACGTTGGGTCGACGGGTCAAGGTGAGGGATGGCCATGACGAGATTGCAGGGGAAGCGTTGGACCTGGATGACGACGGAGCATTGGTCCTCCGCACCGGGAAGGGCGTCACGCGCGTGGTCTCTGGCGACGTGGAGCCTGTGTAGCGCGCTGCTGGCGCTACCCGGCGTGGCGCGGGGCCAGGTGATGGACATGTTCCAGAATGAGGAGCCCGCGTTCGGTCATTCCACCGGGCTCTTCGCGTTCACGCCGCCGTCGGGGTGGGCCTGCCAGCAGCTCAAGGACGGCGCGGTGGAGTGTCGCACCGGCAATGGCGACGCGCCGGGACTTGCCACCATCACGCATGCCACCATCGAGGGGAACCTGGACGCGGAGCTGATGGCGCTCAACAGCGAGAAGGCGCTGAAGAAGCTGCCGCACTACCGTCGGACGGGCGGGGGTCGCCTGCTGCTGGGCGGCGTGAAGGCCTCCATCCGCTCCTTCACCTTCGACTACCAGGGCAACACGGAATACACGGTGGCCGTCGAGGAGCTGTACGTGGTGACGGGCAGCAAGGCCGTGCGCGTGCACTTCGAGACCATGGCGTTGGCCATGCCTTCCTACGGCGGTGACCTCAAGGCGCTCTACGACACCTTCGCCGTCGCGGAAGTGGACGCCTCCGGCCAGGTGGTGACGCCCGCCAAGCCCCGCCCGCTGAACAAGAAGAAGCGCTGACCCTGCGTACGTCGTCGTTCGTGGCTGCGTCGGGACGGTTCTGGCCCTGGGAGCCGGTTCTGCACCTGTGACGCGCGGCCACCACCGGGAGCGCGGACACCCCCTGCGCGCGCCACGCTGCCTGCAACGCCACCGCGTGCCCGGGTTGCGCGCAGCGGTAGAACCCGGAGGGCGCCCGACGACACGTGAGAGCTCCCCAGTGAGCGGACCATGGAAAACGCCGAAGTTGCGCGGACCCTCTCGGAGATGGGCGACATCCTGGAGCTGACCGGTGGCAGCGCGTTCAAGGCCAGGGCGTATCACCAGGCCGCGCGACTCGTGGAATCGCTCCCCACGCCGGTGTCCGAGTTGTGGCGCACGAACAAGCTGAAGGAGCTGCCGGGCATCGGCGAGCACATGGTCAAGCACATCGGGGAGCTGGTCACCACCGGCACGTTCCGCGAGTACCACGCGGTGGCCCGACGGGTGCCGCCCGGCGTCCTGGAGATGCTGCGGCTGGAAGGGCTGGGCCCCAAGACGGTGGCGGGGATCTGGAAGGACCTGGGCATCGAGGCGATGGATGCGCTGGAGAATGCGTGTCGGGATGGGTCCATCTGCAAGCTGCCCCGCATGGGGCCCAAGCGCGCCCAGGGCATTGTCGACGCCATCACGCGCTACCGCGCACGCGCCGGCCGCGTACCCTTGTCGCGCGCCCTGCCCTACGCGGAGACGCTGGCGGCCTACCTCCGGGATGTCCGCGGCGCGGAGAAGGTTGAACCGTGCGGCAGCGTGCGACGACGCGTGGAAACGGTGGGGGACCTGGACATCCTGGTGAGCTCCAACAACCCCGAGCCGGTCATGCGTGCGTTCCTCCGCCACCCCGACGTGGCAAAGGTGGTCGCCGAGGGGACCACGCGCTCCGCGGTGCGTCTGAAGGTGGGCCTGAACGTCGACCTCCGCGTGGTACCGCCGGAGTCCTGGGGCGCCGCGTTGCACTATTTCACCGGGAGCAAGGCCCACAACATCGCCATCCGCACCCGCGCCGTCCACCGCGGGCTCAAGCTCAGTGAGTACGGCGTGTTTGACCGCAAGGACCGACGGCTCGGCGGCAGCACCGAGGAGGAGGTGTTCCGCCTGGTGGGACTGCCCTTCATCCCGCCTGAGCTTAGGGAAGCTTCGGGTGAGATCGAAGCGGCCGAAGCGGGACGCCTGCCCACGCTGGTGGAGGAGGCGGACCTCATGGGAGACCTCCACGTCCACAGCAAAGCCTCCAGCGACGCCCACTCCACGCTGCACGCGCTCTACGACGAGGCCAAGCACCTGGGGCGCCACTACCTCGCCATCACCGACCACTCACGGTCGCGTCCGCTGGGGCTGGATGCGCAGCGCCTGCGTGCCCATGCCGCGGAGATCCGCCAACACAACCACGACCATCCGCGCGGGCCGCGCCTGCTTGCCGGCGTGGAGGTGGACATCCTGGCCAACGGCGCGCTGGACCTGCCCATCGAGGAGCTGCGGGAGCTGGATTGCGTGGTGGCCAGCATCCACTCGCACTTCCATGACCCACCGGAGCGCATGACCGACCGCGTGATCCGCGCCATGCGCAGCGGCGTTGTCGACGTGATCGGCCATCCCACGGGCCGGCAGCTTGGCGCCCGGGATGCCTACCAGCTTGACCTGGAGCGGATCATGGAGGTGGCGCGCGAGGAGGGTGTGGCCCTGGAGGTCAACGCCATGCCGGACCGCATGGACCTGCATGACCGTCACTGCCGGCTGGCCAAGGAGAAGGGTGTGCCCGTGGTGATCGACTCGGACGCCCACCACGCCAGTCATCTTGCCGGCCTCCAGTGGGGCGTGTGGATGGCCCGGCGTGGCTGGCTGGAGGCCGACGACGTCCTTACCACCCGCTCCATCACGCGACTGCGGCAGCACCTCCGTCGTCATCACCCGGTGCACAAGGGCGGACCGCCCCGACGCCCCCGTGGCGGTCTCCATGCCAGTCACGCGTGATCGGTCCGGGGCCGGGGCGTGACCGCCCTGCCCGTCAATGACAGCAAGTGACGCCTGACACCGATGTGGCTCCGACGCGCATTTTCCGTCGTCACCAGATCAGGTGGCGGTTCCACGCGCCAAAGCGCTCCGCGATTCTTCCCCTCGGAAGGCTCAGCAACGCCAGCGCAACGCCGCCCACCGCACTGCTGAGGCGCCCGGGGCCAGTCCCGTCGGCAAGAAGCCAAGGCGCAACGGCAACCCACAGACCCAGCGGCAGATTCAGCAGCCGGACCGGCCGGGCAATCTCGCCAAAGGCGATGACCGCGCAGGTGACCGCCAGCGCGCCGGTGAGATGCAGGCTGTCCGCCAACGCGCCCGTGACGCCGAGGACACCGGGTGAGGTCATCAGCCCAATGCCCAGCGCCGTGCTGACCAGCAGGTTCCACGGCACGTGGTTCAGATCCAACGCCGACACGAGCTGCTGGCTCAACGGGGGAGGCGGCGGCGCGGTTGTCCGGCGCGACTCCAGCGCCAAGGTGCCTCCCAGCCAGAACGTCCGCCAGAAGGGCCTGCCCTCCCCTCGCGCGCGCACCAGGAACTGGCACATGGCCACCACCTCGTCCAGGGCAGGGGCAATCATGACCAGCATGGCCGCCGCCGTGACGAGACACAGCGTGCACCAGGCGCCAACCGCTACCGGCTGAAGGATGACCAGCACGATGCTGACAACCCCCAACGGCACCACCAGCACGCCGAACATCGCAACCATCCACGGCATCGTCCGCCAGCGGTTGCGTCCTCCCATGCAACCAGAGAGCGCCTCCAGCAGGTACGCCACGGCGCCCAGTCCTGCGTCGGAGATGGGGAACGCCTTGGACACGTCCGAGGCAAGAACCGCGCGCGTCCCGTCGACGAAGAACGGGTCCCACGGGTGGTCAACGTGTCCAAGCTGGAATGCCGCCAGGTACCGCGCCACGAAGTACCCGAACAGCGCCATGGCGATGATGGGCGCGCGCTGCACCCAGTCCGAGGGATTGTATGACCAGCCCGGCGGAGTATCCGGTCCCGGCATGCTCATCAGCTTGTGATGGCTGCGTCCCGGCATCATGGGAACGAGCACCGAGAAGATGATCAACAGCGTCCCCACCAGCGTGTTGACGTCGTAGGTGCCAGCGCTTTGCGTCCAGAAGACCAGGGGTGAGAACAGCAGCCAGCAGCCAATGGCGCACGTGCCCCAGCGCGCAAGGTCAAAGCGCGGGACCAGGCCCATCACCCCCAGGACAACGGCGGCCGCGCCACACAGGAGATTGTTCCAGGCAAGACCTGGCTCGCGCTCGAACAAGCCGCCAAGTCCTGGCCATGCCATGAGCCAGAATCCCAGCGTGATGACCAGGAAGTCCCGCCACGCCCAGGCGCGAATCATCCCCGCGTGTGAGGCCGCAGCATGATCACGTCGCGCCGCTGCTGCGCGGTCTCCTTCCAGTGAAATGCCCCCCGGGCCACGTTGGCGTCGCCACGGCGTGACGCGCGCCTCGCTCTCGGGGCCAACATCAACGTGGACCAGGGGCCGTTCCCGACGGTGATGGCGGGGGTGCGGCTCGTGGTGGAATCGTGGGTCCATGCGCCGTCCTGCCTGAAGGCGTCTCCCGTGGCGCGTGAGTTTCCGGAGGCGTGCCTTCGAGCTTGTTGAGTCGGTAGAACTCCACGGGGTCGGTCTTCAGGAGCTCGACCATCTTTGGCAACGTCTGCCGCAGTGTCCGCTTGGGCTCCCACCCCAGCAGCGTGCGAGCGCGCGTGATGTCGAGCGCGTAGTGGTCATCTGACAGGTCGATCATCCACGGCTTGATGAACGGTTCCTGCGCGCCGGGAATCACGTCCTGGACCCACGCACCGGTCTTGGCCACCGCCTTGGGAACGTGGCGCGTCTCCCAGTCCTTCTCGCCCAGGATGAGCCAGGCAAAGGTGCGCTGCAGCTCGTCGTAGGAGAGGGTTTCCGGCTCGCCCACCAGCAGCGTCGTCTCCGCCGGCAGGCGCTCGCGCGCGTCGACCACCCGCTGGAACAGATCCACCAGGTCCTCAAGGTGCACAAAGGACTGCCCGGTGGCGACGTCACCCGGGAACACCTGGGACGTCACCCGCCGTTCGTGGATGCGCTGGATCTGGTGCGCAATGGGAATCGAGTGGCAGCGGTCGTCGTACACGCCGGCAATGCGCAGCAGCACCACGGACATGTTCTGCCGCTGGGACAGGATGAGTCGCTCCGTCTCGACCTTGGACTGCGGGTAGCTCCACTTCGGATCGAGCGGCCAGTCCTCATTGATCCGCTGTCCCGGTCGACAGGGTGCGTGCACCAGCATGGTGCTGGAGAACACGAATTGTTCCACCACCATGTTGCGCAGCGCGCGGAGGAGGCGCTCCGTTCCGCGCACGGTGATCTTCTCGTAGAGGTCGCTGGGCTCGCCGGAGAAGTCGTAATAGGCCGCCAGGTGGATCACGGAGGCCACCTTCGAGCCGAAGCGCTGCTGCACCCTGGCCACGGCAACGCCAACGCTCTCGTCGGAGGTCATGTCCACTTCGAAGAACTCGACGTCCCCGGGCACCGTCGGCGGCTTCTGGTCAAACCCGATGATCCGGTACGTGGACGCCAGGCGCCGCGCCACGGCCGTGCCAATGAGCCCGCTGCTTCCGGTGATCAACACCAGCGGTCGCTCCGCCACGGGTTCCTCCTTGCGCTGCTGTCGGTGGGAAGTAACCGAGGGCCGGCACCTGCGCCGCGCCGTGACGTCGTGGGCGCGGGGATGTTGGCTTCCCGGGGGCACGGGGCTGTCGGCGCCCGGAACGGCAGACGGCACCTCGGGCTGAAACCCTTGGTGCCGCCGCTGGGCTCTTTACCTCGCACCAGAGAGGAAAGAGCCGGTGGTGAGATAACGGGCGGCCGGAGTGATGCCAACACGCACCCACGTGTGCGGCCGTCGCCGTCGTCGTCGTCGGCTCAGCTCAAGCGCAACTTGCAGCGCATGAGAGCAGGATCCCACGTCAGGGGTGCGCCTCGCGGGCGGACACCGCCTTCATCACGCCAGCGGCCTTGCCCGCGCGCTCCACCTCCGCAATGTCCGAGAGACTGATGACGCCCTGGGGTTTCCCGTCCGCGTCGGTGCAGACGATCCTGGACTTCTGGTGCTTGGCCATGAGCTCCTCCGCCGTGCGGAGTGGGTCATCCGGTGAGCAGGAGATGACACCCTGGCTCATGACATTTCGGACGGCCGTGTCCGGGTTCGCGGAGTCCGCCAGCACGCGAATGGCGAGGTCGCGGTCCGTGACGGTGCCAATCAGTCTTCCGCTCCCGTCGCCCACCGGCATGAACCCGATGTTGTGGTCGCGCATCCGCTTGGCCACCATGGAAACCGTCTCGTCCGCGCCGCAGGTCTGCACGGTCTTCTTCATGACGTCTCTGCATTTCATGGTCGTGACTCCCTTGCGCCCCGGAGTCGTCCAAGCGCCGCTCTCGTCGGAAACCCGATGCTTCCGGGGCTGCCCCTGGGATGTACCGGTGCGCGCCCGCTGTGCTGGTCCGGATGTCCACGCCACCGCTGAGCGGGTGACGCCATCGCGAGGTGACGTCGACGTCCGCCCCTCCGCGGGCGCGGCCGCACCGTCGAGGACGTCTACCGCTTCTTCTTCTTCGCCGGCGCATCAACCTTGCCCGGTTCGGACTCAAAGGCTTCGCGGTCCCAATCCTCGTCATCCCCCGGCGAC
>JBFMGU010000331.1:0-10473 GCA_040752415.1 Myxococcota bacterium
TGCACAATGGGCGGGGCCCCCTCCGTCAAGCTCGCGCTCAACCTGTCGACGGAAGCACTCGTCGTCGCAGGCGGTGGCCACCCGCTCCTCGACAAATGGCACAGCGGTCCACTACTGCTCATCCCATGGCAAACGGGCTGCGCTTCTGTCCGGCTTGTGCCTCGCGCACCGACGACAATCCGTGTTCCCGGTGCGGCCGCGCCACGCTTCCCGCCATCCTGCAGGATCGTTACGAGCTGACGGGTCCCCTGGACGCCGACGGACTGGGGCTGCTCCGCGCCGTGGCGTTGCAGCGCAACGGCGATGAGGTGGCCATCCGTCTGCTGGAGCCGCGCCCTCCCGACGTGCTGACACGTTTTGCCGAGCAGGCGCGCACGTTGTCGGAGGTGCAGCACGCCAACCTGCAGCGGACCCTGGACGGCGGCGTCACCCCCGACGGTCTCCCCTGGCTCTGCACCGAGCCTCCCGCGGGTCGCCCCCTGGGACAGGAGATCTCCGTCGGCGGGAAGATGACGTTGGAGCGCGCGCTCAGCCTGGCCACCCAGACGTTGAAGGCGTTGCACGAGCTGCACAGCGCCGGTCTGGTCCACGGCAACGTCACCCCCACGACGGTGCGCGTGGTGAAGGACGGCGTGCGCGACGTGGTGAAGCTGGGTGGCGCCGGCGCCGCGGTGCTGGCTTCCCGCACGCCCCCTCCCGACGAGCGCGCGGACATCCACGCCGTGGGCCTGCTGGTCTACGAGATGCTCACCGGCGCGCTGCTGCCCCGTGGCGAGGGCGGCCTGCCCCAGGGGGAGCTGTTGCCGGTGGCGCGCCACCGCGTGGACCTCGCCGACAAGCCGCACGTGCAGGAGGTGCTCAACACGCTGCTGGCCCGTCGGGTGGAAGACCGTCCGGTGAGCGCGCTGCACGCCATCAGTGTGCTGCAGAAGCTCCTGCCCGCCCCCACCGACCTGTCCAACCCGCACCTGCTCGCGCTGGAGACCACCGACTTCCGCATCCTGCAGCAGGAGCTCAAGGCGCGCAGCACCGCGGCTCCCACCTCGTCACGCTCCCGCGGCACGGTGGCGGCGTGGCTCGCGGGCCTGGCGTGCGGCGGCGTGCTGACCGCGTTCCTCATCGGCCGCGGCGGGGACCGCGTGACGGTGCAGGTGCAGAGCCGTCCCGCGGCGGCGCGGATCAGCATCAATGGTCGCGCGGTGGGGACCACGCCGCTGCGCCACCCGCTCCCGCGCGGCACCACGCCCGTCACCATCACGTTGGAGAAGGAAGGCTTCCAGACCGTGACGCAGCAGCTCGTCCCGTCGGAGGATCGCACCCTGGAAGTGGAGCTGCCCGCGACCCCCGCGCGCTGAAGCATGTGAAGGAAGGTTGATGTCCGGTCCCGCCAGCAACACCTACCGCGTCCTCATCATTGACTGGGACACCACGCACACCCAGGTGCTGCAGGACTTCCTGCTCACCCGCAACATCACCGTGGTCACCGCCACCGACGGAAAGAGCGCCTGGACGGAATTCACCCGCAGCGCCCCCGACGTGGTGCTCATGGAGGTGGAGCTCAAGAAGCTGCCCGCCACCGACCTCCTCAACATGATCCGCGCGCACCTGATGCGCTCGGCCACGCCGGTGCTCTTGATGTCCTCCACGCTGCGCACCGAGCGCGACGAGGAGGAGCTGGCCGCCAAGCTCAAGGTGGAGGGCGCGCTGCGCAAGCCGGTGGCCCCGCGGGAGCTGATGCGCCGCATGGACGACGTGGTGGCCAAACGGCGTCGTCGCCCGGAGAGCGCGGCGCCCGCCGGCCCGTCCCGCACGGAGAGCCGCATGCCCGCGGTGACCGCGCCGCCGGCGCGCCCGCGCGGGGAAGGATTCGGCACGCCGGTCACCGCTCCCGGCTCACCGCGGCGCGGCGCCTTCGACACGCCGCCCACCGTGCCCGGCGGTCCCGGCGCACCCAAGCTCGTCACGTCGCCACCGCCGCCGGCACCGGCGCGCAACATGACGCCGCAACCCATCGAGTTCGGCACGCCCACCACGGCGCCTGGTCGTCGCAGCGCCGCCGCCCCGCCGGCCCCCACGACGCCACCCCGCCTGGAGCACCGCGCGGTCTACTCCGGTTCCAGCCTCAGTGGTGCGGTGGATGTGATGCCCGGCAGTGAGCGTCCCCCGCCCGCCCCCGTCGTCGACGAGTCCACCAGCCGCAACCCCAGCCCGCCGCCCGCTCCCGTCGAGGAGCCCGCACCACTCGACGCGCTGAGCAGCTTTGTCCTCCAGTTCCTGGCCGGTCCCTACGTGGGCCGGGAGTTCCCGCTCTCCCGCGGCGCCACGGCCACGGTGGGCCGCAGCCCGGACACGGAGATCTTCCTCGACGACAACATGGTGAGCCGTCGCCAGGCCACCATCAGCGTGGAGGGCTCCGGGGTGATGCTCAAGGACCTGGGCAGCACCAACGGCACCTACGTCAACGGGCAGCGCGTCACCGAGCACCGGCTGCAGCACGGCGACAAGATCGTCATTGGCAACTCCATGATGCGGTTCGCGTGCAACGTCGAGGTCGACGTCGACGTGTGAGAGCAGGCTGATGACCCGCACCATCATCCACGTGGACATGGACGCGTTCTACGCGTCGGTGGAGCAACGGGATGATCCGCGGCTGCGCGGCAAGCCGGTCATCGTCGGGGGACATCCCACGCGCGGCGTGGTGCTGGCGGCTTCCTACGAGGTGCGTCCGTTCGGCGTGCGCTCCGCCATGCCCATGAGCCAGGCGGTGCGTCGCGCGCCCCACGCCGTGGTGGTGCCGCCGCGCTTCGAGGCCTACGCCACCGCGAGCGAGGAGGTGTTCCAGATCCTGGAGTCGGTCACACCGCTGGTGGAGCCGCTCTCCCTCGACGAAGCCTTCCTCGACGTCACCGGCTCGCTCGCGCTCTTTGGCACCGGCGCACGGATTGCCACCAACCTGCGCACGCGCATCGCGCGGGAGGTGAACCTGCCGGCCTCCGCGGGGATTGCCGCGGTGAAGATGGTGGCCAAGATCGCCTCGGACCTGGCCAAGCCCAATGGGCAGAAGGAGGTGCCCGCCCACGAGACGCTGAGCTTCCTGGCCGCGCTCCCCGTCGGGAGGTTGTGGGGCGTGGGTCCACGCATGGAGGAGACGCTGCACGGCATGGGCATCCGCACCGTGGGCCAGATTGCCGCGCAGGACCCCGGCTTCCTCGAGGAGAAGCTGGGCAGCATGGGGCGGCACCTCCATGACCTGGCCACCGGAGTCGACGAGCGCGACGTGGTCCCGGACCGTGCCGCCAAGAGCATTGGCGCGGAGGACACCTTCCCCGACGACCTGCGTGGTGCCGACGCGTTGCTCCCTCACATCCACGCGCAGGCGCTGCGGGTGGGACGGCGGTTGCGGCGCTCCGGGACCCGGGCGGGCGCGGTGCAACTGAAGCTCAAGGACACCGACTTCAAGCTCATCACCCGCCGCAAGACCCTGGACGCCCCCACCGACGACGGACAAGCGCTGTTCCGCGCCGCCCGGGAGCTGCTCGAGCGCACCCCGCTCCCCAAGGCCATCCGCCTCACCGGTGTCTCGGCGCAGGAGCTGCTTGGAGACGCGGGACAACTGCCGCTGTTCGACGCCAAGGCGCAGAAGAACAGCCGGCTCAACGCCGCGCTCGACGCCATTGTGCAGCGCTACGGCTCCAAGGCGGTGACCACCGCGGACGTGGCGGACCTCGAGGAATACGTCGACGAACGCGACCGCGCGGCCGGCGCCTCCAACCTGGACTTCCCGCGCAAGCCGCGTTGACGTTGCGCGTGCTTCTCGTCGAGGATCGGCGCATGCGCATCAGATGGAGGTCCTGCCTCGCCATGGCGTGGTTGTGCGCCTGCCAGGCGGCGGGAGCAGCGGACGACAACGGCACGCTCACCGCGGAGTTCTCCGACGTGGTGGGAGCCAACGTGGGCACGGAGACGTTCAGTGGCGAGGAGACCGCGGGGGAGTCGGAGCAAGACGGCGCGGGTCGGCCCGCCACGCTGATCACCGCCACCGACGCCGACGGGAAACGCCAGCTCAACCTCACGCTGGTGGGAGCGCTGCAGAACGGCGCGAGGTTCCGGCTCGTCGGCGAGGGGCGGCCCGCGGGCAACGGGCTGGGCCAGCTCTTCCTGCTCTCCGCGACCGAGGGAGAGGAGACGCCGCGCACCTGGCAGGCCAGCGCCGGGGAGGTGGTGGTGCGCGACGTGGCGGACGGCACGCTCACCTTCGAGTTCTCCGACGCCACCATGCTGCCCACCTCCGACCAGGGAAACGGCGCGACGGGAACGTTCACGCTGCGCGGCTCGGGCACCATCACCAACGTCAATGGACTCACCGTCGCAACCAGCACCGACGGAGGGACGTGAGATGCGCGCATCCTTCCGTGTTCCCGCATTGCTGCTCGCCCTGACGGCGGCGGCGTGCCCCAACCTCTGCCAACCCGCTCCCCCTGAACAGCCGGTCGACGTGTTCTGTCGCGCATTCTCCGGCGAGATCTCCGGGGACCCGGTGGCGGAGATCGGCACCGGCGCGAGCGAGTTTGTCCCCGTGGCGGAAGGCGGACGGTGGCAGGCGGGCTCCGGCACGCAGGGCGGCCAACACCTCTGGCTCAGCGTACGCACCGAGGGCCTGGGGCCGCAGGTGAAGGTCAGCTACCGCACCCTGGAGCTCGACGGTGGCGTCATCAACGCGGGCTTCCCCGTCTCGCGCTGTCTCAACGGGCGGGAGAATGACCAGGTGGTGGTGGGGCTCACGGCCTTCCTGGAAGGACCGCCGGATTACTGCTCGCGCGAGCTGTGCGGAGGTCCGTTCGCCTTCGAGGTCGACGTCACCGACAACAAGGGTCACCGCGCCTCGGACCGAAGGAGCGTGTCCGGGGTGGACTTCAGCGGTGGCACGCCCCCGGAGTGCGACGGTGGTCCCAGCGCGCAGGCCATCTGCGAGGGGACCTTCGTCGGGGACGCGGGGAGTGACGACGGGGGATTCTGACCGCTCCGAGCGAAAGCGGTACTTCATACCGCAGTCCGAAAGGCTGGCGCCGGGTCAGAAGAACGACGGGAAACGCGCGGGGTCCGACTCGTTCATCAGATCCCACACCGCCTCGAAGATCGTCTCGCGGTTGGGCTTGGACCAGTAGTCCCCGTCGGAGCCGTAGGCCGGACGGTGCTCCTTGGCGGCCAACGTGCGCGGCGGCGAATCCAGCCACTGCCACCCACCCTGCACCTCCAACACCTGCTGCATCATGAAGCCCGTGGTGCCGCCCGGCACATCCTCGTCGACAAACAGGATGCGGTTGGTCTTCTTCAGCGACTCCACGATCCGCCCCTTCACGTCAAACGGCAGCAGCGTCTGCACATCCACCACCTCCACGCTGATACCGGACTCCTGCAGCAACTCCGCCGCCTCCAGCGCCAACCGGCAGCACGCGCCGTAGGTCACCAGCGTGACGTCGGAACCCTCGCGCAGCACCTCGGGCTCGCCCAGCGGAACCGTGAACTCACCCACGTTCTGCGGCAGCTTCTCCTTCATGCGGTAGCCGTTGAGCACCTCCACCACCACCGCCGGGTCGTCGCTCTGCAAGAGCGTGTTGTACATGCCCGCGGCCTGCACCATGTTGCGCGGCACACACACGTGCATCCCCCGCACGAGATGGATGATCCCCGCCATGGGCGAGCCGGAGTGCCACACCCCCTCGAGCCGATGCCCGCGCGTGCGCACAATCACCGGCGCCGCCTGGCCGGCGCGCGTGCGCCAACGCACCGTCGCCAGGTCGTCGCTCATGATCTGCAGCGCGTAGAGGATGTAGTCCAGGTACTGGATCTCGGCGATGGGGCGCAGCCCGCGCATGGCCGCGCCAATGGCCTGGCCCAGGATGGTGCACTCGCGAATGCCGGTGTCGCTCACGCGCAAGGCGCCGTGCTTCTCCTGCAGCCCCGCGCACCCCTGGTTCACGTCGCCCAGGCGGCCCACGTCCTCACCCATGATGAACAGCTCGGGCACGCGCTTGAGCGCCGCGTCAAAGCACGCGTTGATCACCTCGAAGCCGTTCAGGCTCGTCGCGCTCTCGCCGTAGACCGCAGGAATGCGGGGCGCGCGCAGCGCGGCACGCGGGCTGGTGCTGTAGAGGTCGGCGCCGTAACGCTCATCCCCCAGCGCCACCTGCTTGCGACGCCACACCGCCAGGCGCGTGCGCGCCTCGCTCTCGTCGGCACGCGCGGCAATCAACGCGCCGCTCACCGCCCGCACGATGTCCCGTCGGAACGGATTGAGCGCGGCTGCCAGCGCGTCGCGCTCCTTGCGCACGGCGGCGGCGGAGCGGGTGTGCGCGGCCACCTCGTCCATCAGCGCCAGCGCCTCCTTCACCTCGTCGTCGATGGGGTGGCGGTAGTCCTCCCACGCCTTGAGTTGGACGTCGCGCACCAGCGCCTTGTCCTCCTCCTCCCAGCGGTCCAGCTCGACGTCGGTGGCATACCCCTGCGCCACCATCCACTGACGCATGCGCCGGAGGCAGTCGAACTCCTCCTCCCACTTGAGACGCTCCTTGCTCTTGTACCGCTCGTGGCTGCCGCTGGTGGAATGCCCCTGCGGCTGCGTCACCTCCACCACGTGCACCAGCGTTGGCACATGCTCGGCGCGGGCCAGCGCCGCGGCCTTCTCATACGTCTCGCACAGCGCCGCGTAGTCCCACGCCTTGACGACGAAGATCTCGAACCCGCTGCGCTCCCCCGGCTTGCGCTGGAACCCGCGCAGCACCTCCGAGATGTTGCCCTTGGTGATCTGCAGCTCGTTGGGGACGCTGATGCCATAGCCGTCGTCCCACACGCTCATCACCACCGGCGCCTGCACCACGCCCAGCGCGTTGAGCGACTCCCAGAACATGCCCTCCGCGCAGGAGGCGTTGCCAATGGTGCCCCACGCCACCTCGTTCCCGCCGTGCGAGAAGCGGGTGAAACCCTTGAGCACCTCCACCTCGCGGAACAGCTTGGAGGCGTAGGCCAGGCCCACCAGGCGGGGCATCTGCGAGCCGGTGGGGGAGACGTCGGCGGAGCAGTTGTAGATGTCCGCCAGGTTCTTCCAGCTGCCGTCGTCGTTGAGCGTGCGCGTGGCAAAGTGACCGTTCATCTGCCGCCCGCCGCTGGCCGGGTCCGCGCTCAGGTCGGTGTTGGCGTAGAGCTGGGCAAAGAACTCCGAGAGGTTGCTCATCCCGGTGGCGAACATGAAGGTCTGGTCGCGGTAGTAGCCGGAGCGGAAGTCACCCTTGCGGAAGGCCCGCGCCATGGCCAGCTGCGGGACCTCTTTCCCGTCGCCAAAGATGCCGAACTTGGCCTTGCCGCTCAGCACCTCCTTGCGGCCGATCAGCGAGGCCTGCCGGCTCTGGAAGGCCAGGCGGTAGTCGCGGATGACCTCGTCCTTCTGGAAGGCGGGCGTGGCGGTCTCGTCGTTGGGCCGCGCGCCCCGTCGCCAGTTCTTGCTGGACGGACTCTGGTTCCCCCGCTCTGCCTCGCGTTCCGGAGCTGTTCTCATGTCGGCGCGTTCTAGACCTCCCAGGGGGGGACGGCAACGCTGCCGGTGCGGCCACAGCCCGCGCTCTCCACGTCATGACGCGCCGCAAAATGGCGCCACCGCCCGTCGGAAACGCAAGCGTGGGCATTGACACATGGCGCCGCGCTCGGCTCCAACCCGCCCGATCCCCGACGGAGGAAACCATGGGCGAATGGCGCGTGGCGGGACGGACCTGCCTGGTCACCGGCGCAAGCAGCGGCATTGGCCAGGAGGTGGCGCGCGCGCTGGCGGAGCGGGGCGCGCACGTCGTCATGGGCTGTCGCAGCGGGGCGCGGGGAGAGGCCGCGCGCGCCCGGATCACCGCCAGCACCGGCAACCCGCACGTGGAGGTGATGGAGGTGGACACCGCCAGCCAGGCCTCGCTGCGACGCTTCGCCCGCGCCTTCACCGGGCAGCACCACGAGCTGGCCGTGCTGATCAACAACGCGGGCATGTGGTCGACCACACGCCAGCTCAGCCCCGAGGGCATTGAGCTCACCTGGGCCACCAACGTGCTGGGCTACTTCCTCCTCACCAACCTCTTGCTGCCCACGCTGCGCGCCAGCGCGCCCGCCCGCATCATCAACGTGGCCAGCAAGCTGGCGCGGGACCTGGAACTCTCCGACGTGCAGTTCACCCGTCGCCACTACAGCGGCATGACCGCCTACGCGCAGAGCAAGCAGGCCAACCGCATGTGGACCTACGCGCTGGAGCGCCGGCTCGCGGGCAGCGGCGTCACGACGTACGTGGTGCACCCCGGCGGCGTGAACACCGGCATCTTCCGGAAGGGCGGCGGGCTCTCCGGGCTGGGCGCGGGGCTGTACATGCGCCTGTTCGGAAAGACCGTGCAGCAGGGCGCCGACACCGTGGTCTACCTGGCCACCGACCCGCGGGTCTCCTCGAGGAGCGGACGCTACTGGGCGTACCGCCAGGAGACACCGTGTCGCTTCCGCAACGAGCAGGAAGAGGAGCGGTTGTGGAGCTTGTGCAAGGAGATGACGTCGGGGAGCGGAGCGTAACTCACGGCTCCGCGTCGACGTGGACGTGCGCCATCATGCCCGCCTCGGCGTGCTCGGCAATGTGGCAGTGGTACATCCAGTCGCCGGGATTGGACCAGAAGATCTCGATGGTGACCTCGGCGCCGCCGCCAATCAGCACGGTGTCCTTCCACCCCGGCTCCTGCGCCGCGCGCGAGGGCGAGAGGATGCGGAAGAACTGCCCGTGCAGGTGGAAGGGGTGCTCCATCCCCAGCTCGTTGATGATCTTCACCTGCGTGGTGGTGCCCGCCACCACCGCCCAGTGCTCCTCGTCCGGATAGGCGTTGCCGTTGATGGTGAAGTGCACCTGTCCGTCGTTGTAGCCGCTCAAGGCCAGCGTCTTCTCCGGCGGGATGAGCGCGGGCATGTCCGGCATCTCCACCGTGGGCAGCACCACCTGGCGCACCGGCTGCGCCTCCTCGTCGGTGTACTGGAACACCAGCTGCGGGTACGGCACCTCGATGACCTGGTCGTTGTCGTCCAGCTCCAACACGTGCGAGAACAACGTGGCGCTGGCGCCGGGCACGTCGTCGAACGTGACGTCCAGGTCGTAGCGCTGGCCCACCGCCACCACGAGCCGGTCGGTGTCGTAGGGCTCCGGGAGCAGGCCGCCGTCGGTGCCAATCACGCGGAAGTACGCGCCTTCCAGGCTCAACGACATGGTGCGTGCGTTGGAGCCGTTGAAGATGCGCCAGCGCTCCCGCGTCCCCGCGCGCACGCTCACCGGCTCCTGCTCCGTCTTGCCGTTGATGAGCAACTCGTTCCCGCTCCGACCGTGCATGATGTCCATGCCCTCGGTGTTGAAGCGCGCAATCTGGTTGTCGGTGCGCAGGCGGATGTCGTCGGTGAAGATGATGCGCTCGCGGTCGAACTCCGGCGGCACCGCCTCCTGCACGATGATGCTGCCCATCAGCCCGCGCTCAATCTGCTGCGGCGTGTTGTAGTGCGGGTGGTACCAGAAGCTCCCCGCGTCCGGCAGCGTGAACTGGTAGGTGAAGCTGGCGCCCGGCTCCACCGGGTCCTGCATCATCGGCGTGCCGTCCATGGCGTCGTCGATCCGCAGCCCGTGCCAGTGGATGGTGGTGGGCTCATCCAGGTTGTTGGTGAAGTGGATGATGAGCGTGTCGCCCACGCGCGCGCGGATGGTGGGGCCAGGGACCAGCCCGTTGAACGCAATCACGTCGGTCTGCTTGCCCGGGCGGAACTCATGCACCGTCAGCTCCGCGACGAGGTCCACCTCCACCACCATCGGGTCGGGGTTCTCGTCGGTGGCCGGCCTGCTGCCCCACAACTCCCCGAACGCCGGACGCAACGACTCCGGATCCGGCTGCTCCTGCTGCTGCTGCTCCTGCGGCGGACCCTCCTGCTTGGCCTGCTCACCACCACCACAACCCAGACACCAGAGCACCACCGCCGCCGCACCACGAGTCTTCATCACGCGACCTCCATACAAGGCGCGGCTCCTACATGGGCCCACTCGGGTTTTCAACCCCCTGGCGCGCGGGAAGCCGCGATGAGGCGGTGCCTCCGTGGCCGGGAGAGACTCGCGGAGACTCCAGGCCTCGACGTCAGCGTGGTCCGGAGAATGAAGCAATCCGCCCCTCAGCTCGACCATGTGCCCTCGTAACGGATCTGTCCGGAATTCAGACAGCCTGACTGATTTTCAGACACCCCGCGCAAGCCGGTCCCCTGGAATCTCAAGCACTTTCGTCGTGGCACGCGCGCTGCTTTGCCCGGCCCGCCCCCCCGGCCCCAAGAACAAACCAGCCAGGCGGCGTGGCCACAATGCCTGGCTGGGGGGCTAAGAGACAGTGGGGGTTGGCACGGAGATAAGCACCGGAATTGCCAGATTCCGACCGGGAAACC
>JBFMGU010000332.1:0-10428 GCA_040752415.1 Myxococcota bacterium
TTTGAGGCCAACGCGATTTGTCGTCGGAAAAGAGGTCAACCGTTGACCGATTGCCCCCCTTCCCCGGCTCGGTGACGACGGAATACTGGGACTGGGGAAGGGGGGCGAGTGGACGCAGTGGGACAAGCGTGGGGGGGTTAGGTGTTCGCCGGCCTTCGCATCCTGGTTTTCCATCAGCCTCGTGACGACGAGCACGTCTCAGATTTTTGAGGGTCCGCTTTCGCGAGAGCTCGCGCTTGAGAGTGCTTCGGCGTGGTGTAACACGCGGCCCCATCGCATGGAGCGATGACTTTCCTTCCCCCGGAAAATGAAACCCATGAGAACAAGATTCCATCTTGCATTTCATTGGGCATTGCTGTGCCTGGTCGCAGCGTGCCCCTCACCACAACCCGGCTCGTCGACGGACGGCGGCGCGGGTAACACCACACCGGACGCCACGGTCCCCGCGGATGGGGGCACGTCAGACGCCGGCAACCGCACCGACGGGGGAACGGATGCGGATGCCGGTCATGACGACGCAGGCTCCGGTCCCGACGGCGGAGATGCCGGCCCGGGACCCACGGTCAGCGCGCAGGAGCGCCTGGGCGTGTACCTGCCGGCGCGGCATCGCTCCATGCTCACCAGCGCGACGTCGTCGCTGGCCATCTTTGGGATGCAGGGCGTGCCCGCTTCGCCCTCCTGGTTCGGTCTGACGGAGATGGACCCGGTGGTCTCCACGGGACTGGTGGTGCTCAACCAGGACACCGGCGTGGTGCGTCTCTACACCGCCGCCGACGGCGTCCCGGAGATGGTCTACCACGACGACATCTACACCTACGGTGCCGCGCCGGTGCCCTTCTTCGACCTCACCTGGATCGAGGAGGGCGTGAGCTTCGCGGGCGCGAGCTGGGAGCACCTGGTGAAGGGCGTCATCGACGCCAACGGCAACATCACGTTCAGCTCCACCACGCTGCGTCGTGATTCAAGCTTCACCGTCGACGCCAAGGTCACCAGCGTGGCGGTCTCCGACGGTGAGCTCTTCGTGGGCTCCGACCAGGGTGTGGCCGCGCTGGATCCCACCACGCTGGAGGTGCTGCGCTGGGTGGAGCTGGACCCCAACGTCGGCGCGGAGTGGACGTACGGCATGAGCGCGGGAACGCTGGCCGGACCGGTGATCAGCGTGGTGTTCGGCGCGCCCAACGAGGCGCCCACGCGCGTGGCATTGGTGCGACCAGGCCAGGCCACGGCGGAGATCCACGGCGTGGACAACACCACCATCGTCACCACCACGCTGGGCATGGATGGCGCCATCCTGGTGGGTGCGCTGAACTCCGACGGGACCGGACGCATCCACGCCATCCTGGAGGCCATCAACGGCGTGGAGGTGACCACCTGGGCCACGCAGGAGGAGCTCACCACGCCCATGCGCGGCGAGGTCACTCCTGGCAAGCTGGCCTACGACCGCACGCGCGAGCTGCTCCTCGTCGGGGGTGTGCTGGAATACGGCGGCACCGGCGGCGGCCTGGTGGCCATTCCCACCTCACCCAACGGAGTCCGCAACGACGTGGCGCAGGACCTCATGGATCCGCGCGACCTCTACCGGCACGCCATCCCCGACCAGGTCGACGTGCTCGCGGTGGATGCCGCGGGGCGCTGGCTCGTCGGTGGTCGCAAGATGTGCAGCGAGTCGCGGCTCGGCGTCGTCGGGACGGTGCGCATCGAGCAGGAGAACGGTGAGCTGCGGGTGAGCCGTCCGTACGTGTCCGGGGTGCGCAGCGTGGCCCTGGGGCCGCAGGGTGAGACGTGGCTGGGCCTGCGCGACGAGATCCCCGGCCTGGTGTGCGAGGGCATCACCGTGCAGCAGGAGGCGTGTCGTCTCAAGGCGGATGGCTCGTGCGAGATCTTCACGCCGCGCACCACGCCCACGCTGGATTTCATGTGGCCGCTGGTGGGGCCGGCGGAGATTGCCTTCGGGGATGCCACCCGCCAGGAGTTCGCCGTCGCCACCGTGCGCGACGCGTTGTTCGTGCGCGAGGGGCAGGTCACCCAGGTGATCCAGACGCAGTTCGACCCCGGGTTGAGCCTGTACCTGACGTCGGCGGCGTACGGTGAGCCGGGCGCGCTGTGGCTGGGCTCGGAGATGCACTGGGAGGAGTACAACGACCCCGAGCTCGACGAGGAAGCCATCAACGATCGCGGTCCGCACGGCCTGGGGCTGCTGGAGTTCTCGACGGAAGGACGCACCACGCTGTCCCGGCGTTACGTGCGCAAGGCCTCCGACTCGCTCCAGATCGACGAGGTCCCCGGCCTGCCCTCCAACCACGTGCACGACGTGCTCCCGCTCCCGGGTCGTCGTCATGCGCTCGCGGCCACCGGCATTGAGCGGCTCTCCCGCACCTACGACCACGAGCTGAAAGCGCAGAGCGAGCTCAACGTCCACGGCGGGATTGCCGTCATCAACGACGACCAGGTGTCCACCATCAACCCGCCCGACGGCATCACCCTTGGCGACGTGACCGACCTGGCGCTCGCTCCCGACGGCCGCATCTTCGCGCTGGACGCGGAGGCGGGTGTGCTGCTCGTCGACCTCGAGGCGGGCACCTCCAGCGTCTTTGCGGCCGCGTCGTGGACCGCGCCGGAGCGTGGCCTCGCGCTGGCGGTGGATGACAGCGGTCGCGTGGCGGTGGGAACCACGCACGGGCTCCTGGTGCTCTCGCCCAGCGGCGTGCCCACGCGCGTGGCGGAGAACCGGGTGCACGGCTGGGTGTGGACCTTGCGTTTCATGTCCGACGGCGTGTTGTACGCGGGCACCGACCAGGGATTGCTGCGCGTGGCCCTGGACGGCGCTGCGCTCCCGACGACACTGGGCCCCTCCGGCCCGCAGCCGCGCGACCCGTGGGAGCTGGGCCTGGGATGCAACTTCGAGCTGGGGTGTGAATGCGCTCCGGAGTTCCCGTGCGCGAGCGGCCTGGAGTGCGCGTGTGGCCTGGACGGGTGCGTGTGCCAGGAGCCCGTGACGCCGTGCGACGGAACCGCGGGCTGCGCGTGCACGACGAGCGAGGAGTGCGCGGGCGGCTTCACCTGCGGCGCGGGCAACACGTGCGAGCTGGATGGGTGCGCGGCCACCTGTGGCTGCACCACGCTGAGTGGTTGCCCCGACGGGTACGCGTGCCAGTCGGATCCCAACGGCGACACGTGCGTGCGGGAGAACAACGATGCATGCCTGCAGGACTGCTCCTGCGACGGACCCGATGGCTGCCCGCAGGGGTATCACTGCCAGGGCGGCATTGTCGGGTTCAGCTGCGTGGCGGAATAGGCTGGCTGGACAACCTCCGCGAAGTCGTTAGAACCTGGCTTTCGCGGAGGTTCTGTTCCGTGCTCGGCCTGTCGCGTCGCGAGATCATCCTGGGGGCGTTGGGGAAGCTGCGGGACGTTGTCCGGCAGGTGGGTGACGTCGACACCATGCCGGTGCTGCAGCGCGTCTCCATCCCGGTGCGCGGGTTGGACCGCCGCTTGGACGGCATGCGCATTGCGCAGCTCTCCGACGTGCACATCGGCATGGTGCTGCCGCTGGAATACCTGCGTGGGGTGGTGGCGCTGCTGGAGCGGGATCCGCCGGAGATGCTCACCGTCACCGGGGACCTGCTGGATGATCCCACCCTGTCGCGTGGCTGCTTCGACATCATGAGCCGGGTGCGCGCGCCCCATGGCCACTACTACGTGCTCGGCAACCACGAGAACTTCCGGGAGCGGGAGCGCATCGTCGAGGTGGCGCGACGTCATCCGCACTTCAAGGTCCTCATCAACGAGAGCCTGCCGGTGCGGGTGCAGGGCGCGTTGGTGAACGTGAGCGGCGTGGACTTCCCGGTGGGCCAACGTGCCAGCGCCCCGCGCGACGAGCAGAACGCGGCCTTCGTGGCGCAGGCGCTCCTGCACTGCGAGGACGCGGATTTCCGCTTGTGCCTGGCGCACCACCCGGATGACTTCGACGAGATTCGTCGTCGCGGGGTGGAGCTGACGTTGTCCGGGCACACGCACGGCGGACAGATTGCGCCGGTGGGACCGTGGGTGAGCCACCGGCTCTTCAAGTACGTGCGCGGCCTCTACCGCGAGACCGACAGCCACCTGTACGTCAGCACCGGGACGGGACACACGCTGCCGGTGCGGGTGGGGGTGCCCACGGAAGTCACGGTGCTCACGCTCCACCGGGTGTGACGACGTTGTCCTGCCTTTCGCCTTGTGTCCGGCGCCACGCTCCTCGTGGCCGCGCGACCACGGGTCATTCCCTGGCGGCGGCGGACTTCTGCCAGGACAGCATGTAGGCCAGGCCGTCGCGGTCTTCCTTGAGGCTCGCCAGCTCCTTCTCCAACGCCTGGAGCTGCTCGTCACGCTGCCGCAACGCGTCCTGCGCGGTGAGCAATTCCAGCTGCACCCGTTCCCCGGCTTCCCGGAATCCCTCACGCTCCCGACGGAATTCCCACATGTCGCGCAGCAGTCGGTCGGCGTCGTCGGCGGAGCGGGAGACCTGGCGGCGCGCCGCCTCCAGTTGCCCCTTCACCTTCAGGTTCTCCTCGCGCAGCACGTCCAGCTTCACCGTCAGGTCCATGCGCTCGCCGCGCAGCCGCGTCATCTCCTGGGCCGTCTCGTCCAGCGTGATGAACGCGGTGTCCACGTCGGCGCGCAGTTGTCTCAACCGGGCGCGGAGCGTCCGCAGCGCCCCCGCCGCCCGACGACGCTGCTCAGCGCGCGGCTCCAGGCGGGAAGGCGCGTCGGTGCGCAAGGTGGCGTCGGACTCCAGCTGTTCATGGTGTTTCTGCAGCTCGCGCTTCACCGACTCCAGGCGTGCGCTCAACAGCTGGGCGGACTCCTCCGCCAACGTGGGGCTCTCCATGCAGGTCTCCGCGGCATCGCGCGCGGCGGTCAAGCGCGCCGTTGCTCGCGCTGCATGGCACGTGCCGCGGTGACGACGTCGACATGACTGCCGATACAACGGCATCACGCCCAACGAGTCTTGGCTCAGCCGCTCTGCAGACTCTTCAGAAGCTGCGACAGACGCTCAAAGTGCTGTTCCGTCATCTGCTCGGCAACGCCACTGCGGATGAGGGGTGCCAAGGTGCCGCCGCGCGCTTCGCCGTTGGAGACGCGGGTGGCCGTGGCATCGCGGAAGTCGCGGAACGCCTCCTGGGCGGCGCGGAACATGTTCAGCGCGCCGTCGTCAAGCTGCACCTCGATCTTGCCCTCCAGGTCCTTGAGGCGGTGCTCCGCGGCCGCGAAGGACTCATAGGCCAAGGCGTTCATCTCCTGCTGCGTGGCGTCGTCGGGGATGTTGGCGCTGGTGTTGCCCTGCACCTCCGCACCGGCCTGCAGGAACTTGATGCGCGCCTCGATGCCGTCCTTGGCCATGCCCGCGGCCTCCGTGCGCCAGATGCTGCCGCCGTCGTTGGACTGGAACGCGTCAAAGCTCGCCCAGGCGCTGTTGAATTCCTTGAACGCCTTCTGTTCCGCACGCATGTCCTTGGCGTCGGCGCCGTCCCAGCCCTTGGTGAGCTCCTTGGCCACGGTGTCCATGCGCTTTTCGGCCTTGGCCGTATCCTTCCACGCCGCCTCGTTCATCCCCGCTTGCGTGTCGCGGTGAGCAATGCGCGTGCTCAAAGCGCTCTGGCCCGCGCGCGGCTGCTGGGAGGCCTTGGCAAACTGCTGCGTCGTCGACCTGGGAACCGCGTGATCAAGATCCGGGGCGGCGGCCTGCGCTCTTTTCTGCGTCGCCTGCGGCGCCTGCGTGGAATGGGCCTGGTTCACCTGCTTCTGACCAACATTGTCAACACGTTGCTGCTTCGTCTGCGAAACACGCACGGACGCCTCCAGGAGAAGAACGCAGCCACGCCATGCGGCCCGTTCTCTGATGTCCACGTCGAGTAACAGTGGCACCGACACCGGTCAAACCAACGCTGAGTGGGACGTCGGAACCGGCGCTCCGGAAAAGCGCGCGCTTGGAGCCGGGGAAGTGTGTTCGCCGCCGCGACGAAGGACGCTGCGCTGGCACGCGCAATCCCCACGCTGGCGTCGCGGCGAATCCCGGCGAAGATCCGCGATGCTCCCGGACCGAGGCGCGCAGGAGAAACGCCGCTGCTGACGTCGGCCACGTGGAGCACAGGCCAAGCGCGAGGCGCGTCTGGGACACGGCTGTCATGGCCCCGCTTGCTCCCCGTGAGGCGGCTCACGTTTCGGGAAACCCTCCTCGTCATTCGGGCGGCGCAGGTGACCGGTGCGTGGTAGCGTCGTGGCGTGTTGCGGCTGCGGTACTTCCTGGGAACCTGGCTCTTGGCGGTTGTTGCGTGCACCTCGCCTCATGGGGCGCCCGGTGTGCTGTCACTCCAACAAGGCTGGCTGCTGATTGATGCCACGTTGACGTCGCCACCGGCGGCGGATGACCCGCGCTGGGTCCCCGTGTCCCTGCCCGACGCCTGGCGAGGAGAGCGCGCCTATCACGGCGGCCTGGGTTGGTACCGGTTCCACGTGCCCGCGCCGGGGGAGACCAGCCAGCGGTGGGCGTTGTATCTGCCCGCGGCCAACATGACGGCGGATGCCTACGTGAACGGGCACTCCGTGGGCTCCGGCGGCCGACTCACCCCGCCCGTCTCACGGAACTTCTCCAGCCCGCTCTACTTTGTGTTTCCCTCGTCACTGTTGGACAAGGTGGACAACCGGATTGACATTGTGCTGGGCGCGGTGCCCTACAACCAGGCCATGCTGGACCGCGTGTGGCTTGGCCCGGATGACGCGCTGCGCCCCAGCTACAACGTCGACGACGTCCTGCGTGGCACCCTGCCGTGGTCCGAGACGCTGCTCTCCTTCCTCATGGCGGGCCTGATGGCGGCGTTGTGGCTCTCCAGCCGGGAGCGCGTGTACGGCACCTTCAGCCTGGTGGGCCTGTTCTACGGCATCTCCAGCCTCAACTACTGGGTGCACAACCCGCCGCTGGATTTCTGGACGTGGGAACGGGTCATCCACAGCGCGCTGTTCGCGTTTGTGGTGGCGCTGGCCATCTGGGCCCGCCAGTTCCTGGCGCTGCGCAGCGTGCAACGGGAGCGTGCGCTGGTGGCTACCGGCGCGGTGGCCATCACCATCATGGCGTTGCTGCCCACGCCGGTGTTCCTCTCCTCGGTGGTGTGGCTGCACTGCCTCACGTTCTCCATTGCCGCGTACGCGTGTGGCTCCATCCTGATGAACATCCGTCGGCTGGGGCAGGGGGAACGCGTCATCTACATCGTCGGCAGCGTGGTGAGCCTGGCGGTGGGCGCGCACGACGTGGTGCTCAACCTGGGAGTGCTTCCTCCCGGCGCCAGATACCTGATGCCGCATGAGGCGCCGCTCTTTGTGTTGACCTTCGGTGTGTCGCTGTTGCGCCGGTTTGCGCATTCCCTCCGGGAGGCGGAAGACCTGGGGCGGACCCTGGAGCGGCGCGTAGAGGAGAGGCGCGTCCAGATTGAGGAGAGCTACCGCAAGCTGCGCCAACTGGAGCACGACAAGCTGCTGAGCGCGGAGCGGGACCGCATGATCCGCGAGATGCACGACGGCCTGGGCAGCCAGCTCACGTCGGCGTTGGCCCTGATTGAGCGCGGTGTCGACGTGCCACCCCATCTCTCGGTGACGTTGCGGGGCGCGCTGGATGAGATGCGGTTGGTGATCGGGTCTCTGGATTCCGAGCCGCGGGAGGTGTCGGAGGTGCTCGGCGTGCTGCGGCCGCGGCTTCAGCCCATTCTCGACGCTGCGGGCATCACCCTGGAGTGGCGCATGGAGGTGGCGCAGGAGCTCCGCCCCTTTGGTCCGGAGGAATCCCTGCACATCCTGCGCATTGTCCAGGAGGCCATTGCCAACGTCATCAAGCACGCACGCGCGTCGCGGGTCACGGTTCGCACCGGTCTCGTCGAAGGCACCGCGCGCATCCTGGTGTCCGTCTCCGACAACGGCCAGGGTTTTGATCCCACCGGCGGCGGTGCGGGGCGCGGGCTTTCACACATGAAGCGGCGGGCACAGGCGCTGGGCGGGCACCTGGAGGTGGAATCCGGCAGCGCGGGGACAAGGCTCACGCTGGTCATCCCCACCGCGGCGCAACCCGACGAGCCCCGGCCGCATCCCGGCGCGGGAGCTTGACGGTCTTGTCCCATGGACATGCGACACCCCGCGTTTTCCGACGCTGCGCGAGGGAGCGCGGTGGTGCTCGACGGGTGGAGTGGATAGCGTCTTCGTCGTGAATCCCATGGAAACCACGCGGCCGATGCGGGTGCTGATCCTGGAGGACCGGCCGGAGCTGGTGGAGGCCGTGAAGCACGCCCTGGGGCGCGAGCCCCGCTGCTCCCTGGTGGCGGTGTGTCCCACGCTGCAAGCGGGCATCTCCACCATCCAGCGCGGCCTGCAGGCGGAGGTGGCGCTGGTGGATCTGCAGCTGCCGGATGGCACCGGCCACACGTTCCTTCCCTCCTTGAAAGCGGCATTGCCGGAGTGCAGCGCCGTGATCTGGACCCAGTTTGACGACGACGACAATCTCTTTGAGGCGTTGAAGCAGGGTGCCAGCGGCTACCTGCTCAAGTCCACACCGGCGGCGCAGATTGTCCAGGCGTTGTTGGATGTTTCCGAGGGAGGCGCGCCCATGACGCCGGCCATTGCGCGGCGCGTGCTGGCGTCCTTCCGACCGGAGACCAGGGCGGCCAGCCCACTGGAAGCGCTCAGCGAGCGGGAGCGCACGGTGCTGAAGCGGCTCTCCCACGGATACTCCTATGCGGAGATTGCCGAGGAGCTGGGAGTGTCGCTGGCCACGGTGCAGACGTACATCCGGCGCACCTACGCCAAGCTCAATGTCCACACCAAGGCGGAAGCCACGCTGCTGGCCACCAAGGCGGGAATCACGTGAAGGTACCGGTCCGCCCGGTCACCAGAACCCCAGCACCGGTTCCAGCATCATCCGCCCCACCACACCCAGCGGACGGAACGGCGTGGCCGCGCGCGGGTGCAGCCGGTAGGCATTGCGACGCAGGTTCTCGTCGAAGAACGCGCGCGCGTCCGCGGCCAGCACGGGGTCTTCCACCTCGAAGGCCATCTCGTCATTGGCGGCGCTGCTGGCCACGTTCAGGTTGTGCGAGCCGAAGAACACCGTGTCTCCCACCACCGCGAGCTTCAGGTGCAGGAAGTCCCACGGCTCCCGGGAGACCTTCTGGAACAGGTACACCTCGGCCCCCGCCGCGGCGAGGTCGTCGATGTCCCGTAGCGATGCCATCCAGGCGAACGTGGTGATCGGCGGGGCCACCAGTCCCTCGTTGGTGAACATCACCACGCGCACGCCCCGACGGTGCGCCGTCAACACCGCCTGCTTCGCGCGCGGGTGGAGCATCGCGTACATCGACGTGAAACGGATCTCCTCGCCCGGGCCTGCGCGCTCCACCCGCTCCACGAACGCGTCGATCATCGGGTCGTGCAGCACCGTGAGGCGCTCTTCCCACGTGGCGGGCTCCCGGCGTTCCGCTTTGAGTCGCGCCATCTGCCGCACGAAGTCGAAGTGGAGCACACGCCCGCGTCCCGTCGTCGACGTGGTCACCGACCGCGGCCGGTGCAGCCAGTGGATGAGCGACTCCAGCTCCGCGGCCATGCCCTCTCTGGCCTGGTAGTGCGGAAGGTGCTGGCGGCGTTGCTTGGCGGTGGGGCGCGGGCGCGTGAACGCGGGCTTGTAGACCTCACCGTAGGTGCGCGCGTCTTCCCACAGCGCGTCAAAGGCCTGCGCGGTGTGCTCGGCGAGCGGGCCCTTCATGGCGAAGGACACGTCGAGCCAGCGCAGGTTCATCTCCGCGTGCCCACGACCCGTGGTCAGCGCCCACGTGCGATCCACCACCAGCACCTTGCCGTGGATTCCGTCGCTGGGATGCCAGCCGTTCCGCACCACCGACGTGGGCGAGCCGAACACCACGTACTCGATGGGCACGGCGGCGGGCGGATTGGTGGTGTAGCTCGGGGACTCGTTGAACGGGTGGTACAGGTACTGGAAGAACCACTGCGTGATGACGCGGACCTTCACGCCGCGGTTGGCCGCCTCGCGCAGCGCGCTGAGCACGGGGAGGCCCACGGCCTCGTCGTCACCCTGCTCGTAGAGCACCAGGTCCACGCTGCTGCGCGCCTGGCGGATCATGTAGAGGCGCAGCTCCAGGTCCACCGCGGGGTCGCCCACCAGCCGCGTCTCGGATTCCACCGGCACCCACGGCGAGGCCGCCGCCCGCACCTCGTGGGAAAGCCCCAGCACCAGCACCAGCACCAGCGTCACCAGCAACCTGGACATCGCGCGGATCCTCCACGACGACGCGGAGCAAGGTGCGGGCCAGGGCTCTTTCCCGGGGCGCCGCGGGCGGGGTGGTAGGAGGTTGGTGTGGAAGCGGTGGGGCGGGACCGGTTTGCCGGTGGGGG
>JBFMGU010000333.1:0-10405 GCA_040752415.1 Myxococcota bacterium
CGGCACTGCGTGAGCGGTGGAGGTGGCCGGCAATGGTCAGCCCCGGGCCGCGCTGTCACGACGACGGAAAACCGGTCCACGCATGCGCCGTTCACGCGGTCGAAGCGACGGAGGAGCGGTCAGCAATGTAGGGGCTGCCCGTTGCCGGCACTGCGTGAGCGGGCCCAATGGCCGGCAATGGTCAGCCCCGGGCCGCGCTGTCATGACGACGGAAAACAGGTCCTCACGTGCGCGGCAACTGCGGCTGACGCAACCATGGTCGCGCTGCGCTAGGGTGCGCCAGGCGCCGAGTCAGCGTTACAGCGGTTCCCGTTCGGGTTGACCGTGGTTCCGTCGCGGGGAACGCACCGGCGGCTGAAGCCGCGTCTGGAAAGTCACCAAGCCTTGCCTCGCATCCCGCTTGCCTCATTGGGCCGCGCAAGGCTCTGCGTTGGTGGCGTTGGGGAACGCGGTTTCGCAGCATCCAGGTTTGTGACGAGGTCCCGGAACGTCACATTCTCAAGCCACGCACCCTATGTCGCCAACGCAGAGCCTTGCGCAGCCCAACGAGGCAGACGGGATGCGAGGCAAGGCTTGGTGACTTTCCAGACGCGGCTTCAGCCGCCGGTGCGTTCCCCGCGACGGAACCACGGTCAACCCAAACGGGAACCGCTGTAACGCTGACTCGGCGCCTGGCGCACCCTAGCGCAGCGCGACCATGGTTGCGTCAGCCGCAGTTGCCGCGCACGTGAGGACCTGTTTTCCGTCGTCATCACAGCGCGGCCCGGGGCTGACCATTGCCGGCCACCTCCACCGTTCACGCAGTGCCGGCAACGGGCAGCCCCTACATTGCTGACCGCTCCTCCGTCGCTTCGACCGCGTGAACGGGGACATGCGTGGACCGGTTTTCCGTCGTCGTCACAGCGCGGCCCGGGGCTGACCAAGGGACTGGTGGACGATTGTAGGGGCTGCCGAGCCGCGCTGACGGAGAAAGCAGGTACAGTGGGCGGTTCGTCAGCCCGGGGCCTCGCTGTGCCGCGGTGTCCCCACGTGCTTCGTCGTCGCGATCGGTCGAGCCGGCCTGTGTGCGGGGAACCCGACAGCCCATGAGTTGCCGGATCCATCCGGGATGCCCATCTTCCCGAAGCCCTGGGAAGGAAGGTGTCGAGCATGATCCGCAACTGCCCCTCGTGCGGCGCCCAGAACCGCGTGCCCGCGCATCACCTGACGGACCGCGGACGCTGCGGGGCCTGCAAGGCTGCGCTGGAGCCCGTGTCCGAGCCGCTGGACGTCGACGCGCGTGAGTTCGACGACATTGCGCGCGCCGCGCGGGTGCCGGTGCTGGTGGACTTCTGGGCCAGCTGGTGTGGTCCGTGTCGCGCCGCCGCGCCGCACGTCCGCCAGACCGCGCGCAACCTGGCGGGGCGTGCGCTCGTGCTCAAGGTCAACACGGAAGAGAACCCGGCGCTGGCCGCGCGCTACGGTGTGCGCGGGATCCCCAACTTCGTGGTGCTGCGCGGCGGGAGGCCGGTGATGCAGCAGGCAGGGCTGGTGGATCACCGTCAGATGGAGAGCTGGCTGCAGCGCGCCGGCGCGTGACGACGTCAAACTCTCCTGCCTCCACGCGGCGCTGATGTGGTCGTGTGGCGCGTGCCTCGGCACATCGGTGCACCTGTGGGCGTCTGCTGCGTGCGCGGCAAGCACGCGCGGCGTGAGCCAATTCACGAAACCGGTCGGTACCTCGCGCATGGACCCGAGCCGCACCTCGAGGGGTGCGCCAGGAGAGATTTGCGCATGCGCATTCATGTCGTCATGAGAATGGTGCTTCCGTTGACCGCGGTGGCGTTGGCGGGCTGCGACCGCGAGCCGCCTCCCGCGCCCTTCCTGGACCCCACGCCCACCGCCACGGCGCTGGACCGCGTCACCATCACCGGCGTGGGTGAGCCCAAGGCGAGCGTGGCCATCACCCGCGACCCGGCGTTCACCGAGGCCATGGACGACGGCGGCGCGTTCACCAGCAAGACCACCGCGGACCCCGTCTCCGGGCGCTTCAAGCTCACCGTGCCGCTCGCCCTCGTCGAGGGTGCGGCGTCGACGCTGAACCACTTCGAGGTGGTGGCCACCGCGGAGGGAACCGACCCCGTCAGCACCGCCATCTTCGGCAACGCGTCCAGCGCCGCGGTGGTGGAGGTCACGCGCCAGGTGCGGAGACCGGAGGCGCTGGTGGTGACCCTGGAGTCCGCCACCATCTCCGCCGACGACGGAAAGCTCCTGGTCCGCATTGCCGCGCGCAACGACGAGGCCGCGGTGCCGCTGCAGGGCCTCAACGTCACGGTGTCCACGCAGGACTACGACCCCGCGCCCACCGCCGTCACCGTGACCACCGACGACGCCGGCATCGCGCTGGCGCAGCTCAGCGGGCTCACCGCGGTGGGAGATGGCAACGTGGTGGTGGAAGCGGAGCTGGCGGGTGACGCGGGGAAGGCCACCGCCATGGCCCCGTTTGTCGTCGTGGCGGGTGTGCCGGCCATGTTGGACCTGAAGCTGGCCGCCACGGTGGCCGGCACGGAGCTCCCCGCCGCCGACACGCTCGGCGTTCCCGCCACCACCCCGGTGCGCCTGGTGCTCTCCGTGCAGGACGCGCAGGGCAACGCGCTGGACGCCGGCGCGCTGAGCCTCTCCACCAACGCGCCCGACGCCATCATCACCGGGATGCAGCTTCTTGGCGTGCGTCGCGCCGGGACCTACCTGGTGACGGCGAGCAGCCCGGACCCGCGGGTGTCCGACAGCGCCGAGCTCACCGTCGAGCCCGCGCCGCCCGCGCGCCTGGTGCTGGCGCTGGCCGCCACGGAGCTGCGCGCCGGAGAGCTGCTGGTGGCGCGCGTCCACCTCGAGGATGAGGCCGGCAACCACACCACCCCCGCCCAGGCGCCCACGCTGCAGAGCGGTCTGCCGGTGTGGCACGCGGGCCAGCCCGACGAGGACGCCCAGGCCTTTGCGCTGACCACCGAGGGCACTCTGACGCGCGGCCAGGTGGTGGCGCGCACCGCCGGGCAGTTCACGGTCACCGCCAGCTTCACCGGTCTTCCCGACGTCACCGCGGCCTATCGTGTGCTGCCTGGTGACCCCGCGAACATCGGGCTCACGCTTTCTCCCTCGCCGCTGGTGGCCGGGGAGCAGCTCAGCGTGGTGGCCGCGGTCACCGACGCGTTCGACAATGCGGTGGACTTCCCGCTCCTGCTGGAGTCCGACGCGCCCGGTGCATTCGTCGTGGGGGAGCAGATCTACGGCATCACCCGGGCCACCGAGGGCACGGACTACCTGGTGGCGGCGCGCGGCGTGGGCACCAACGTGATTGGCAGCGCCTCGCTCACCGTGGTTCCCGCCGCGCCCGCGCGCCTGGTGACCATGGCTTCTCCGTCGTCGGCGATGGCCGGTGAGACGGTGACCTTCACCGTGCACGTGGAGGACCTCTACGGCAACATCCGCCACGACGACGCCCCCTCCCTCTCCGCCACCTTCCCCGACGATCCGCTCGGCGGCGCGCAGGCGCTGGGCGCGGTCTCGCTCGAGGGTGGTGTGGCCTCCGCCACGGCGCAGCTGCGGGGCGCTGGCAGCTACAGCGTCACGGCCCAGCTCGCCGACCCACAGGCGGCCGCCGACGCGGGCCCGGCCATCCTGCTGGAGAGCAGCATCCCGGTGACGGTGAGCCCCGGGCCCGTGGCCAACATGTCGCTCAGCCTGTCCTCCTCGCCGCTGGTTGCGGGCGAGGACCTGGTGGTGACTCCCAGCGTGACCGACGCGTACGGCAACCCGCTGGCCCTGCCGGTCATGCTCCAGACCAACGCGCCCGGCGCGTTCCTCGTCGGCACCACGTTCAAGAACATCACCCGGGCCAGCGAAGCGGGCGACTACACGATCGCCGCGTCGGTGGCGGGCAGCGCGGTGGTGGGCAGTGTGGCGCTCCCGGTGGTCCCGGCCGCGGCGGCCACGCTGGTGGCGTCGGCGGAACCCGCGGCAACCGTGGCCGGGGAGACCATCACCTTCACCGCGCACGTCGAGGACGCGTACGGCAACATCCGTCGTGGTGACAGCCCCGCCATCAGCGGGACGTTCCCCAATGACCCGCAGGGTGGCGCCCAGACGCTCTCCGCGGTGTCGGTGAACAACGGCGTGGCCACCGCCACCGCGCAGCTGCGTGGCGCGGGCATCTACACGGTCTCCGCCAGCGCGGATCAGCTCACGCAGGTCGTCGGCGTCTCGGTGGACCCGGCGCAGGCCAGCCAGTTGACGGTCTCCCTGAGCCCAACCCAGCTCACGGCCGGCAGCGACGTCACGGTCACCGCCACGGTGACGGACGCGTTCGGCAATCCGCTGGCGCAGCCGGTGGACATCTGGACCGACGCTCCCGGCGCGCTCGTCGTGGGCAACGTGATCCAGCGCGTGACCCGCGCCACCGAGGGCTCGCCCTACACCGTGAACGTGGCGGTGCGGGATACCAACATCGTCGGTTCGGCGTCGCTGGACGTGCTGCCCGCGTCCGCGTCGCGCCTGGTGCTCACCTCGTCGTCGGGCACGCCCACCGCGGGTGACACGGTGACCTTCACCGCGCACCTCGAGGATGCCTACGGCAACATCCTGCGCGCCGAGACGCCGGTCATCACCGCCAACCTTGGCCAGGACAACACCGGCGCCAACCAGGTCCTGTCCACCAGCACCACCAACGGCGTGACGCAGGCCAGCGCGGAGCTGCGGCGCGCGGCGTTCTACACGGTGGACGCCAGCGGCGCTTCGCTCTCGTCGAGCACCACGGTGGCGGTGGCGCCGGGTGCGCCCGACCCCAGCGGCTTCTCCTTCTCGCTCGGCACGCCCCCGCCGGGCGGCTTCGTGGCCGGGGAGCCGGTGCCCTTCACCTATTCCGTCGTCGACTCCTTCCTCAACGAGACCGGGCTGGCGGTGGCGGTGACGGTGAACGCGCCCAACGCCTTCATCGTCGACGACGGCGATGGCAACGGCACGGTCAACGGCGTGGTGCGCGCGGGCAGCTACACGGTGAGCGCGCGCGTGCCGGGCTCGGGCCTCTCGTCGCAGAGTGAGCCGCTGGTGATGGACCCCAACCCGGGCCAGGGCTTCAACCTCACGCTCTCGGCGTCCCTGGCGGCGCAGGGCGGCAGCGTGCTGGCCTTCCTCACCGACGGGTTCGGCAACCAGCTCGACTCGTCGTCGGTGACCTTCACGGTGGACCCCTCGGTCACGGTCAACGCGGTGACCCCCGCGCAGCTCAGCTTCCCGCAGCCCGGTTCCTACGCGGTGCAGGCCTGCCTCAATGACGCCGGCGGCCAGCCCACCACCACCTGCGACACCGAGTTCCTCGGCGTGCAGGGCAGCGTCGACGTGGTGCCGCCCAGCGTGAGCGTGGTCATCACCTTCCCGCAGGCTCCCACCACGGACGTCGCCGTCGGCGGCCGGGTGAGCTTCGAGGTCACCGCCACCGACGATCGCGCGCTCAGCTCGCTCAGCTACGTGGCGCAGTTCGGGACGGGCGGCTCGTGTCTGCGGACCGGCGGCCCGGTGCTGCTCGCCTCCGGTGTGGCCACGACCAGCCCGCCGGTGGCGTTCACCTTCACCGTGCCCAACTGCGCGCTTCCGCTGGATCCGGTCAGCATCGTGGCGCAGGCCACCGACGAGGCCGGGAACACCCGCAACAGCGCGGAGAACACGCAGCTCCGCGTGGCCTCTCCGTTCACGTTCACCTCCGAGGCGGGATTCCTCGTCGAGGTGCTGGGCTACGGCAACCGCCTGAACCAGTCCTTTGACGCCATCATGGAGCCGTCCTCCGGGCGGGTCATCGTCTCCAACTTCGGCAATGACCGCGCGGTCGTCATCTACTCCGACCGCACCCAGGACGACCTGCGGGATCCCGCGGGCGCGCGCATCAACCTCAACCAGACGCCCTGGGGTGTGGTCTACGACGCCACCAACAACCGCACCCTGTTTGCCCTCAACGGCCCCAACCGGATCGTCTCGGTGGACAATTCCGGCAACCTCAACGACGTGTACCTGGAAGCCACCGGCCAGGGCGGGCCCATGTTTGATTCCTTCCCCGCCGGTCTCGCTCTCGAGGGAGATAAGCTCTGTGTGGCGTTCCCGTTCTCCGCGCGGGTGCAGTGCTTCAACAACCTCGCCACCACGCCCACCTCGCTCTTCACCATCAACGACGCCACCAACCTGAACCAGGCGACGTTCGTGGCCCTCAACGGCACGGACCTGTGGGTCAGCGTGCGAGGCACCGACCGCATCCGGCGCTACAACGCCACCACCGGCGCGTTCATCGCCTCGCTGGCGCCCACGGTGGTGGAGCCCATGGACATCCTGGTGGCGCCGGTCACGGGCAACCTGCTGCTGGTGGACCGCGACAACACCAACGGCAACGGCAAGCTGCTGCGCGTGGACCCGAACACCGGTGCCACCACCACCATCGTCTCCGGGTTCGACAGTCCGGTGGGGCTTGGCTTCAACGGCAACGCCGTGATGGTGGTGGATGAGGGCGCCAACATCAATGAAGCGGTGCTGCTCGTGAAACCCGACCCGGCCAACCCCGGCGTGTTCTGAGCCATCGCGTTGCAGGACCCATGGCCCGTCGGCGGTGTTGTCGTCGACGGGCCAGGCTGTTTCCGCCGAGCCCGATCCATGCGCGCCCCGGTACTCCCAGGCAGGTGGTCTGCTCATCCGCCGGCCACCGGATGGGAGCGTGCATGCCCATGACATCCGACCACGACGAGCCCGCCTTCGAGGTGGAGAGCCTGGCCATGAGCGCGTTTGGCCAGCCGGAGACCGTCACCGAGGCGCCCCCGCAGCCCGCGCGTATTCCGTTGCAAGTGGTGCTCATTGCCCGGCCCGGTCCCGACGCGCAGGCCGTGGCCGCCGCTCTGTCCTGGCACGCCACTGTCAGCGGCTTCCCGACGCTCTCCGAAGCCGCCAACACGCTGCTCGGCGCCACCGTGCACGCGGTGTTCGTCGACCAGAAGCTCGGGTTTGGCGTGCCGGCGCAGGTGGTGGCCGGTCTGCACCGCGCGGGGCGTGCCGGCGTACCGGTGTTCGTGGTGGGTCGGTGTGATCCCGCGCTGCGCTCCCACTTCCTGCAGCAGGGCATCTCCGAGTGTGTCGACTTCTCCACCCAGCCCGTGCAGGTGGCGGGTCAGATCGCCCAGTGGTTGACGTCGCTGCTGGCCCGGCCACGCTGATCCCCGCCGAGCCAGTCCTCACGCCGTGCCGGTAACCCGCACATGGAGGCCCGTGCGTCGTCACGCGGCCGTGTGCGGAGATGTCATGAGAACCTGGCAGCATGCTCACTCCTGGTTGTTCCTGGGCTTGCTCACCACCGGCGTGGTGGGAGGATGCAACTGCGGCAACGGCATCGTGCCGGGAACGGAGGTGGACGACGGCGGTCCTTCCGGCGTGGGGGGTCAGGACGCGTCGCACGCGGAGTCCTCCACGTCGTCGGGCGCGGTCTCCTCGTCCTCCAGCGGCGGCGCCACCTCGTCCTCCAGCGGCGCGGCTTCCTCGTCGGGGACGGCCTCCAGCTCGGGGGCGGCGTCCTCCTCCGGCGCGGTCTCCTCGTCGTCGAGCTCAGGCGGCAACCAGGCGCCCACGGTGTCCTTCTCCGCGCCCGCCAATGACGGCACCGCGGTCACCGCCGGTGTGCAGCTGGGCCAGACCCTGGAGTTCCAGGTCGACATCTCCGACGACACGCTCCTGCTCCCGCAGAACGGCGGGTTCACCGTGACGCCGCCCGGCGGGGCCGCCGTCAGCAACCAGGGCGTGTTCTCCGGCAGCGGCACCACCGGCCAGGCCACGCTCTCCGTCGCCTTCAACGCCGCGGGCAGCTGGCAGGTCCGCTACAGCTACACCGACGGGGCCAACCCGGTGCAGGCCACGCTCTCCGTGGCGGTCAGCCCCGACCCCGCGCCCACCGTCGAGATCACCGCGCCGGTCCACGACGGGACGGAGGTCCTCGCGCTGGTGCGGGAGGACGGCGCGTTCTCGTTCGCCGCCGCGCTCGCCGACAACACCGCCATCCTCCCGCAGAATGTGGCGTGGACCTTCACCAGCGCCGCCGGCGCCCCGGTCAGCGGGCAGGGCAACGTCACGGTCAACGGCACCAGCGCCACCAGCACGTTCTCCGTCGCCAACGTGGGCGCCGCGGGGAGCGCGCAGGTCTCGCTCAGCTACACGGATGCGTCGGGCAACACCACCAGCGCGTCGCTGACCGTGCCGGTGTTGCCCGCGGGCACGCCGTCGGTGCTCATCACCGTGCCCACCAACAACGGCGTGGCCGCCACCAGCGCGGTGCGCACCGACGCCACCGTGGAGCTCCGCGCCGACGTCAACGACGACCAGCCCATCCTCCCCGCGGGCCTCACCTGGACGCTCACCGACCCCAACGGCGTCACGCAGGACTACCCGGGCAGCTTCACCGCCGGCGGCGCGAACAACGGTGAAGCCACCTTCTCCGCGCTGCTGGTCACGCCCGGGGAGTGGACCGCGTCGCTGCGCTACGTCGACGGGGATGGGCTCTCCTTCCAGCACGCCATCACCATCACCGCCGTGGTGAACCAGCCGCCCACCTGCGAGTTCACCCCGCTGCCGCAGTGCACCTCGGAGGGCGCCAGCACCGTGCAGGTGACCTTGCAGGACCCGGATGGCGACGTGCCCTTGAGCGCGCAGCTCTCCAGCAGCAACGCCGCCGACACTATGCCGGCCAGCGTGCAGGGCCAGGGCACGCGCTCCTTCACCGTGACCTTCAACGGCACTGGCACGCGCACGCTGACCTGCACGCCCACCGACGGAGCCAACCAGACGGGCACCCCGACGAGCATCACCGTGGTGGTGGTGGCGCCGCCCACGCTGACCCTCACCGCGCCCGACGAGCTGGCCGAGGGCGTGGCCCTGTCCTTCCAGGTGACCACCACCTCCGACCCCGCCGCGGGAGCCACCACGCTGACGGCGGAGGACTCCATCCACGGCGCGGTGACGGTGGCGGGCGACGGCACGGGCACGCTCGCCGCGCCGCTGCGCGGGTTCCACCAGCTGCGCGCCGTCGTCGTCGACGGGTGCGGGGGCTCCGCCGCGGACACGCTGCGCTACGCGGTGCTGCCCGCCGGGATCACCACGCTGGTGACGCCCACCCCGCTGGGCCAGAACCGCGACGTGCTCACCGCCACGGTGGACCCCGACCCGAGTGGCGGCGTCGCGCCGCTGCTGCTGGTGGGCACCAGCAATGACCTGCGCTCCTTCACGCTGGGCTCCAACACCGCCGACGTCTTCAACCCCGCCGACCAGGGCGCGGACCTGCAGACCGGCGTCGAGGTGCGCGCGGTGGCGCTCGGCACTCCCGACGGAAACGGCCAGCGCGTGGAGGCCTACGCCACCGACAGCGGCGTGTGGATTTGTCGTCGGGAAGACCAGGGCGGGCTGCAGACCACCTGCCAGCACATCACCGACAACGCGTGGCTCCTGGACAACGACGTGAGCAGTGTGGCGGTGGCGGGCAGCGGCGTGGACCCGGAGGGGGCGTACGTGATCGTGGCCTCGCAGGGCGGCGTGCAGGTGGTGGACGCGCAGGGCAGCGTGCTGCGTTCCATCCCGGAAGGCGGCGGCAATGACGAGGTGCGCGGGGAGCCCAACATGGTCCTCGTGGACCCGGCCACCACCAACCTCGAGGCGCCCTTTGACGAGCAGGTGCTCTCGTTCTGGGTGGTCACCCGGGAGGGCGCGGCGCTGGTGACCTTGGCCCCGCCCGACAGCGTCGACGCCATCGTGCACTTCGACGCGCAGCGCACGCCCGGCCTGCTGCCCAGCTTCAACGTGCGTGCGGTGGCGGTGGACCTGGCCAACCCGCAGCGTCGCTGGTTTGCCACCGCGGGCGGACTGGCGCGCCTGGAGGGCCCGGACCTGGGCGCCGCCAGCTGGACCAGCTTCACGCAGGACAACGCGGGGCTGCCCTCCAATGACCTCCTGTGCCTGGCGCTGGATGCCTGGCCCGGCACCACCGTGGTGTGGGTGGGCACGCAGAACGCCGGCGCCTTCCGCCTTGACGACGTGGCCACGCCTCCGCGCCTCACCACCATCACGCAGGCCGACGGGCTCCCCGGCAACCGCGTCCAGTCCATCACCATCCATCCCGCCGACGCGGAGCACATCAAGTGGATGGGCACGCCCGCCGGGCTGTGGGGCTATCGCGGTTGGTGAGCCCGTTGGACTTACAGCGGTGCCCGGTCAGGTTGACCGGTACCAAAGGCGGTGTTCCCCCTCCCTCTCCCCATCCCCCTCCCCCTCCCGGGAAGTCAGCGGGCGCGGAGTCCGTGGGTTGTCGATTTTCTCGTCGGAAAACCGGAGGGCACCCGTCGACCCGGTGCCACTGACT